>JBKJJJ010000162.1:0-65094 GCA_046598045.1 Candidatus Eiseniibacteriota bacterium
CGGCTCAAGGGAGGTCTTTCCAAACACGAATTCGACCGGGCGCGCCGCCGGAAGGCTCCGGCATGACGACTCGGTCGACGGGAGGAAATCCATCGTGTCTTACGTCTTGGAGGATACCACCCGGGTGAATGGCCGGTTCCCCCGAATTCCTGAAGTCCCGGCGACCTCGGCGTTGCGAAATGCAATTGCTCAGCTTTGCGCTGCCCCCCAGCGGTGTCGCGCCAGATCCACCCGGCCCGCGCGCGTAAAGCCTACGCCCTCCCGCTCGAGCCGCAGGCGCTGAGTGCGCGCGGCGTGCGGCGCAAAGCGGCCCACGCTCAGCACCCCACCCGCGCCGACGACGCGGTGCCACGGCAGCGCTGTGCCTTCGGGCGACATGCCGAGCACGGTGCCGACGAGCCGCGCGCGGCCCGGGAGGCCGGCCCTTGCCGCGACGTCGCCGTAGGTGGCGACGCGTCCGCGCGGGATGCGGCGCACCACCACGCGGATTCGGTCGTGCACCGCGGTGTTCATCTCAGACGTCGAAGTGCACGCCCTGGGCGAGCGGGAGTTCCTTGCCGTAGTTGATCGTCACGGTCTGCCGGCGCATGTAGAGCTTCCAACTGTCCGAGCCCGCCTCGCGCCCGCCGCCGGTGTCCTTCTCGCCGCCGAACGCGCCGCCGATCTCCGCACCGGAGGTGCCGAGGTTGACGTTCGCGATCCCGCAATCCGATCCGGCCGCCGAGAGGAAGCGCTCCGCCGCGAGCACGTCGCGCGTGAAGATCGCCGAGGACAGCCCCTGCGGCACGCCGTTGTTGACCGCGATCGCCTCGTCCACGTCCGCCACCTCGATGACGTAGAGGATGGGCGCGAACGTCTCCTCCTGCACGATCTTCATGTCCGCGCGCGCGGCCACGATCGTGGGCTCGACGAAGTGGCCCGGGCGATCGATCTTCCTGCCACCGTAGAGAATCGTGGCGCCCTCGGCCTTCGCCGCCGCCAGCGCCTTCTCGTAGTCGGCGACCGCGTGCTCGTCGACCAGCGGGCCCATCAGCGTGTCCGGGTCGAGCGGATCGCCGATCCTGACCGAGGCGTAGACCTTCTTGAGGCGCTCGACCACGTCCTTCGCCACGCCCTTCTGCACCACGAGGCGGCGCGTGGTCGTGCAGCGCTGGCCGGCCGTGCCGCAGGCGGCGAACGTGACCGCGCGCACCGCGAGGTCCAGGTCCGCGTCGTCGAGCACGACGATCGCGTTGTTGCCCCCCAACTCGAGGATCATGCGGCCCATGCGCGGCCCGACCACCTCGGAGATGTGGCGGCCCATGCGCGTCGAGCCCGTGGCGGAGATCAGCGGCACGCGCGGGTCCTTGAGCATGCGCTCGCCGACCTCGTCGACCGAGCCCATCACCATGCCGAACAGGCCGGGCGTGTCGAACTCCTCCATCAGCTTGTGGCAGAGGTTCTGCACCGCGATCGCCGTCAGCGGCACCTTATGCGAGGGCTTCCACACCACCGGATCGCCGCACACGATCGCGAGCGCCGCGTTCCACGCCCACACCGCGACCGGGAAGTTGAACGCCGAGATCACGCCGACCACGCCGAGCGGCTGCCACTGCTCGTACATGCGGTGGCTCGGGCGCTCGCTGTGCATCGACAGCCCGTAGAGCTGGCGCGAGAGGCCGACCGCGAAGTCGCAGATGTCGATCATCTCCTGCACCTCGCCGAGGCCCTCGGAGACGATCTTGCCGTTCTCGAGCGCGACCAGGCGGCCGAGGTCATCCTTGTGCTCGCGCAGCAGGTTGGCGAGCGCGCGGATGATCTCGCCGCGGCGCGGCGCGGGGACGGTGCGCCAGGTCGCGAACTGCCGGGTCGCGGCCTGCATCACGGCCTCGTAGTCGGCGGCGAGCGCCTGGCGCACGCGCGCGATCGGCTCGCCGGTCGCGGGATTCGTGGAGACCAACTCGGGGCCCTGGGTCTCGAGCCAGCGGCCGTGCGCGGCGCCCGCGTTGACGGGGCGCACGCCGAGCCGGTCGAGCACTGCCGAGGCGGACGTCATGGTGGACATTGGGTTCCTCCGGGTGGGGGCGAAATCGTCGGCCTCAGGATATCAGATGCGGTCCGGCCGTGAATTGTCACAGGACGGACATCCGGACCGGGGCCCGCGGGGAAGCCGCCAGGACGGTGCGCCCCGGCGGTCTTGCCGCGCGCGGCGCGAGATCCTAGTATCGGCCCGTGATCGAAACCGGTGCGACGCTCGGCCCCTACGTCATCCTCGGCCAACTCGGCGAGGGCGGCATGGGCACCGTCTTCCGCGCGCGCGACACCCGGCTCGATCGCGAGGTCGCGCTCAAGATGCTGCCGCCCGAGTTCGCGGCCGATCCGTCGCGCCTCGCGCGCTTTCGCCAGGAAGCGCTCGCGATCGCCGCGCTCAATCACCCCAACGTCGCGACCATCTACGGCTTCGAGGAGCCCGCCAAGGGCGCGCTCTTCCTCGTGCTCGAGAAGGTCGAGGGCGAGTCGCTCGCCGAGCGCCTCGAGCGCGGCCCGCTGCCCGTCGAAGAATCACTTCGTGTGTGCGCGCAGGTCGCCGAGGCACTCGAGGTCGCGCACGAGCGCGGCGTGATCCACCGGGACATCAAGCCGGGCAACGTCATGCTCGGCCCGCGCGGCCTGGTCAAGGTGCTCGACTTCGGCCTCGCCGAGGACACGCGCGCGCACCCGTCCGCGGCGCCTCCCGCGTCCGGCACACCGCCCCCGCCCCCGGCTTCGCCCACCTCCGCCGCGGCGGGCTCATCCGGGGCCCCGGCGAGCTCGCCGATGATGCCGGGCATGACGATCGGCCCCGGTCTCTTCGATCGCACGATCGCCCCGGGCGCGCCGCTGCCGGCAGACGCCACGATCGTCCCGCGCGATCCCGACGCGACGATCGCCGGGTCGTCGGGCTCGGGCGGCACGTCCGCGCTCGGCGGGGTTTCGGGCACGCCGGGCTACATGAGCCCGGAGCAGATCAGGGCCGCGCCGCAGGACGCGCGCACGGACGTGTTCGCGTTCGGCTGCGTGCTCTACGAGTGCCTGACCGGGCAGCGCGCGTTCCCGGGCGACATGATCGGCGCGATGAAGGCCGCGCTCCAGCTCGAGCCCGATTACGCCGCGCTGCCCGAGCGCACCCCATCGCGCGTACGCGCGCTGCTGGTCCGCACGCTCGCCAAGGACCCGGCCGGCCGCCTCGCCGACATCAGGAGCGCACGCCTCGAGATCGAGGACGCACTCGGCATCCGGCGCGCCTCGGCGCTCATGGCGGGCGAGGCGCCCGACGTCGCGCCCAACAACCTGCCGCGCCAGACCTCGAGCTTCGTCGGACGCCAGGGCGAGATCGCCGCCTGCGTGCGGGCGCTCGGCACGACGCGCCTGCTCACGCTCACGGGCGTCGGCGGCAGCGGCAAGACGCGTCTCGCGCTCAAGGTCGCCGAGGTCCGCCTCGCCGAGGCGCCCGACGGCGTCTGGTTCGTCGACCTCGCGCCGGTGACCGATCCCGAGCGCGTGGCGCTGACCATCGCCGCCGCGGTGGGCGTGCGCGAGGAGCCCGGCCAGTCGCTGATCCAGTCGCTGTGTTCGCACTTCGCGACCCGCAACGCGCTGCTCGTGCTCGACAACTGCGAGCACCTCGTGACCGCGAGCGCGGCCACGGTCGAGATCCTGCTCGACGCCGCGCCCGACTTGCGCGTGCTCGCGACCAGCCGCGAGGCGCTCTCGATCCCCGGCGAGACGCTGCACGGCGTGCCCACGCTCGCCCTGCCGCCGAGCGACGCGAAGCTCACCGCCGAGGCGCTCGTCGAGTACGAGGCGGCCCGCCTGTTCGTCGACCGCGGCAAGCAGGTGCGGCCCGACTTCCAGGTGAAGGACACCGAGGCGCCGATCATCGCGGACCTGTGCCGCCGCCTCGACGGCATCCCGCTCGCGATCGAGCTCGCCGCCGCGCGCCTGCGCGTGCTCGGCGTGACCGAGATCCGCGCGCGCCTCGATGACCGTTTCCGCCTGCTCACGGGCGGCAGTCGCACCGCCCTCCCGCGCCACCAGACGCTGCGCGCGACCATCCAGTGGAGCTACGACCAGCTGGTGCCCGAAGAACAGCGCTTCCTCCGCGCGCTCGCGGCGTTCACCGGCGGATGGACGCTCGAAACCGCGACCGCGGTGTGCGACGAGAACGGCGACGAGTTTGAGACGCTCGACAACCTCACGCGCCTGGTCGACAAGTCGCTCGCCGTGGTCGAACGCGGCGAGAGCACCTCGCGCTACCGCTTCCTCGAGACCGTGCGCCAGTACGCACTCGAGGAACTGAACTCGGCCGGCGAAGGCGCGGCGGCGCGCGACCGCCACCTCGCCACGTTCGAGCGCATCGCGGGCGAGGCCGAGCGCGGACTGCTCGGACACGAGCAGGCGCAGTGGCTCCGCCGGCTGGAGCTCGAACACGGCAACCTTCGGGCCGCGCTCGACTGGTGCGGCACCGCCGACAACGGCATCGAGCGCGGGCTCGCATTCGCCGCGGCGGTGTCGCGCTTCTGGACGACGCTCGGCTACTACGAACTGGGCTGGAGCCTGCTCAAGGCGGCGCTCGACCGCGACGCCGCGCGCGCGCCGACTGCCGCCCGCGGCAAGGCGCTCGTGCGCGCCGGCGGCCTCGCGCTCTATCGCGGCGACTACGCGACCGCGCGGCCGCTGATCGAGGAGAGCCTCGCGATTCACCGCGCGCAGGGCGACACCAAGGGCGAGGCGCGCGCGCTCTCGGGCCTGAGCACGGTCGCGACCTACGAGGGCGACTATGCGGCCGCGCGCGCGTTCAGCGAGGAGAGTCACGCGCGCTACCAGAAGCTCGGGGACCGTCGCGGCGAGGCGGTGGCGCTGCACAACCTGGGCTATGTCGCCGTCCGCCAGGGCGACGCCAGCAGCGCGCGCGCGCTGTTCGACGACTCGCTCGCGATCCTGCGCGCGGTCGGGGACCGGGAGCTGATGGCGCTCACGCTGTCGGACCTCGCGCTCGTCGCGCTCCGGCTCTCCGACCCCGCCCGGGCCCGCGCGGCGCTCGCCGAGGCGCTCGACCTGGTCGCCGACCTGGGCGCCAAGCGCGAGGGCGCCTATGCGCTCGAGGCCGCCGCCGAGCTTGCGCTCACGGGCGGCGACGGGGCGCGGGCGGCCCGGCTCGGCGCCGCGGCGGAGGCCCTGAGGGAGGCGATGGGCTCCCCGCTCGTGCCCTCCGAGGAGTTGGAGCGCCAGGGCTTCCTCGCCCGGGTCGAGCAAGCGCTGGAGCCTTCGGATTGGGCGGCGGAGCGGGCCCGGGGCAAGGCGCTGTCCTTCCCGGACGCCGTCGCGGATGCCCGCGCGGGCCTCGGGACCTGAGGGTGCCCAAGCCGGGGCTTGATTCGGGGCCCCGAATCCCGTAAGCTCTTCGAGTTCCTGAATCTGCGTTCCACGGAATGGAACGCGGCTCCGCGGTCGTCTGCGCTCATTCGATCCCTCCGAAGCGCGCCGGGCCGGTTCGATCAGTACCGTCGAGTGGGTATTCGGTGACTCCCCTGCTCCCCCATTGAGGTGCACCACATGAAGCATGTTGCGATCGCGCTGTTCCTGGCGGTCCTGGGCCTGGTGGCTCCGCGGCCGCATGCCGCACAGGCGCAGACGCTTTTTGTCGACTACTTCGGCTACGACTACGAGTCGCCGAACCCGAACCCGTCGACGTTCGGCGAGCCGGGGAGCATCTACAACAGTCTCGGCCCCGCGCCGAACCTGTTCGCTCCGCTGGTGCCCGACACGGCGAACAACCAGTACACCTACTACATGACCGCGCTGTCGCCGATCAACGTGCAGAATTTCGGCACGTACGTCGTGATCGACTACGCGCCGGGCGGCCTCTTCCAGGTTTGGGAGGACGCGAAGTCGAGCGGCACGCCGTACGATTACGGCGTGAATCCGCCCAATGCCACGGCGCCCGGGACGTTCACCGACGGGACCAAGTTCGTCGAGGGCTCGCTCGACCAGTTCCAGATCGTGCTCAACACGGCCACGGGGAGCGGCAGTTTCAACGCCATCTTCACGTTGACCGGCGGCTCGCAGCTGGTCAACGTCCCGGCGAATCAGCGCGCCGGCTGGACGTTCGCCGGCACGACCGCGAACGAATTGCGACGTCCCTCCGGCTACGACCACCAGGTCGACGGTCAGGTCTTCCTTAACGAACCGTCTCCCGCGCGGGCTTCGAGCTGGGGTTCGGTCAAGGCTCGCTACCGTCAGTAGCCGGCCCGCACACGGCCGATCCTGGAGGAACGTATGAAGCTTCGAAACCTGATGACCAGCGCCCTGCTGCTGGGCGCCCTTGCGGCGGTGCCGGCGTTTGCCGGCCCGGCGATCGATTGGGATCCCGCGTTCGTGTATGGCCCCGGCGCAGCCGTCGGGGTCGTGACTCCCGGCACGGAGCTCCGTGGCGTGGGCATCGTGAGCGCGTTCGGCGGATCCCTCGCCGACCTCGACGCCAACGATCCAACCACCGAGTACACGTTCATCTTCCGTGGACTGATCGCGCAGCCGACCGCAGTCAGCGGTACGCCGGCGTACACGTTCTGGACGACCAACTACACGGGCGGGATCATCGAGCTGTACGCGGGTTCGCCGCGCAACTCGTCGTTCGCCCCGAACCCGGAGAACGCGATTGTTCCGTCCACCTTCGAGGACGGTTCGTTGCTGCTCAAGGGCGTGTTCACGTCGTTCTACGTGCAGACCAACAACTTCACCGCCTTCCAGACCGGTAACATGGAGGGCAACGTGACCTGGACGGGCGGATCGCGGCTGGCCGCTGCAACCGGCGGCAGCAACGAGCCCTGCCCGGGCCTGTTCACGGGTGGCATCACGTGGCGGCCCTCGGTCCTGATTCCGGGCTACGTGTTCCGCCACGATGGCAAGATCGACTTCAATTGCCCGGCGCCGGCAGCGCCGTCGACCTGGGGCAAGCTGAAGGCGCAATACCGCGACTGACCGGCCGGGGCATTTGCCCCACCGATCGGGAGCAGAGCACACGAAACGCCCCCGGGTTCGTCCCGGGGGCGTTTTCGCATCGACCAAGGGCCCGATTGACAAGCATTCCTCTGTCTGGCATACTTTGGTGGCTCTGGATGCTGCTCGTGTCCTTAGGTGGCGCCGCATCCATTTGATGAAACAGATTTTATCATCCTTCCGGCTCGCAACCCTCCTGCGACACCGTGACATTTCTCAGCCCGGTCCCGGACTTCGTGTCCGAATCGTCGGAGAGGCCATCATGCAGACTAAATTGCTTCGAATGTTGACGGCGGCGCTGCTCAGCGTGGCGATCTCGAGCGGCTCGGCCGCTGCCGACGAGCTCAGTATTCCCGCGGTGAACGCGGTGAACGCGAAGCCCTCGACGGTCCGGATCCAGATCAGGGCCGGCGCGACCGGGGCCCAGCAGGGCTTCACGGCCCAGTGGATGAAGCAGGCCGACTTCTACGCGCTCGGCGGCTGGCCGGTCCTCCCGAACCCGGCGCTCAAGTCGGGCAACTTCATCGGCGTCCCGGTCTGGACGACCGATGGCGACGCGGGCGACTACACGCTCGAGCCCCAACAGTGGATCGAAGTCGAGCTCGGCCAGCTGTTCGACGAGACCGGGGTCGCGGCCACCTCGACGAGCGAGCTCGAGCCCGCCACGACGTATGTCGTGCGCGTCTTCGCCCGCGCGGCCGGCGGCTTCACACAGAGCCAGTTCAGCCCGACCGCGGCCGTCAACACGCTGGTCCAGACCCAGAACTGCACGTACACGCAGGGCTACTGGAAGAACCACGCCAGCGCATGGCCGGTGACCAGCCTCACGCTCGGCACGGTGACCTACACCAAGGCCCAGCTGCTCGGGATCCTGAACGAGCCCGCCCGCGGCAACGGGCTGCTGATCCTGGCCCATCAGTTGATCGCCGCGAAGCTGAACCTCGCGATGGGCGCGAACGGGAGCTACATTGCGCCGACGATTGCGGCTGCCGACGCCCAGATCGGGTCGTTGATCATCCCGCCGACCGGTGGGGGCTATCTCCCGCCGTCCTCGACGAGCGCGAACGCGCACATCCTCGACGACTGGAACAACGGCATCACGGGACCGGGACACTGCGGCACGACGCCGGCCCAGCCCTCGACCTGGGGCTCGCTGAAGGCTCTGTACCGCTAACCTCTCGTCCAGCCCGGTAGACCGCGACCACCGCCACCCGATTGGCGGTGGTCGTCTGCTTTGGCGGCCGGGTTCCCCGGGCTACCAGCCGCGCGCGGACCGCAGGGCCGTGACCTGGGCCGTGTGATGCTTCCCGTGCCACGCGTAGAGCCCGAGCGTGCGCTCCAGCGTCAGGGGCGCCGCGCTCGCGGGGTGGCGGTACTGCCGCGCGAGGTCCGCCGGCGTCAGCGCGCGCAGCAGCCGCACCCAGCGCACGTGCAGGTTCTCGAGCAACGCGAGCGAGGGCTCGACCGATCCGCTGCGGGCATCCGGCAGCTCGGCCCAGCGGCTCTCCTCGTAGTCCTTGACCAGGGGAGCCTCCTCGGTCAGCGCCAGCTTGAAGCGCACGTAGGCGTTCATGTGACTGTCCGGGACGTGGTGCGCAACCTGCCGCAGCGTCCAGCCGCCTTCGCGGTAAGGGGTGTCGAGCTGGGCATCGTCGAGGCCCTGGACGGCCGCCCGGAGGCGGGCGGGGGCGGCCGCGATCTCGTCGATCCAGCCGGCGATCGTGAAAACATCCGGCGAGGCGACGGCGACGTATGGACCAGTAGGATAGCGCGGGTCAGGCATCTCTCCCCTTGTGGGCTGAAGATTGGGTACGGGGCCGAAAAGGGCTCCTGAAAGGCCCCGGCGCAGGGGCCGGGGGACAAAAAGTCCCGCGTCCTCAGGGTTGGTCCCGGGTGTCCTCAGACCATACCCAATCTTCAGCCCACAACGGGGGGGAACCCCGGAACGCAGCTATTGACGAGGGATTCCGGTTCGGGCAGTTTTCCGGGATTGCGGATTTGCCACATTGGCTCGAGGCACCCCGCTCGCTTTCGTTTCCAGGTTTTTCACGTCCCCCCGGCTCGCACTCCCCTGCGACACCGTGCGGCCTCTTCCGCGGCCTTTGGCCTTCGTGCCGAGCCCGCTGGGTGGAGTGCACCCGACGGGGCTTCCTCGAGGGTCGTCCGGCCGAGACTTCGGCCTCGGTGGCCATCGAATCACAAGGAGAAGTCATGAAGTTTGGTATCGGTCGAATGGTGTTGGCGGCGCTGGTCGGCTTGGCATTCGCGGGTGGCCCGGCTGCGGCCCAGAAACTCGATTCCCCGACCCTCAGCACGATCAGCGCGAAGCCGTCCACGGTGCGTGTGCGGGTCAACGCGGGAGCGAGCGGAGCGCAGCAGGGCTTCACGGCGCAGTGGATGAAGAAGTCCGACTTCGACGCGATGGGCGGCTGGCCGGCAGGGCCGAGCGCGCTCGTCCGCTCGGGCGACTTCGAAGGCATGCCGGTGTGGACGACCGACGGGAACGGCGGCGACTACACGATCGCGGCCTCGGAGTGGATTGCGATCGAGCTCGGCCAGCTGTTCGACGAGACCGGCGTCTCCGCGACATCGACCGACGAGCTCGAGGCCGGTACCGACTACGTCGTGCATGTCACGGCGCGTGGTGGCGCGGGCTCTGCCGATAGCCAGCCTTCGAGCGACCTGATCGTCAGCACGCTGACGGCGGCCCGGAACTGCACGTTCACGCTCGGCTACTGGAAGAACCACACGGGTGCGTGGCCGGTGCTCAGCCTGACGCTCGGCACGGTGACCTACAACCAGGCGCAGCTGCTGTCGATCCTGAACCAGCCCTCGGGCGGCAATGGGCTGATCATCCTCGCGCACCAGCTGATTGCGGCGAAGCTGAACCTTGCAAACGGCGCGAACCCGTCCTTCATCTCGCCGACGATCACGGCCGCGGATGCTCAGATCGGCGCGCTGGTCGTGCCGCCGGTTGGATCGGGCTACCTCTCGCCCGCTTCGACGAGTGCGAACGCGCACACGCTGGACGACTGGAACAACGGCATCACGGGTCCGGGACACTGCGCCTCGACGCCGGCGGCGAACTCGACCTGGGGCTCGATCAAGTCGCTCTATCGCCACTAGGCGGGACTCGCCTGCGGGCGAATCGCGGCAACCAACGCGGCGGGCGGGGGGCTTCGGCTCCCCGCCCGCGCTCGTTTTCAGGGGCGGGACCGGTTATAGTGCGGAGGTCGCTCGAACTTCCCCCCTCCCTCGCGTGGAGATGCTCGACGTGTCCTCCCCTGCCGACCCCCGGGCGGCGCTCCATCCGAGCGTCGATTCGGTGTTCATGCGCGCCTGCCGGCGCGAGCCCGTCCCCTACACGCCGATCTGGCTGATGCGCCAGGCCGGGCGCTACATGGCCGAGTACCGCGCCGTGCGCGCCAAAGTCTCGATGCTCGAGCTCTGCAAGTCGCCCGACCTGGTCGCCGAGGTGACCACGTTCGCGCGCAATCGCATCGGCGCCGACGCCGCGATCCTGTTCGCCGACCTCCTGCTGGTGGTCGAGCCGCTCGGCCTCACGCTCACGTTCGCCGCCGGCGAGGGCCCCGTGATCGACCCTCCCGTGCGAGGCGGCGGGGACGTCGACGCGCTGCGAGAGGTCGAGCCCGACGCGCTCGCCTACGTCTACGACGCCGTGCGCGCGACCCGGGCCGCGCTCGAGCCGGAAATCCCGCTGATCGGCTTCGCGGGCGCGCCGTTCACCGTGGCCTCCTACCTGATCGAGGGCCGGGGCTCCCGCCAGTACGAGCACACCAAGGCCCTCATGTACGGCAACGAGGGAGCCTGGAACGCGCTGATGGAGAAGATCGTGCGCGCGCAGGTCGGCTACCTCAATCGCCAGGTCCAGGCCGGCTGCCAGGCGCTGCAGTTGTTCGACAGCTGGGTGGGCGCGCTCTCCCCCGCCGATTACCGCCGCTACGTCCTGCCGCATGTCGCGCGGCTGATCGCGGGCATCACACCCGGCGTGCCGGTGATCCACTTCGGCACCGGGACGGGCGCGCTGCTCCACGACATGAAGGCCGCGGGCGGCGACGTGATCGGACTCGACTGGCGCGTCGAGCTGGGATCCACGTGGGACGCGCTCGGCGCGGATGTCTCGGTCATGGGCAACCTCGATCCGCTCACGCTGCTCGGGCCGCCCGAGGTGATGGAGCGCGAGGCGCGCCGCATCCTCGACGAGGCGAACGGCCGCGCGGGGCACATCTTCAACCTCGGACACGGCGTGCTGCCGCAGACGCCTGTCGAGAACGTCGTCCGCCTCGTGGACTTCGTGCACGAGGCCACGCGATGAGCGCGGCGCCGATCGACTCGGTGCTGTTCCTCGGCTTCGGCGGTCCCGAGAAGCCCGAGCAGATCATGCCGTTCCTGCGCAACGTGGTCTTCGGCCGCGGCATCCCCGACGAGCGCCTGGCCGAGGTCGAGCACCACTACCACGACGTCGGGGGCCGCTCCCCCTACAACGAGCTGACCGGGCGCCAGCGCGCCGGCGTCGAGCGCTTCCTGCGCGCGCACGGCGTCGACCTGCCGGTCTACACGGCGATGCGCAACTGGGACCCCTACATGGAGGCCGTGATCGGGCAGATGAACCGGGACGGCCGCCGCCATGCGCTCGGCGTGATCCTGGCGGGGCATCGCTCCGAGGTCAGCTGGCAGCGCTACATGGGCGACGTCACGTGCGCGATCATGGGCAACGGCGGCATCGGGCCCGAGGTCACCTACCTCGACGCCTGGTACGATCACCCGCGCTTCCTCGAGGCGAACGCGCAGTTGCTCGAGCAGGCGTCGGGCCGCGTGCGGGGCGCGTGGCCGAAGGACCTGCCGGTGCTGTTCACCGCGCACTCGATCCCGACCGCGATGGCCGAGGCGTCGCCGTACGTCTCCGACCTGACCGCCTCGTGCGCGGGCGTGGCGCGGATCCTCGGCGTGAGCGACTGGGAGCTGTGCTACCAGAGCCGCAGCGGCAGCCCGCGCACGCCGTGGCTCGAGCCCGACATCAGCGACGTGCTGCGCCGCCGCGCGGCCGAGGGCGTACACGAGGTCGTGGTGCAGGCGATCGGGTTCCTCTCGGATCACGTCGAGGTGCTGTTCGACCTCGACATCGAAGCCAAGGCGACCGCGCGCGAGCTCGGGATGACGCTCCACCGCGCCCCGTGCGTCAACGACCACCCCGAGTTCACGGCCATGCTCGGCGAACTGCTGATCGCCCGGCTCGAGAGCGCGCGTTTCGAAGCGGCGCGGACCACCCCGCGCGCGTGAGCCGCCGCGTCGCGATCGTCGGCGGCGGGATCACCGGCCTCGCCGCCGCGCACCATCTCGGCGAGCTCGCAGCCGCGGCCGGCTCCGCCCCGCCGGAGGTCGTCGTGTTCGAGGCCGCGCCCCGCGCGGGAGGCATCGTCTCGACCGCGCGCCGCGGCGACCTCGTGTTCGAGGAGGGGCCCGACTCGTTCATCACCGACAAGCCCGAGGCGCTCGCGCTCGTGCGCCGGCTCGGACTCGAGCCCGCCGTGCGCGGCACGCGGCCCGAGTTCCGCAGGAGCTACGTCGTGCGCAACGGGCGGCCGGTCCCCACGCCCGAGGGCTTCTACCTGCTCGCGCCCACGCGGCTCGGGCCCGTATTCCGGAGCCCCCTGTTCAGCCCGCTCGGCAAGCTGCGCATGGCGCTCGAACCGTGGGTGCCCGCGCGCAGGACGCACGGCGAGGACGACGACGAAAGCCTGGCCTCGTTCGTCACCCGGCGACTCGGCCGGGAAACGCTCGAGCGCATCGCGCAGGCGATGGTCGGCGGCATCTACGGCGCGGCGCCCGAGGAGCTGTCGCTCGGCGCCACGTTCCCGCGCTTTCTCGCGCTCGAGCGCGAGTACGGGAGCGTGGTTCGCGGGCTCCAGCGGACGCGGCCCGGGGCAGCAGGCACGATCGGAGTCGGCGACTCGGGCGATGCCGGCGTAAGCGGGCCGCGCTACGGGCTGTTCGCCACGCTCGAAGGCGGGCTCGAGGCGCTCACGGATGCACTGGTCGCGCGACTTCCTGCCGGCGCTCTGCGGCTCGGGTCGCGCGTGGAGTCGCTCGCTCCTGCGCCGGGCGGTGGTTGGGCGGTGCACGCGAAGGGCGAGAGCGAGTCGTTCGACGCGATCATCCTCGCGCTGCCCGCCGCAGCCGCGGCTCGCCTCGTAGAGGGATTCGATGCCGATCTCGCAACCCTGCTGGGCGCCTTCTCGAGTGCATCTTCGATCACGCTCTCGCTGGCCTACGACGCGCGCGCGATCGCGCACCCGATGGATGGCGCCGGGCTCGTCGTCCCGCGCAGCGAGTCGGCCGCGCTGTCGGGCCTGATCGGGCTGTCGTTCACGCACCGCAAGTTCGACCACCGCGCGCCGGCGGGGACGGCGCTGCTCCGGTTGTTCTTCGGGGAGTCGGCGATCGCGCTCGACGATGCCGAGCTGCGGCGCCGAGGCCACGACGCGGTGGCGCGGGTACTTGGGGCGGGCGCACCGCCGACGGCGACGCATGTGGCGCGCTGGCCGGGCGGGATGCCGCGTTATCGGGTGGGACACCGGGCGCGCGTGCGGGCGACGTACGAGGCAGTAGCGAGGCACGCCGGGCTGGCGCTGGCAGGTAATTCTTACGGGGGCGTCGGCCTCCCCGATTGCATCCGCAGCGGAGAAGCCGCAGCGACTGCGGTGCGCGAATGGACCGCAGGTGACGAGTGAGCGATGGGCGGCAAGGCGCTTCGGATCTCACCACGATCCGATGAGAAACCAAGGTGCCGGCCGGCACCTGCCGACCGGCATCGAGTTTGTGGAAGCTCGCTGTGACCAAGCAACCAGGACGTGAGGCTACGACCCGCCGAGCAGGATCAACTTCTTGCGGCTCGTCCACTCCCCCGCTTCCATGCGATAGAAGAACATTCCGGAGCCCAGGCGGCGTCCGTCGTCGTTCGTCCCGTCCCACACGACCTCATCGGGACCCGCAGCCGCGTTGCGGTCGACCAGCGTGCGTACCAGCCGCCCTGCCACGTCGTAGACCCGGATCCGAACGCGTGCTGAATGCGCCAACGAGTACTCGATGGTCGTACGCCCGATCGCCGGATTGGGCCGGCCCACGCCGAGCGAGAACTGGAACGCCTGGATCGTCGCGCGATTGCCGTTCTCCGCCTGCGCGATCGCTGCCGATGCGAGCGAAACGGTCGAGCTCTTCGCGCGCACGAAGGTGGTCCGAACGACCGTGCTCGCCTGCGTGGCGGGCGCGCTCCAGCGCGCGATCAGGACCTCGGTGGCCCCAATACTCGCTGCGACACCGTCGGCCGAGGCGAGATCGGTCATCGAGACCGTTTTCGATCCCTCGCTCGCGGAGGACAGTAGGAGGGTCGAGACCTTCGGATCGGCGCCGGTGACCTCCACGTGGCCGGCAGCACGCACCTGGAACGGGGCCTCTGAGTAGAGCCGCATGCGGGTCACGCACGAGTCGAACACGGCCTCGGCAAAGTTCAGGCGAGGTTCGAACTGGCCGGCGGCGCGCCAGCCGCCGCCCGGGGCAGGCGTCTCGACGAACACCGTGCGGTTCTCGCCGGCTTGCGGCAGGTCTCGCGAGGCACGGCGTGCCACGACGAAGCCGGGCACAGTGGTCCCCTCCGCCTTCCCGTCGAAGGTAACCACGAGCGTGTCCTGCGCTTCCACCTCGAACATCATCCCCGCCTCACCCATGGCCTGCGAAGTGACCTCGCCGGCCATACTCTCGACTCGAGCCGCAGGGACGGCCTGCCCGAGGTAGTTATGCCCGGCGCTCGCAAAGGCGTCCTCGCTCGCCGCGTGATCGACCGTCCAGAGCTGGAGTTGGTCGAGGCTCGTGACGGCTTGCCCGGTCTGGGACACCTTGAGGGCGTAGCTGCCGTCGCTCGCCAATGGCGTTGCCGCAAGCTTGAGGGGCATCGCGTCCCCGGAGGAGGTCGCAAGCGCGTTCACCTCCTGCCACCCGCTGCCGGAGCCACCCGCCATCATCGCCCCCAGGCCTCCGCCGCCACAGCCATTGACGCAGATCGGCTCCTCGGGCGTAGCCGTCGAGCCGAGACGGATCCACTTGCCGATCGAGGGCGTCTGGTCTCCCCGCACCGCAAACACGAGGTAATCCCCGGGCGGGGCGATGCTGCTGTTGGCAGGCGCCGTCGCGTAGAGCTCGCGCCCGTTGCACGAACTCTGGAACGCCAGCGGGATGAAGCGCTGGTCCATATTCCAGGCGTGGGTCGAGGCCGCGGGGCGCAGGAGGTTGACCTGGATCACCGAGGGCGCGGTGCCGAAGTTGTCGACACAGATCTTGAACGTGACGCCGTAGTTGACGTCGTTGGTCGGGGTGATCACCGGCCGGGTCTTCAGCCCCCCGCTGGCCGAGAAGAGATACGGCGGGCAATAGACGTTCGCCTTGATCGCGTCCTGGCCCGCGACGTCATCGCGATAGTTCGAAAACCCGCTGGTCGAGAGCACGCGGCCATCGGGCAACAGGATCGCATTCGAGTGATAACCCCGGATCGCGTCCTGGGAGGCGAGCGCGTCGCTGCCGCCCACCGAGGTCCAGAGATTGGTCGCGGGGTCCCACATCTGGGGCGTGTACTGGGGCTGCAGATTGCCGTCGTTGTCGACGACCCCCGTACCGCCCACCGCGAGCACCTTGCCATTGGGAAGGATCACGTAATTGCAGTTCACGCGGCCGCCGAGGCTGTCGGTCGCAACCCACGTTGGGCTCGAGGCAAGGTTGTTGAGGTTGATGCGTTGAGCCATGCCGCGTGCGGCCAAGTCCTGTGCGTCGGTATCGCGTCCACCGACCTTGAGGATCTGGCCCGGGAGGAACATCACGGCTGACCCGCCGCGGAAGCGTGCCAGCGCACTCGGAATGGTCTCCGGGAACGGGCGCCAGTAGCCCTTGGTCGGGCTCCCCGGCTTGAGCACCAGCAACATGGTGGTGTCATTGGGTCCGGCATAGAAGATCCGCGTCGAGTCGGTCTGCGGCAGGACGAAATGAAACGGGTACCAGTCCTGGCGCTTTTTCGTCTCGATGTCGGTCCAGTGGTGGGTCGTGGGATCGAAGATCTCCTGCTTGCGCGCCCACAGGTTCTGGCCATAGATCATCGAGTGCCCGACGGCAGAGCCCTTGGGGTCAGCGGGCAATGCGGTCCAGGATTGGACGCTTGGTGTCGTCAGCCGATAGATCGGCAGCGCCCAGGTCTCCGCGCTCGCGGTGCCGCCCACGTCCCCGCCCGAGATGATGATCTGTCCGCCCGCCGCGTCCAACTGCGACGCGAAATGATATCGACCCGAGGGCATCGTGGCCCCGGGAATGTGCACGCGCTGCCAGCGATAGGGCGCCCCGGAGCCCGGCACGGGGAACCACAGCACCCACACGGTGTCGGGAGCGCACATCCCGCTGACTCCCTTGCCGCCCCACATGATGGCCCGATGCTCATAGTTGGGGTTGGGCGCCCCCTCCTGGAGCAAGTATTCGTGCGGGTCCAGCAGAAACGCGTGACCGTGGCGGATCGAGGGGACGCTCTGCGTGGCCGAGTCGGGCGCCACGCTCAGTTCGCTCCACGCGGTGTCGGGGCTGACGTCGAGCGCATACACCTTGCTATCGATCGGGGCGTCGCTGGCATTCGCTCCGCCGTAGACCACCATGCGAAGATTGTCGTTGTCCCAGAGCGCGGTGTGCCCGTGACGGGCCGAAGGTGGGGTTCCGCTCGGCGTGAGCTGACGCCAGAACCAGTTGGTATTTGGTGGGCCGGAGGGTACGTCGAGCTTCCAGAGATCTTGGAGCACAACGGTTCCAGAAAACCGGCCGCCGAACAGGAGTACTGTGCCGTTACCGGGGACGAGCGTTGCATGATTCCAGCGCTTCGGGGGCTTCTGTGTGTGAGCAACCTGAATAGCGGCGTAGTTCTCTACGTCGTCAAAGTCTTGATTGCGATACATAAACCAAGTGTCATCCTTCGGACCGGTCGCGTCTTGCCCGCCAAAGATCGTCCACTCGTTGTTGGTATTGTTGAATGACGAGCTATGCCCTTCCCGCGCACTTGGCCATGCCAACGGGTTGGTTGACACCTCGCGCCCCGCGGGCTCCCAGGTGCCGCCGGGGATCAAGCCAAGACGCCTGAGGCTATCCGGAAGTAGCGAACCGCCCGAGGGCGCACTGCGCCCTCCGAACAGTTCCATGTCGATGTAGCGCGAACCCGAGGAGACGAGCACGCGGCCATCCGGCAGTATCGTGTTCGTCGGATACCACCGGCGCTCCGCCATGTGATCCTGCGATTGCCACGTGTTGGTCAAGGGATCCCAGATGGCGCTTTGCGTGATGCCGGTCTCGCCGGCCTCGGTTCCGCCTGCGATCAGGACGCGGCCATCGGCGAGCACCGTGTGCGCGGTGCAAAAAATGTTGTCTGGCGGCGTCGGAAGCACGCCTGCGACAAAGCAGTTTGTGGGATAGACATTGCAGTTCAGACTGTCCGTCGCGCTCGCGGGACGCCACTTCCAAATGCCCCCCAAGAATCCACCGTTCGGCAGCGGGTGTCCCTCGTACCAAAGGATGTCGCTGTGTTCCCCGCCGTACCCGCGCGTGAGGACCATGTGCACCGCCTCCACGCCCCAGAGCGCACCGATATCGCTTTTGGAGGTCCACTTGCCGTGGAGCGAGGTCTGCCCCCAGGCCGGCGTGGTGCAGGCTAGGAAGGCCAGCAGGGGCGGCGCACAACGTCGAAACAGGCGCATGGGGGGATCCTTCTGTGGATTTGGAGGTTGCGGCGCGGGGGTGGTTCAACGCGGGGGGCTGGACGAGGAGGACTCTCGCACACTTGAAAAACAAGCGTCAAGGCGGGATAATGGATGTGTTCAGTTCTTTAAGGTTGGTCAAGCATCTCCTGCATTACCCCATCCGAGGGCGCAATATCGTGGGCGATCATCGGCACGCGCCGGCTTTCTGGAAGCAACTCGCGGGGCTCATGAGCGCATCATTGCTCTCGTGCACAACCGTTGCCAGCGCGCAGTGGTTGCCAGGCGGGGTCGCAGTTGCCCCAGGCAGCGACGCCGAAGACGGCCCACTCGTTACGGTCGACGGCAATCATGGTGCGTTCGTGGCCTGGCGTGATTACAGATCCGGTATCGGAAATGCTTATCTCAAACGGATCACTGCGGCCGGACCGGCAACGCCCGGATGGCCGACCAGCGGCCTCGCGCTCTCAGCGAGTACTTTTTATGCCTCACCGTATTACATCGAGAAGGACGCCCAAGGCGGGGCAATCGTGGCCTGGGTAGACCTCGTCCGCTCGGGGTACGACATTTATGCGCAACGCACCCTGCCGAACGGTGCGTTCGCCAATGGCTGGCCGGCTGCCGGATTCCCCGTCGTTGTCCGGCCGGGTTACCAGGACCCGATGGGGATTGTCGCGGACGCCGACGGCGGTGCCTACTTCGTTTGGAGCGACGAGATCAAGCCGGATTCCATCGACATCTACGTCCAGCGACTGACCTTCGATGGACAAGTCGCACCGGGATGGCCCGTCGGCGGCCGCACGGTCGAAGCCGCGGCCGCGATGCGCAATCTCGCCTATGTCACGTCCGACGGCACGGGCGGCATGGTCGTGATCCACACCGATTCGCGTCTTTCCGCCACGCCGTTTCCGGTCAAGGGAGCAAACTTCTACGCCGCCAGGATCTTGCCCGATGGCTCCATGGCGCCCGGGTGGCCCGTGGCGGGGCTCGAGGTCGTGCGCTCCCAGAGCGCGATCACGAACTTCGCGATCTGCAGTGACGGGGCAGGCGGAGCGTACTTCGCCTGGAATGACAACCGTCTGGGCACCATGCCGCCCAACCCCTCCGACTACAGCGTCTACGCCCAGCATGTGCTCGGCGAGGGGCGGCTCGATTCACGCTGGCCGATCGATGGCCTGCCGGTGTGCACGGCGCCAGGGATCCAGTTCAATCTCGATCTCGAGGCCGATGGATCCGGCGGGATGTTGATTGCGTGGGAAGATCAGAGGAACGGCTACTCGAGGATTTTTGGCCAGAGGATTCGTCCCGACGGTTCCCTCGCCCCGGGCTGGCAGGACCAGGGCAACCTGCTCTCGACTCGGGTCATGAGCCAGATCCTTCCGAGCATCGTGCCGGACGGGGCGGGTGGAATGTTCACATTTTGGACTGTTTTCCCAAATGGGGACTACGACATCTATGGGCAGCACATGCGCGGCGACGGCACGCCCGCGGAGGGATGGACCGCCGAGGGCAGAACCATCTCCGCAGACCCCACGGCCAATGAGGACTACGCCGTCGCTGCGACCGATGGCGCAGGCGGCGCATATGTTGCGTGGCCTCGGAGCAATTTTACGGCCCAGGAGATCTACGCCACCCGCATCTTCGGCGACGGCCCCACGTCGACCCGCGTCTCCCTCGCTCAATCCGAGGTCGCCGGCGGCGAGGTTCGCCTCCGCTGGTCCGCACCGGGGATCGACGGAGTCGGCTCCTCGGTCTATCGCCGCACCGAGACCAGCGAGTGGCTCCAACTCGGCCCGGCGACGCGCCTCTCCCCCGAGCTGCTCGAGTTCGTGGATACGGGCCTCCAGCCCGGGCGATACGCCTATCGCCTCGTCTACCAGGACGGCGGGCAGGAATCCTTCACCGAGGAGAGTTGGGTCACCGTGACGGGGTCGAGCGAGCTGGCGCTCGCCGGCTTCCGCCCCAACCCCGCCCAGGGCGCGGCGAGCATGCACTTCAGCCTGCCCGACGCGGCACCCGCGCACCTCGAGATTCATGACGTGCGCGGCCGCATGATCGACTCGCGCGAGGTCGGGAGTCTCGGGCCCGGGGAGCACAGCCTCGCGATCGCGGGTGGCCGCGCCTTGCCGGCGGGCGTGTACTGGCTCCGGCTCGTGCGGGCAGATCGCGTGCTCACGGCGCGCGGCGTGGTCGTGAACTGATCAGCCGCCGCAGCACGTATCACAAGTTCGAACGCCCCGCCCCGGGGCCTGGCGCTGGCAGGTAATTCTTACGAGGGCGTCGGCCTCCCCGATTGCAGCGGTGAGGCGGCGGAAGCCGCCGTGCTCGCGGGAATCGCGCTCGGCGCGCTCGGCGATTGACCCCCGGGCCGCAAGGCCTTATCCTTGTCCGGCGATCCCTTACTCACCCTTTCCGCATTTTCGGAACGACGACCCATGTTCACCTCCCCCTCGCGACTGCGCCTCGTGCGCGGATTGCCCTCACTTGCCCTGCTCGCGCTCCTGGCGCGTCCGGGCGCGGCGGCCGGATATGACCCGTGGCCGCTCAGCCTCGACCCCGTGCGCGCGGCCGGGCTACACGCGCGCCTGAGCGGCGAGGAACTCCCGTTCGCGCTCGTGGCACCGTACGCGCAGGTTCCGATCGCGCCCGAGGCCGACGTACCGGCGACCACCCTGTCCGGATCCGGCTGGGAGGCGATCCCGCCACCCGCGCGCTGGGTGCACTCGACGATCTACGACCCGCTGCGCGACCGGCTCGTGGTGTTCGGCGGGCAGAGCTACACCGGCAACTCGAACGAGACCTGGGCGTTCTACCTGGGCGGCATTCCGCACTGGCAGAAGCTCTCGCCCTCCGGCACGCCGCCGTCGCCGCGCGGGTTCCAGAGCGCGATCTACGATTCGCTGCGCGACCGCATGATCATCTTCGGCGGATCGGACGCATCCAGCGTATCCAAGAACGAGGTCTGGGCGCTGTCCTTCGCGGGCAACCCGACGTGGTCCTTGCTCGCGCCGACCGGCGCGTCACCCGCGCCGCGGACGTGGCACAGCGCGGTCTACGATCGCGCGCGCGACCGCATGCTGGTCATGGGCGGCCAGGTGGGCGGGGTCAGCGTGGGCGACGTGTGGGCGATGTCGCTCGCGGGCACGCCGGCGTGGACGCAGCTCGCGCCCACCGGGCCGGCCCCCGGGGGCCGCTCCGCGCACGCCGCGGTGTATGACGCCTCGGCCGACCGGCTGGTGATCTTCGGGGGGCTCGACGCGGCCGGGCAGCCGAGGAACGACGCCTGGTCCCTCGCGCTCGCGGGAACGCCCACGTGGAGCCAGCTCCTGCCGGCCGGCGCGCCCCCGTCCGCGCGCTACGGCGTGGCCGGGCTGTACGACCGCGTGCGCCAGCGCATGGTCGTGTTCGCCGGCGGAACCGGGGCGCCGAACCAGAACGATGCGTGGACGCTCTCGCTCGGCGCCAGCCCGGCGTGGACCGCGCTCGCGCCCTTGAATGCGCCGCAGGGGCGGCAATTCCACAGCGTCTCCTACGATCCGATCGGCGACCGCATGCTCGCGTTCGGCGGCTCGAGCGGGACGATTCTCTCCGACACGTGGGCGCTGCCGCTGGCGGCGCCGACCGCGTGGGTGCCGCTCTCGGGTACGCGACGCAAGGGCCACAGCGCTCTCTACGACAGCGCGCGCGGCCGCATGATCGTGTTCGGCGGCGAGAATGCGACCCCGCTCAACGACGTCTGGGATCTGTCGCTCGGCACCGTCTCAACCTGGTCGCGGCTGGCCCCCAACGGTACGCCCCCCACGCCGCGGACGCTCCAGGGCGCGATCTACGAGCCGACGCGCGACCGCATCATCATCTTCGGCGGCCGCGACTCGGCGCCGCTGAACGATGCCTGGGAGCTTTCCCTCTCGGGTGAACTGGCGTGGCTCCCGCTCGCCCCGTTGGGCACGCCGCCCACGCCGCGCGAGGACGTCGCGACGGCCTACGACGAGCAGCGTAGCCGCCTGATGGTGTTCGGCGGCGCCGACCTCGGAGGGGTGTACAACGAAGTCTGGGCGCTGTCGCTCTCCGGCACGCCGACCTGGACGAAGCTCACGCCCGCCGGCACCGCGCCCTCCGCGCGCGGCGGCGCGCACATGATCTACGACCATGCCCGCGACCGGCTCGTGGTCTACGGCGGCTTCGACCGCCTGTTCCTGCCGATCGGCGACGTCTTCGCGCTCACGCTCTCGGGCACGCCGACGTGGACGAAGCTCCTCCCGACCGGCACCGCGCCCGCGCCGCGCTTCGCCGGCGCGGCGATCTACGACCCGACGCGCGACCGCTTCCTGGTCTCGGGCGGGACGGACTTCGACCAGTACTTCAGCGACACGTTCGCGATCAATTTTTCGGGCGCGACCGGCGCAGGCTGGACCCCGCTGACGTTCGCGGGCACGATTCCCAGCTCGCGCTCCGACCACCGCGCGATCTACGACGTGGCGAGCGACCGCATGGTGTGCTTCGGCGGGCAGAGCCTGGGCGGTATCCTGCACGAGACCTGGGCGCTCGACTTCGCGAACACGGTCGACGTGCCGCCTGCGCCTGCTGCGCCCGCGCGCGTCACGCTCGAGGCCGCGCGGCCGAATCCCGCGCGCTCAGGCTCCGGCACGACGCTCGGCTTCGCGCTCCCCCGCGCGATGTCGCGGGTCGAGCTCGCGCTGTTCGACGTGTCGGGGCGGCGGGTTGCCGTGCTCGCGCGCGGCGCGTTCGAGGCGGGCCCTCACCCGGCGCGCTGGGACGGCAATGACGAAGCCGGCCGGCGGGTGCCGACCGGCGTGTACTTCGCGCGGCTTCAGACCGAGGATGGGGTGGCGACCGGGAAGATCGTCGTCGCGCGCTAGAGCATCCCCAACTGCAACTTCGCCGCCTCGGACATGCGGTCTCTGTCCCACGCCGGCTCCCACACGATCTCGACGTTGACCTCGCTCACGCCGGGCACGTGCCCGATCTTCTCCTCGACGTCGGTCTTGAGGTACTCGCCCATGCCGCATCCGGGCGCGGTCATGGTCATCGCGATGTCGACGCGATTGCCGCCCGTCGGGATCGGCACGATGTCGCACTTGTAGACCAGGCCCAGGTCCACGATGTTGACCGGGATCTCGGGGTCGTACACGGTGCGCATCTGGTCCCACACCAGTTCCTCGTCCACGGGGCCGCTCGCCGTCGGATGCGCGAGGCGCGGGTCGGCGGCCTTGATCTCGTGGCCGAGCGCGTCCGCGTCCTTGCCGTCGACGCGGTACAGGTAGCCATCGACGGTCATGACGGTGTAGTTGCCGCCGAGCGTCTGGGTCACCAATACGTGCGCGCCCGCTGGCAGCTTGGCCTTCGTGCCCGCGGGAATCTCCACCACTTCGACGTCGCGCACCAGCGCGACCGGTTCGCTCTCACGCACCTGGCATCACTCCGTGGAAACGGGCGCGTGGGCGCCCTCGAGCGCGGCCCTGAGCGTGTGCCACGCCAGGCTCGCGCACTTGACCCGTACCGGGAACTCGGACACGCCCGCGAACACCGCGAGCTTGCCCATCGCTTCGGGATGCTCGCCGGCCGCCGCGGACTCGCCCGTGACCAGGCGGTGGAACGCGGTAAACAGTATTTCGGCCTCGGACTTCGTCAGGCCCTTGACCGCCTGCGTCATCATCGACGCCGATGCCTTGCTGATCGCACAGCCGTCGCCGGTGAAGCTCACGTCCTCGACGCGGTCGTTCTCGAGTCGCGCCCAGACGTGCACCTGGTCGCCGCACAGCGGGTTGAAGCCCTGCGCGTCGCCCGTGGCGCCGTCCAGCGCGTGAAAGTTGCGCGGCGCCTTGCTGTGGTCGAGCACGACCTCCTGGTAGAGATCCCGCAGGTCGCTCACGAGCCGAACACCGCCCTCACCTTCGCGAGGCCCGCGACCAGCGCGTCGATCTCCGCGCGCGTGTTGTAGAACGCGAGCGACGCCCGCGCCGTGGCCGGGATGCCGAAGCGCTCCATCACCGGCTGCGCGCAGTGGTGGCCGGTGCGGATCGCGATGCCCTCGCCGTCCAGGATCGTGCCGATATCGTGCGGGTGCGCGTAATCGAGCGTGAACGAGAGCACCGACGCCTTCTCCCGGGCGGTGCCGATCGGCGTGAGCCCGGGCACGCGCGCGAGCTGCTCCGTCCCGTAGGCGAGCAGGTCGTGCTCGTAGGCCGCGATCGCGCCCAAGCCGATTGCGTCGAGATAGTCCGCCGCCGCGCCCATGCCGATCGCGCCCGCGATGTTCGGCGTGCCCGCCTCGAACTTGAAGGGCACGCGGTTGTAGGTCGTCTTCTCGAACGAGACCGAGGCGATCATGTCGCCCCCGCCCTGCCAGGGCGCCATCGCCTCGAAGTGCCCGGGCTTGCCGATCAGCGCGCCGATGCCGGTGGGCGCGAACATCTTGTGGCCCGAGAACGCGTAGAAGTCGCAATCGAGCGCCGTGAAGTCGACCTTGAGGTGCGGCACGGCCTGCGCGCCGTCGATCAGCACCGGCACGCCCGCGGCGTGCGCGGCCGCGATCATGCGCTCGATCGGCAGCACGGTGCCGAGCGCGTTCGAGACGTGGGCGAACGCGGCGAACTTGACGTTGGGCTCCGCGACCAGCCGCTCGAACGCGCCCGGCACCACCTGGCCCGAATCGTCGATCGGCGTGACCACGAGCCGTGCGCCGGTCTCGGCGCACAGGAGCTGCCAGGGCACGATGTTCGAGTGGTGCTCGAGCTGGGTGACCACGATCGCATCCCCGGGCCTGAGCCGCGGGCGCACGAAGCTGAACGCGACCAGGTTGACGGCCTCGGTCGTGCCGCGCGTCCACACCACCTGGTCGGCGTGGGCCGCCCCGGCGAACTGCGCGATGCGCGCGCGCGCGCCTTCGTACGCCTTGGTCGCGCGCTCGGAGAGCGTGTGCACGCCGCGGTGGACGTTGGCGTTCATGGTCTCGTAGAACGTCCGCTCGGCGTCGAGCACCGCGGCCGGCTTGTGCGAGGTGGCCGCGTTGTCGAGGTAGACCAGCGGCTTGCCGTGGATCGTCAGCGCGAGCGCCGGGAAGTCCTTTCGCAGACGCGCGACGTCGAGCGCGGGCGCCTTCCTGGCCTCGGTCGCGGGCGTCATGACGCGGCCCCGGCGGTGAGCGACTCCATGCGGGCCGCGACCAGCGCGTCGATCTCGGCGCGCAACGCGGGCGGCGAGACGCGCTCGACCACGGCGCGCGCGAACGCGTGGGTGAGCATCGCGCGCGCGGCCGCCGGGTCGATGCCGCGGGCGCGCAGGTAGAACAGCGCGTCGTCGTCGAGCTGCCCGACGGTCGCGCCGTGCGCGCACTTGACGTCGTCGGCGAAGATCTGGAGCTCGGGCTTGGTGTCGATCATCGCGTCCTCGGACAGGAGCAGGTTCTGGTTCTGCTGCCGGGCGTCGCTCTTCTGCGCGTTCGGGCGGATGATCACCGCGCCGTTGAACACCGCGCGCGAGCGCCCCGCGAGCACGCCCTTGAACAGCTCGCGGCTCGTGCACTTCGGCACCGCGTGGTCGGCGATCGTGTGGTGGTCGACGAGGTCGTCGCCGGCGCAGACGTACAGGCCGTCGAGGTCGGCCTCCCCGCCCTCGCCGGCAAACGTGACGTGCACGTCACGGCGTGACAACCGTCCGCCGAGCGCAAACGAGCGCGACGCGAAGCGCGCCCCCGCGCCGAGGCGCGCGAATGCCGCGCCCACATGCAGCGACCCGGGCACGTCGCCGAGCAGCGAGACGTGCTCGACCACCGCGCCCTCCTTGATCTCGAACTCGATCACGGAGTTGACGAGATTGCCCGCGGCCTGGCTCGCGCGGAAGTCCTCGACCACGGTCAGGCGTGCGCCGCGCTCGGCGATCACGAGTACGCGCGGGTGGGACGCCACGGGTACGTCGCCCGCGGGCGGGGACCGGTGGACGATGCGCACCGGCGCCTCGAGCGTGACGCCGGGCGCGACGTGCACCAGGACGCCGTCCTCGATCAACGCGGTATTGAGCGCGATCAACGCCCGCTCCTGCCACGCGGCGACGCGGCCGAGCGTGCGCGCGATGCCGTCCGCCAGGATCGGGTTCGCGAGCGCGGCGGCGAGACCGCCGACCCACGCGCCGCCGGGCAACGCGGGCGCGTCCGTGGTCGGCACGAACGCGGCATCGGTGAACGCGGCCTGGGTGATCGGCGCCGGATTCGTGAAGCGCCAGTCCTCGAGCCGGGTGTGCGGCGGGCCGAGCACGCCGAAGCGCTCCCACGCGTCGCGCCTCAGCGAGGTCAGCCAGAGCGGCGCGGACCTGGACTCGCGGCGCGCGTATGCCGCCGCCCAGTCGGTCTTCTGGGTGGCCAGGGTGCTCATCGCGTCTCCGCCGGCGCGTCGTGCACCCAGCCGTAGCCCTTCTTCTCGAGCTCGAGCGCGAGTTCTTTCGGGCCGGACTCGACGATGCGACCGTCGGACAGGACGTGCACGAAGTCGGGCACGATGTGGTCGAGCAGGCGCTGGTAGTGCGTGATCACGACCATCGCGCGCTCCGGGCCGCGCAGCGCGTTGACGCCGCCGGCGACGGTCTTGAGCGCGTCGATGTCGAGGCCGGAGTCGGTCTCATCCAGCAGCGCGAGCCGCGGCTCGAGCATGGCCATCTGGAAAATCTCGTTCTTCTTCTTCTCGCCGCCCGAGAAACCCTCGTTGACCGAGCGCTCGAGCAGCGCCTGCGGCATGCCCAGGAGCTTCATCTTGCTGCGCGCGAGCGCGAGGAAGTCGACCGCGTCGAGCGGCTCCAGGCCATGCTCCTTGCGCGCCGCGTTGACCGCCGTGCGCAGGAAGTACAGGTTGCCCACGCCCGGAATCTCGATCGGGTACTGGAACGCGAGGAACACGCCCTTGCGCGCGCGCACCTCGGGCTCGAGCCCGAGCAGATCCTGCCCGTCGTACGTCACCGAGCCCTTCGTGACCTCGTAGCCGGGGCGGCCGGAGAGCACGTGCGCGAGCGTGCTCTTGCCCGAGCCGTTCGGCCCCATGATGGCGTGCACCTGGCCTGCGTCGACCGTGAGGTCCACGCCCTTGAGCACGGCCTTGCCGCCCACCGCGACGTGCAGGTTCTCGATCTTCAGCATGGACCTCTCCCCATTGGCGCCGCTCATCCGACCGAGCCCTCGAGGCTCACGCCGAGGAGCTTCTGCGCCTCGACTGCGAATTCCATCGGCAGCTTCTTCATCACGTCCTTGCAGAAACCATTGACGATCATCGACACCGCGTCCTCTTGCCCGATCCCGCGTTGGCGGCAGTAGAACAGCTGGTCGTCGGAAATCTTGGAGGTCGTCGCCTCGTGCTCGACCTGCGAGAACGGGTGCCGGGCCTCGATGTAGGGGAACGTGTGCGCGCCACACTTGTCGCCGATCAGCAGCGAATCGCACTGCGAGTAGTTGCGCGCGCCGACCGCGCCCTTGCCGATCTTGACCAGGCCGCGGTACGTGTTCTGCCCCTGCCCGGCCGAGATGCCCTTGGAGATGATGGTCGAGCTCGTGTTCCTGCCGATGTGCATCATCTTGGTGCCGGTGTCGGCCTGCTGGTGGTTGTTGACCACCGCGACCGAGTAGAACTCGCCCACCGAGTCGTCGCCGATCAGGAGCACGCTCGGGTACTTCCAGGTGATCGCCGAGCCGGTCTCGACCTGCGTCCACGAGATCTTCGACTTGACGCCGCGGCACGCGCCGCGCTTGGTCACGAAGTTGTAGATGCCGCCCTTGCCGTCCTTGTCGCCCGGGTACCAGTTCTGCACCGTCGAGTACTTGATCTCGGCGCGATCGTGCGCGATCAGCTCGACCACCGCGGCGTGGAGCTGGTTCTTGTCGCGCATGGGCGCGGTGCAACCTTCGAGGTAGCTGACGAACGCGTCGTCCTCGGCGATGATCAGCGTGCGCTCGAACTGGCCCGTGTCCGCGGCGTTGATGCGGAAGTAGGTCGAGAGCTCCATCGGGCAGCGCACGCCCTTCGGCACGTAGCAGAACGACCCGTCGGAGAACACGGCCGAGTTGAGCGCGGCGAAGTAGTTGTCGCCGATCGGCACGACCGACCCGAGGTACTTCTGCACCAGCTCGGGGTGCTCGCGCACGGCCTCGGAGAACGAGCAGAAGATCACGCCCATCTCGCCGAGCTTGTGCTTGAACGTGGTCGCGACCGACACCGAGTCGACCACCGCGTCGACCGCGATGCCGCTCAGGCGCTCCTGCTCGCGCAGCGAGATGCCGAGCTTGTCGAACATGGCGCGCATCTCGGGGTCCACCTCATCGAGGTTCGCCGGCGCGGGCCCCTTCGACTTGGGCGCGGAGTAGTAGATGATGTCCTGGTAGTCGATGCGCGGGTACTTCACGTTCGGCCAGGTGGGCTCCTCCATCGTGAGCCACTGCCGGTACGCCTTGAGCCGCCACTCGAGCAGCCACTCCGGCTCGTGCTTCTTGGAGGAGATCAGCCGCACCGTGTCCTCGGACAGGCCGCGCGGCGCGGCGTCGTCCTCGAAGTCGTTCGAGAAGCCGTACGGGTACTCCTTCTCGGTCAGCTCGTGGATGGCCTGGTTCTTCTCGCTCATCGCGCTACACCACCTTCCCGTGCGCCGCTTCCGCCGCGGCGAGACGCAACTGCAGGAACCCGTGCATGGCCGGCTCGGAGCGCACCAGCGACTTGAGCGACACGCGCGCGAGCGCGTCGTGCACCAGCCGATCGAGCCCCACCAGCACCGGGCGGATCGAGCAGTTGCCGTCGTGCGCGCAGCGGCCGCTCGCGCCGGCCATCGCCTGGATGCCCGCGTGCTCGCCGCAGAATTTGTTGGAGTAGAGTCGCCCGCCCAGCGCCACGATCACCTCGGAGAGGTCGATCGCATCGGCCGGCCGCGCCAGCGCGTAGCCACCCTTCTGCCCGCGGCTCGCCGTCACCAGCCCGGCGCGCTTGAGGACGCCCATGAGCTTCGCGACGTATGCGGGGGTCAGACCCTCGGCCTTCGCGATCTCGTGGATGGTCCCGAGCGCGTCGGGGTGGTGCGCCAGCCGCACGAGGCAGCGCATGCCGTATTCTTCCTGGGAGGAGAGCTTCATGCCCTGATTTTGTCCAAAGTGGACAAAACAGTCAAGTACCCCGCGGACCGGCCTCGCGAAACCGAATTCGGTGTAAATCGTTGCGGTGCAACGGCAAAATGTCATCGAACGTGCCAGGTGGCACGTTCGATTGGGTCAAGTGATGTAATTGCAGCAGATTAAGGAAGAGGGGACTCCCTAGCGATACAGCCCCTTCACCCGCCCCCACGTCCCGCTCAGGGTCGGTGTTGCGGCCTCGCAGTACCCCATCCCCGCCAGATTGATCGTGTACGGGTTGAGCGGCTGGACGTTTGGCGTTCCCGCCCAGCCGGTCAGGGTGCCGGCCGCGCCCGGGCCGTCCGGGGAGCGCTGACCGAGCGGGCCGGACAGCCAGATCGCGCCGCCCGCCGATTGCGCGTCGAAGCCCGAGTAGGACACCGCGACGTAGTAGGTCCCCGCGGGGAGCGAGGTGTTCGGGGCGACGATCGTCTTGCTGCCGAACTGGCAATTCTGGTTCAGGAAGACACCGTTCCCGAGCGCGTCGAACAGCCAAATGTTCGGCCCGCTGATCACGACGCACTGGAGCTGGACGATGGGCTGGCCGGCCGGCGGGACCGACAGGAGGTTGACGCAGTACAGGTCGACGTCCGTGGGCGAGCCGAGCGCGCCGGTGATCTTTTGCAGGGGGCCGTTCCCGACCGTGCTCTGCGCGGAGGCGACGAGGTCCCCCGCGTCCCCGGATTCGGCCCAGGTCTGGGCGCGGGCGACGGGGGGGGCAGCCAGCGTGAGCAGCAGGGCGGCGGCGAACGCCAGGAGGCGGGAATGCTGTTGAATCGTGGCCATGGGGGCTCCCGAATCGATCTGCGGCCGGGGGGATCCCGGCCGCGGCCAACGAGCATAGCACAAACCCCGGTGCGATCGGCGCTCGCCCCCGACGCCCCGCCCCGCCCGCCGCGCCCGCCCCGCCCGCCGCGCGAGCAGCGCCAGCCGAAAACAGGACGCAGCCTCACGGTGTGGAGCGGCGTCGGCCCGCGGGGCGGGTGGGTGGCGCCCTGGAACTGGTTAGAGCACTCGCCGCATGATCGCCCGCCCCTTCGACACGCGCTTGACCTCGACGAAGCCCGCTCTCACGAACGCACTCACCGTGCCCTGGTAGGCATAGGCGTCGGGCCAACGCGCCTTGGGGTCGCTCGGGTAGCCCTCGAGAATTCTGCCCTTCCTGCGGCGGACGAACCTCGCGGCAGCCTCGAGCAGCGCGACGGTGACCCCCTGCCTGCGATACGGCCGCGCGACGTAGAAGCACGTGATCGACCACACCGGCTGGTCGTCGATCGGCTGGAGCGTGCGCGAGCGCGCGAGCCCGCCGTACTCCTCGCGCGGGGCGAGCGCGCACCAGCCGACAGGCGTCCTGCCGACGTAGGCGAGCAGGCCGGGCTCGTCGCCGTCCTTTGCGAGCTTCTTGAACGCACGCTTGTTGCCTTTGCCGCCGTCGGCGCAACCGGCGGCCCACTCCGCGCGCGAGCGGCGAAAGAACATGCACCAGCAGCCGCCGTACGCGCCCTTGGGACCGAACACGGTCTCGAGGTCGGGCCAGCGCTCGGGTGTGAGTGGGCGGACCATGACGCGGACCGGCGGGGCCTTCGGCTTCGCGGCTCGCGGGGAGGGCATCGCTTCTGGCCTAACGGTAGGCGGACTTGATCCGGCCCCATGTCGCCACGCGTGCGGGCACGGGAGCGGCACCGAACACCTGGACCCGGTTGTTGCCCTTGTCGACGACGTAGATCCGGCCATCAGGCCCGACCGCAAGATCCTCGACCCTGTTGAATTGCCCGGGGCCCGAGCCCGCTGATCCGAATTGCCCCAGGAAAACACCGTTGTTGTCGTAGACACGAACGACGTTTCCGAGCTGATCAGCTCCGTACACGTTGCCCGCCAAGTCGACCGCGAGACGGCCCGAGGCCGCGGGCCACCGCATGATCACCGCAAAGTTGGCATCGCGCTTGACGATCTGGGGCTGGGTCGCCCCGGGCGGATAATACTGCACGTGAAAGAGGTTTCCGGCGGCATCGTAGACGGCGCCGAAAAACGGATTTCCATCGCAGCGCTCCGGAGATACGAAGGCTCCGCCCGACGTGAATTTTCGAATGCATCCCGCGTTGAACTCGTACTTGAAGCACACGTTTCCGGCTGGATCCATGGTGACTTCCTGGCCGTACGAAGAAGTCGTCGCGGCGTTCCAGTAGTACTGATAGGTGCCATTCCCGTCGTACTTTTGGATGGTATGAGCCGCCTGCACGAATACGCTGCCATCGGCCGCGACGGTGAGATCCCCGATTTCGGTCATGGATCGCGCGTTGTTCCACTTCGTCACGAAGTGACCGCCCGCGTCGAACTTTTCGATGCGCTGATTGCCCCCGTCGAGCACGTAGACGTCGCCCGTGGGCCCGATCGAGATACTGCTCGGCGACGAGAACTGCCCGTCGCCTGAACCGAATGACCCGAAGCTGAACAGGAAATCGGTCGCGACCGCGTGCGCGGCGGTGAGCGGCAAGGACACCGTCACAACGACGGCCAACATACCGATCATGCGAGGCAACGCTCGGTGACCCATGCTTCGGCCCTCCTGATGGATCGATGATGCGGGGACTGAGGATAGCGGAACTCAGCGCAGCAGCGACTGCCTAAATGCCTCTGCCGGATCCGGCAAAGTGACCGCCATCGAACTGCTCGAAAGAAGTGGGACCTGCCTTGAACATGCACCAGCAGCAGCCGTCGGCGCCCTTCAGGCCGAAGGCGGTCTCGAGGTCAGGCCAGCGTTCGGGGGTGAGCGGGCGGACGGTGACGCGAAGACGTTTCGCAGGCGGACGCGGTGCGGCTGCTTTCGGGGCGGGCATCGCGATTCGCTTATCGGTAGCCGGCCGCCAGCTCGCCGGCGATCGCCTCGAGGGCGAGGGCGCGGCGCTCGGCCTCGGCCGGGCCGCTCGGGAGCGCCGGGACCCACTCGAGGTTGCGCTCGCCCTCGACGCCCCGCCCCGCGCGCCGCGCGAGCAGCGCCAGCCGAAGGCAGGACGCGGCCTCCCAGGTCGCCACATGGCGCGGGGTGGCGAGCCCGCCGGCCAGGCGGTACGCCTCGAGCACCGCCGTCCCGTCGAAGCTCCCGCTCCCGTTCCTCAGCGCGCGCAGCCGCTCGTGGGCGAGCAGGTTCCCGAGGTCGAGCCCGATCGGCGCCAGCGCGGCCTCGTCCCAATCGATCCATCCCACCGGCGCGGCGGCCTCGGCCGGCGCCTCGGCGGGAGGCGCGATCACCTGTTCCTCGTTGAGATCGCGGTGGGCCGGCGCCGATCCAAGGGCATGCTCACTCTCGGCGAGCCGGGCGAAGAGCGCGGGCGTGAACGGCGGCAAGGCGCACGCGAGTTCCTCCGCGAGGTTCGTGAGCCCCTCGGCTTCGTGGTCAGCGGTCCACTCCCGGGACGGCCAGAGGGCACGCGCGGTGTCGGAACGTTCGAGCGCGGCCAGCGCGGCCACGCTCCTCGCCAGTTCGCTGGCGCGCCGGGGGCCTTCCGGGAGCGCGGAGAGCGCGGCGCCCGGAAACGCGCCCAGGACCAGGCGGCCCTCCGCGGCGCACGAATCAACCAGCGGCGGGACGCGCGGAAGGCGGGGCGCGTCGGGGCCACCCTGGGCGAGCGCCGCGGCCAGCGCCTGGTAGTGCGCGATCAGGCGCGCGGCGCGCTCGGGGCGGACGGTCTTGACGAACCAGCCCTCCTCCACCTCGCGCCGCCCGTCCACCAGGCGGGTTCGCCCGAGGAACATCGCCTCGCGGCGCCCGGGCCGGCGCTTGATCACGTGCTGCTCGAACGGGACGCCGCCCCGGTCCAGCGTGGGAAGGTTCACGAGGCGCTCTCGGTCGTCCACGCCCGCGCCTCCCAGAGCGCGCGGTACGGCTCCGACGTCGCGAGCAGCGTCTCGTGCCGGCCCTCGGCGACGACCTTTCCGCGCTCGAGCACGAGGATTCGGTCGGCTCCGGTGACGGTCTCCAGCCGGTGTGCGATCGTCAGGCAGGTGCGGCCCTTCGCCAGGCGGGCGAGTGCCTCGTGCAGGGCGCGGTCGGTCGTCGGGTCGAGCCCCGTCGAGGGCTCATCGAGCAACAGGATGGGCGCATCCCGGAGGAACGCGCGCGCGATCGCAAGGCGCTGCCGCTGGCCGCCCGAAAGCGTTGCGCCCCGTTCGCCGACCACCGTCTCGAGCCCGCGCGGCAGGGCGCGGACGAACTCATCGGCCTGCGCCTCGGCGAGCGCGTTCCACAAGGCCGCCTCGCTCGCCGCCGGATTGCCGACGAGCAGGTTCTCGCGAATCGTGGCGCCGAACAGCGCGGCCTCCTGCAGCACGAGCGCGATCTGCGCGCGCACGCTCTCGATGGTGAACGCCCGCGCGTCGCTGCCGTCGAGGCGGACCAATCCGCTCTCGGGATCGAAGAAGCGGCCGACCAGCCCGAACAGCGTGGTCTTGCCGGCGCCGGTGCGGCCGACCACCGCCACGTGCTCGCCCGGTCCGATCCGGAAGGACACGTGATCGAGCGCCGGCCGGTTCGGCTCGTAGCCGAACGACACGTCCTCGAACTCGATGCGCCCGAGCAGCCGGGGTGCCGGCACCGCGCCCGGGCGATCGGCCACCCCGGGCTCGGTGTCGAAGAGATCCTGCACCCGGCGCGCGCACGCACTCGCCTTGGCATAGCGCTGCGCGGACTGCGCGAGATCGCGCATCGGCTTTTGCAGGCTGCGCACGTAGGACAGGAACACGACCAGGTCGCCCGCCGAGAGCGCACCGGCCCGCACGCGCATGACGCCCAGGTAGAGGACGAGCCCCGCCCCAAGGGCGGTCACGATCTCGACCGCGCGCGCCAGCAGCGCCTCGGCCCGGTTCGAGCGCAGCCCCGCCTCGAGGAAGCCCTCGCCCTCCATCTGCAGGCGTCCCGCAGCCAGGTCCTCGGCGCCGAACGCCTGGACGACCTGGATCAGCTGGAGGCTTTCCCCCGCGACCGCGGAGAGCCGCCCCTCGCGCCGCCGCTGCGCGCGCGTGGCCTCGCGGATCGAGCGCACGTGGCGCAGCACGACCAGCGCGAGGGCCGGCAGGAACACCAGCGCGGCGACGGTCAGCAGGGGGTCGAGCAGGGCGAGCACGACCACCATGCCGAGCACGAACGCGCCCCGCGCGACGATCTGTCCCGACTGCGTGATCAGGAAGTCGCTCAGGACATTGAGGTCGCCGACCAGGTGGACGAGCAGCTCGCCCGAATGCCGTCTGCGGTGAAACGCGAGCGAGAGCCGCTCGAGATGGCGGAACAGGCGCAGCCGCAGCTCGAGGATCGCCTGCTGACCGGCGCGGGCGAGCACGATCGCCTGGACGTAGGCGAGCGCCCCGCCGACCGCGGCCACCAGCACGAAGCCGAGCGCGATCGCGAGCATCGCCTGGGACTCCGGCCAGTGCGCGAGGAACGCGAACGGCCCGAGGCGCGGGGGGTGTCCGTGCGGCGGCACCAGGAAGAGGTCGATCGCGAGCTTGAGCGGCCAGGGCTTGAACAGCTCGACCAGGCCTGCGCCGAGCAACGCCAGCGCGCTGGTCGCGAGCGCGCCGCGGTGCCGCCCCACGACGGGGCGGAACAGCATTGCGAGTGCGCGATCCTCCCCGCGATCCGCGCCGTGCGGCTTGCCGCCACTCAACACCGCTCTCCCGGCAGCGCGCGGGGCCGCGCGACCCAGCCCAGGATCGCGCGCGCCACCCCGCTCCAATCGAACTCCCGGCGCGCCCGCTGCCGCGCGGCCGCGCCCAGGCGTTCCCGCAGCGCGGGATCTTCCGCCAGCTGCACGAGCCCGTCCGCCAGGCCCGCGGCGTCGCCCGGCGACACCAGGAACGCGTCCTCGCCGTGCACGAAGCGCGCCGCCACCTGGCCGGCGCGCGGCGCGAGGATCGCGCACCCCGCGGCCGCGTACTCGTAGATCTTGAGCGGCGAGAAGTAGTAGTCGAGTGCATCGGGTGCGGCCACGATCGCGATGTCGACGTGGCGCAGGAACTCCGCCACCTCGGCGTGCGTCCGCGCGCCCTCGAATCGCACGTGCGGAGACAGTCCGCGCGCCGTGACATCGCCTTCGAGGCCTGCCCGCAGCGGACCGTCGCCCACGAGTTCGAGCTCGACGTTCGCGCCCCGACCCCTCGCCTGCGCGAGCGCCTCGACCACGAGTTCGAGGCCATGCCACGGCCTGAACGTCCCGACGAAACCCCCGCGCACAGGCCCTGCGGGATCGGCGGCGATGCGCGGCCGGTCGAACGCCGCGACGTCGACGCCGTTCGGCAGGACGCGCACGCGCGCGGGATCGGCGCCGCGCCGGATCGCGTAGTCCGAGAGCGCGTCGGAGACGACATAGACGATCTCCGCGGCGGCGAGCAGCCGCGCCTGGCGCGCGGTCGTTTCCGCCGTGAGCTCGCGCCCGCGGAATCGTCGCGCTTCCTCATCGAGCGGCGAGTTGATCTCGACGATCAGGGGAACGCCGAGGCGGCGCGCCAGCTCGAGGCCGGCCTCGCTGTCGAGCGCGAGCCGCTCCAGCACCGCGTCGGGCGCCGGGCCGCGCGCGGCGGCGGAGAGCGCCGCCGTGAGCACGCGCGCGGGCAGGTCGCCGGGCCCGGTCACCGGCACCGCGTGCACTTCGACGCCGGGAAGCTCAGGGATCGCTCCCGGCCCGCAGGGCGCGACGCCGGTGACCTGCGCCTGCGCGCGCGCGAGCGCGCGCCAGAGCTCCGTGACGTGAATCGTGGCGCCCTTGACGGCATCCAGCCGAACGCCGGGATCCGCGCACAGCGCGAGGATTTTCACGCGGCTCCCGCGAACCATGCGGCCAGGCACTCGACGTTGGTCGCGAGATCGAAGCGCTCCTCCGCACGCTGACGCGCGGCGAAACTCATGCGCGCGAGCGTCTCCGGGTCCCCCAACAGGTCGCCCAGCGCCCTGGCGAGCGCAACCGCATCGCCGGGCTCGACCAATCGTCCCTCGATTCCGTCGCGAACGATTTCCGGATTGCCGGTGACCGGGGTCGTGACGCAGGGCACGCCCGATGCCAGGGCCTCGAGCAGGACGGTCGGCAGGCCGTCGCGATTCCCGTCGGCGGCCACGCGGCAGGGCAGGCAGAACACGGCAGCCTCCGCCATCAGTGCGCGCACGCGATCCTGGGATTGCGGACCCTCGAAGGTGACGGAGTCCGCGATGCCTTGATCGCGGGCGAGCGCGCGCAGGCGTGCGTCCTCCGGCCCGTCCCCCACCAGCACCAGCCGGGCGCGCGGGATCCGGACGCGCACCGCGGGCCAGGCCCTGAGCAGGTCGTCGAAGCCCTTCTTCTCGACCAGGCGTCCGACCGCGAGCACGACGGGGTCGCGGGTTTCGATCGAAGCCCCCGCGGGCCGAAACTCGCGCAGGTCGACACCGTTGTAGAGCCGGCGCAGGTTGCCGTTCGCACCCGGGCCGTAGAGCTGCGCGAGGTAGGCCCGGTTGAAGTCACTCACCGTCACCACGAAGCTCGCCGCGCGCATCTTGTCGCGCAGGAGGTCGAGGTCGGTGCTGTCCTGGTAGATGTCCTTGGCATGCGCGGTGAACGAGAACGGCGTGCCCGTCAGCTGCGACGCGAACATGGCAACGCGCGAGGGCGCGCTCGCGAAGTGTGCGTGCACGTGCTGCACGGGGTGCGCCGCCAGGTCCCGCGCCATCGTCGCCGCCTGGAAGTAACGCTTCCACGCCTGGTGCGTGCCGCGCGAGGCCACGTAGGAAAGCAGCGGAAACCCCCGTACTGCGTCCTGCCCGAGATAGGGAAGGATCGCGCCGACGCCCCGTGAGAGCCAGTGGATCGGGCGTTCGGGCAGGTACACCACGCGCGCGCGCAGGCGCGCGAGCGCCGGATGGGTCGGGCTCGAGGCCAGCGGATGCTTGAGCGAGTAGACCGTGAGCGTGTGCCCGCGACTCTCGAGCTCGAGCAACTCGTTCAGGATGAAGGTCTCGGAGAACCGGGGGAACATCTTGACGACGTACGCGAGGGCACTCATCCGACGCGGGCCTCCATCCGCACGCCGCGCTCGGCCAGGAGATCGCGAATCTCGAGGCTGACCTGCGCCGCGCCGTCCGTGCCGAACGGCAGGTCGTCGCTGCGCGGGCCGAGTTCGAGCGCGAGCGCGATCTCGGCGGCGAGCCGCTCCGGCGTGGCGTGGTCGGGATGTACGACCCGGCACAGGCCGCGCTCGGCCATGGCCTGGGCGCGAATCCACTGCTCGAGCCGCGGGGTCACCCGCGGCACGACGACGGCAGGCACGCGCGCCGACAGGATCTCGGTCATCGAGTTGTATCCCGCCATCGAAACCACCACGTCGGCGGCGTGGACCAGCCGCGGCAGGTCCGGCTCGAAGTCGATGACGTGCACGCGCTCGAGGCCGGCAGCGCGGTCCTTGAACGACTGCGCCTGGACGGCCGACATCAGCGGCCCGGTCACCGCCAGCAGGGTCGCATCCGGGGGCACGGGGGCCGCCCAGGCATCGAGCAAGGCCCCGATCACCCGCTCCCCGTCGCCGCCGCCGCCGATGGTCGCGACCACGAGGCGTTCGCCCGGATCGATCGCGTGGTGGAGCCGCAGGTCCGAAGCCGCGGCGCACGGTTCGGACCACAGCACGTACTGCGTGAAGCGCACGCGCCCGTTGAGGCGCGGCGACAGGCCGTATTCCTCGGGCGAGGGGCCGACGCCGGGCGCGCCGTAGACCAGCACGCGGTCATAGGTGCGGTCCATCCAGTCGAGCAGGCCGTCCCGCTCCCAATCCAGGCGCACGCGCACGGGATCGTCGATCACGTCGCGCAGGCCGAGCACCAGGCCGGCGGCGGGCTGCGCCTGGCGCAGGTGATCGAGCGGAACGCGCAGCTCGCCCGACATCCCGGCCGGTGCGTGGTCGACGATCAGGACGTCGGGCCGGAACGAGGACAGCGTCTGGTCGATCAGGCGCGAGCGGAAGTCCGCGACCTCGGCGAGCGACATGTCCAGCGAGCGCGCGCGGTAGGCGCCGTCCTCCGACTTGGTCACCGAGGGCACCTTGACGAAGTCGAAGCGCGGCGGCAGGGCAAACGCGTGCGCCTGGGGGGAGCCGGTCAGCGCCAGCAAATGCGCGTCGGGAAAGTCGCGCGCGAGCCGGTGAGCCAGCGTCAGGTTGCGGCGCAGGTGGCCCAGACCGAAGGTGTCGTGTCCGTAGAGCGCGATCCGAGGTCCGCGTCGCACGGTCACTCCAGCACCAGCACACGAACACGGCTGGCGGCCTGCACGCCGGCGGGGAGCCGCAGCTTGACGCGCCAGGCATAGCGGCCGGCAGGCACCGGGGCGCCAACATAGGAGCCCTGGTTGCCGAGGCCGTTCCACCCCGCCTGGGACTGCGTCCCCTGGGGCGAGGCCCACGCCAGGACGCCCAGCGAGTCGTCCACGCGCGCACTCGACCAGAGATAGGTGCCCTGGTATGCGCTCCACTGGAAAGTCAGCGCGCTCGAGAACGTGGGGCGCGCCTGGACCGTCGAATCGGCCGGCGCCACGAGATCGAAACCGCGCGCATCGACGTCGAACGGCGGAATCGCCACGGACTGGCCGGCGGTCGTGATGTCGAAGAAGAAGCGGACGTAACCCAGGTCCGAGGCCAACGTCGGCGAGACCTTGACCAGCCAGTGCCCCGGCCCGACGCCGGCGAATCCATACGCGCCCGCGCCGTCGGTCAGGGTCGAGTCGACCTGCGACTGTTCGAGATCGTCGTAGAGCTTGACCTTCATCCCGGGGACCGCCACGCCCGCGCGCACGACGGTGCCGCTCACGGTCTCGGGCGGCGACGGCCCGGCGACCTCGCGCGACGCGCCGCAACCGGCGAGCACGACCGCCAGGACGAGTGCGCCGGTCGCGCGGCCGCGATCGTTCAGCGTCACGGCAGCACCACCAGGGCGCGGGCCACGCTCGCGCCGTCGGCGGACAGCCGCACCCGGTAGACGCCGGGAGCGACGCGCTGCCCGCGTCCATCCTCGAGATCCCACGACGCGGACTGTTCCGCGCCGGTGGCGTCGCCCTGCCACAACCACGCGACGATGCGGCCGCGCACGTCGAACACTTCAAGGCTCGCCGGGGCGCCGGCCGGAGCGCGGAAGGAGACGGAAGCACGCGTGCGCGCCGGCTGCGGGAACGGCGCGGCAAGCGCGACCCGCGCGGCCGCACCCGGCGCGCGCCCCACGCCGACCAGCGGCGGGCCGAGCGCGAACAGCTTGCCGTTCTTGGCGCCGAAGAACACCGCGCCGTCGGCCGCGATCGCGGCCGAGGAACGCACGGCCGCTCCGGCAGCGAACTTCCAGCGCAGGCTCCCCCCCGCGTTCAGGCAATAGAACGTCGAGTCATCCGACCCGAAGTAGACCGTGCCGTCGGCGGCGACGACCGGCGACGAGCGAATCACGTTACGCGCATAATAGCGCCACAGCACCGCGCCGTTCGCCGGCGCGAGCGCGGCCACGTGGGAGCCGGTCGCGACCACGATCGAGCCGTCGGCGCGGATCGCCGGCGTGGTGTCGACGTTCGCGGTGTCGCTGAAGACCCACTTCAGGGCCCCCGTCGGCCGCAGGGCATAGAGGAAGCGGTCCTCGCTCCCCTGGTAGATCGTCGAATCCTCGGCCACGGCCGGAGACGCCAGGTCGATGATGGCGCCGGTGGTCCCGAACCAGAGCTGCGTCCCCGCCGGCGTGATCGCGTAGATGCGCGCGTCGTAGGACCCGACATAGATGTCCCCGAGCGGTCCGAGCGCGGGCGAGGAGCGCACGTTGCCTCCCGTGGGGAACGACCACACCGGGGCGCCGGCCGCGGTGAAGCGGTACAGCAGGTTGTCGCCATTGCCGGCCAGGACGTCCCCCGAGGGGAGGATCAGCGGCGAGGACCGGAACGTGCTCCCGCCGCGAAATTTCCAGCGCAGGGTGCCGCTCACGTTGACCGCGTAGAGCGTTGAATCCATCGAACCGACGTAGATCGTCCCATCGGCGGCCACCGCGGGGCTCGAGAACCGGATCGGCCCGTTGGTGGCGAACGCCCAGTGCAGCACACCGTCGGGCTGCACGGCATAGAGCTTTCCGTCGTCGCAGCCCACGTACACGGTCCCGTCCGCGCCGAGCGCGGGTGAAGAGCGGTCGATCGAGTCCGCCGCCTGGAAGATCCAGCGCAACTGCGGGGATGCCAGCCCCGGGGCGCTCGAGCGGCCCCGGTGCGCGGCACCGCCGTGAAACATCGGCCAGGGCGAGGGCGCGAGCTGCGCCTTCGACGGGGAGGCCGCCGCACTGAGCAGCAGGGTCAGCAGGACAATGGAGTTCCATCGGGATCGCATGTGCGCCTCAGCGGGTTGCAGTGATCGCGAGTCCGATTTCGCGGACGGAATAGTCCTTGGAGCTGCGCGTCGAGGTCCGCCGGCGCCCGGCGCCGCGGACCTCCGCCCGCACGGGGCCGGCGAGGGCGTGGCCGATCGCGAATTCGCCCCGCCAGCGGTCGTCTTCGCGCCCGAAGTTGGACGCAAAGGGGCGGCCGGTCCGGTAATCCCGCAGCGCGAATTCGCCGAGGGCGCGCACCGAGATCTCCGCGACGGGTACGAACTCGCCTTCGAGGCGCACCGCATTTTGCGCGTAGGTGTAGAGGTCGGTCACGGAGTTCGCGTGCCGATAGACGTAGGACAGCGCGAGCCGCTTGCCCGGGTCGAAGCGGCGCTCGACCACGGAACGAAGGGTGGTTCTCCGGTCGTCGCGCTCGTTGGCGATCGGTATGAAATCCTCGTGGTCGCGGGTGAAGACGAACTGCGCCATCCATCCCGGGGCGGGCTCGTACCGGCCCTCGAAACCCCAGTGGTCGCGATCGAGGCGGACATCGCCCCCGCTCCTGGGAAAGTACAGCTCGTCGCGCGTGAATCCGCCGAAGCCCCGCAGGCGAACCGGGCCGCGCCGCACGTCGAGGCCGAACTCCCAGCGGTCCAGGTTGCGTGCGCTCCAGGTGTCGTAGCGCTCTGCCGTCCAGCTCACCCAGGGCTTGACGCGCAGGCCGTGGGCCAGGCGGAACGTGACCTCGGGCTTGAGGACGAGACGCAGCCCGTTGTCCGATTCGAGCTCGGGCCCACCCGGGAACAGGTCGGTGGTGTGGAAGCCCGCGAGGGCGAGATCTCCGCCCCATGTCACCGCAGCCGCCGAAGCCGCCCTGGCCTGCGCAGGAAACATGGCTCCGCCCAAAAGGATGGAAACCCCGAGAATCAATGCAAGATGCGATCCGGGCAGGCGCAAGGCGACCTCATGAGCTGGTGTACAAACTAGTAAGTGGTTATCGCCTGCGATCAGATACAGCTTCAGCAGGAAATCATGGCCACGTGGGGTTTTTTCGAATGGCGGGGTCGGACCCGGGGGAGTCGCCGGAAATCTCGGGCCGGAGAGCGGCCGCCAGGTCGAGGATGCCCGCACCATCGTCCCGCGTGGCCTCCGGGACCGACGGGTCGATCGGCGCCGTGGTCAGGGACAGGCGCTCCAGTACTTGCGACGGCGACCAGTCCGGGTGCAGCGCGAGCCGCGCAAACACCGGAATGCGGCGATCCGTCGAGACCGATCCCCTCATGAATTTCCTCCTCGATGGGCGCGTTGCTCGGCCTTTGAGGTTACCACGGATTCGCCCGCCAGACGCGTCGGGCGATCCCTGATCCCGGAGCGCACCTCGAGCCGGTCGCCCGCGTCTCCCAACCATGTCCACGCGCCCGCGTTCCAGCGTTCGAAGGTCCTGCGCAGGCAGCGGTTGCGCGCGGACGCCAGGGCCTGACGGAGCGTTGCACCCTGCACGAGCCCTCCTGGAGAGAGCCCGGCCGTGGATCCAAGATGACAGCAGGACGCCCTGTCGGCTGCCGGTCCCGGATGGCGGCGGCACGTCAGAGGATCGGCACGCTGGCGGCGGTCTGCATCGCGCACAGGCGCGCGTACTTGCCGTTGCGCGCGAGGAGCGCGTCGTGACCGCCCTGTTCCACGATCCGGCCGTGCTCGAGGACCACGATGCGATCGGCGAATCGAACGGTGGCGAGGCGATGGGCGATGATCAGCGTCGTCCGCCCGGCTGCGGCGCGTTCGAGCGCGTCGATGACGATCCGTTCCGAGGCGACATCGAGCCCGCTCGTCGGTTCGTCGAGGATGACGATCGGGGCATCGCGAAGGACGGCCCGGGCGATCGCGATGCGCTGCTTCTGTCCGCCCGAGAGGCTGGCACCGCGCTCGGCCACCGGCGACTGGTACCCGTTCGGCATCCGGGTGATGAATTCCTCGGCGTTCGCCATCCGGGCCGCGGATGCGATTTCCTCGGCGCTGGCGGTCGGGCGACCGAACGCGATGTTCTCACCGACGGTGCCGCTGAACAGGAGGGCGTCCTGGAGCACGAGGCTGATCTGATCGCGAAGCGACTGCAGTTCCAGGTCGCGGACATCCTCGCCGTCCAGGTGGACACTGCCCTCCGTCGCGTCGAAGAATCTGGGGATCAGTCCGACGAGCGTGCTCTTGCCCGCCCCGGTGGCGCCGACGATGGCAACGCGTTCCCCCGGCGCGATGTCGAGGTCGAGTGAGGTCAGTACGGGTTGTCCCGGCGCGTAAGCGAAGGACACGTTTCGGAATTCGATCCGACCCTTGAGGCGGGACACACGACGCGCGCCCGGTCGGCTCGCGACCTCCGTCCGTACCTGGAACACGTCCTGGATGCGCTCGAGCGCAATTGCCGCGCGGCTCACCGAGGTGGAGAGGCGCGCAAGCGCCTTCATCGGCGCGTAGAAGTTCGTCACATAGGCGAAAAAGACGATCAGGTCCCCGGTGGTCAGCTCGTTCGCGAGCACCCGCGTGGCGCCGTTCCACATCACGATCACCAGCCCGATGGCGGCGAGCACATCCACCAGCGGTGCGACTCGCGCCTGGTAGCGCACGCCCTCGAGATACGCGCGCAGGCTGTTCTCGCCCTGGAGTTGAAACCGCTCGTCCTGTTGCTGCTCCTGGGCGAGGCCTTGCACGATGCGGATCGCGACGAAGGTCTCCTGCGCGACGGACGCCAGCACGCCGTCGCTCATGCGCGCCGCGCGCGCAGCGATCTTGATCCGCCGCGTGTAGCGCACGACGATCCAGAACAGGATCGGCGCCACGGACAGGGACGCCAACGCGAACTGCCAGTTGAGCCAGAACATGAGCCCCAGCATGGCGACCAGGAGGCAGGCGTTGCTCAGGAGCAGGATGGAGCCGTTGGCGACGAGGTCCTGGAGTGCACTGACGTCGCCCGTCAGGCGGGACATCAGGTCGCCGGTCCGCTGCTGGTCGTGGTAGCGAAGCGAGAGCCGCTGGATGTGGGCGAACAGCCGGCAGCGCAACTGGAACGCGAAACGCTGGGCGACGACGCCCACCGACCGCGTGAAGGCGTAGGTCAGGAGGCCCGTGATGACCGCGATGAACAATGTGGTCGCGCAGGCGCCGAACAGGACACGCATGGGATCGTGGGCCGACTGGTTGACCCACTCCCCGATGAACGGGACGCGCGTGTGCCTGTGCGAAAGCACGGTGTCGATCACGACCTTGAGAGGCCACGGGCGCAGGGCGGTGAGCAGCGCATCGAGGATCATGGCGAGCGCGGCCCAAAGCAGCGGCGTTCGAAATGGCCGGAGGAGCGGAAGAAAGTGCGCGGACCAGCTGTCGGACGACTTGTCCCCGGGCGCTCGTTCAGCCATGCAAGCCGTCCCCGTGCCCGTCGCGAGTCCCGGGAGACGGAAGTTCCAGGGTGCCGCCCAGGTCGTCGATGTGGAGGAGGTCGTGCAGGCCCGACCTGTCGGCCAGGCGCGTGAGCAACCGCGCCGACGCGGCGCCTCGCAGGAGCTTCGGCTGATAGTGGGCGCGCAGGTCACGGTTCTTCACGTAGGTCGGATAGAGATGAAGCACGGTGCGGCGTTCTTCGAATCGAATCCCAAGCAGCATCGACTCGGCACGGCTGTTCGCGGAGCCGAACGCGAAGTTTCCGAGGCTGTAGATGATGGGACGGCCGCGATGCAGTTCGATCGGCTGGATCACGTGGGAATGGTGGCCGATCACGGCGTCCGCCCCGCAGTCGATCGCGAAGCGGGCCTTGGCGCGATCCTCGGCGGTCGGCTCGGCCTCGTACGGCAATCCCCAATGCACGGTGACGACGATCCGATCGGCGCGACCGCGCAGCGCCCGAATGTCCCGGACGAGATCATCCGGCGTGTCCATCGCGCTCCCCGGCCGGGTTGACGTCGCCGCGGTCCGGCGATTCCAGTAGTAGCCGAGCAGGCCGATGCGATATGGCCCCGCCTCGAGGATGACCGGCGCGTGCGCCGCAAGCTCGTTCTCCCCGCCCCCAATGGCAAGCACGCCGGCGGTCGCCAACGCTTCGAGCGTCTCGAGCACACCCTCCACACCGCAATCGAGCAGGTGATTGTTCGCCAGGTTCACGACGTTGATTCCCGCCCGCTTGAGCGTGGATGCCGTCCGCGGATGGACCCGGTAGGAAAAGTGGCGATCCTGCTTCTCCGCGTATTTCGCGAGCGGCCCCTCGAGGTTTGCGAGCACGATCGGCGCCTGGCGGAGCAGCGGGGCCACCCCCTCGAACGGGTACTCCGGCCCATACTTTTCGATCGCCTTCCGGGCCCGTCCGCCGAGCATGACGTCGCCGCCGGCAAGGAGTGAGAGTCCCAGCGGTTCCGCACTGGCCAGGTACGCCTCGAGCGCCGGCCCCGAGACCAGGTCCTCGTCCGCCGGAATCTCCTCCGGGTGCACGTGATTCAGCATGACCTGGTGGGCCGCCAGGATCGCCCGGCGGGAAGTCGTCGGCAGGCGTCCGGCCTCATCCTTCATGGGTTCGCGCACGAGGGCGACCTCCCGAAATTCAAAGCGCCGCCATGCCACGCGCGGCGAAGACCTGTGCGATGAGAGCGCCATGACGCCCGGATTGGAGGAGCTGGTCGGCGGAGAGCAGCGCCGACAGGCCCGTCTCGAACCCGTCTCGCGCCCGGCAGGTGCCTGCCACGGTCGCCGGGCTCGCTTTCCCGCTCCGCCGACCCAACTCGAGAAGCATGCCGAGGACGAGTCGATCAGTGATGCGGGAGCCGCACGCCGGGTCCGCGGTGATCCGTGTCCGCAGGTCCCAGAGCGCGGCGCCCCAGATCGTGCCATTCGCGTGCGGGTCCGCGCGGGGACCCGGGTCGAAGTCCGCCATCGTCCGCGGCGAGACCAGGCTTCGGGCGTGAGGCGGCCGCCCGTCATGGCCATGGTGCCAGGCCCAGATGTGCGGCACGCCGAGCATCGTGGCCGCCCAGTAATCGCTCGTCCCTTCGTCCAGCGCGGTCTTGCGATTGTCCTGGCGATCGGGACGCCGCAGGGAATTGGCCCGAAGATCGGCCGTGTGACGCGCGATGTGATGTCCGTACTCGTGGTAGAGAATGCCGGCGTTATGCGACGCATTGGCCCGGTACTTCTCGCCGACGGCCCTCACGATCGCCCCCGCCTCGAGTAACTGCCGGCCGGGCCCGAGATGAATCTCGCCCTGGGTCGAGAGCGGCACGGGTTCGGGAATGTCGTACCTGCGAGCGGGCAGGCGGTAGTGCCCGCCCTGAAACGCCAGCCATCGCTCCCCGCGCCGGACTCCGTTGCGCTTGCCGGCACAGTCGGTCGCCGCGTGATGCGCATTGACGACGGCGACCACACGGGGAAGAGACGGCGCGCCGAGTTCGTGGAGCAGCTCGTCCACGTAGGAGGCGACGCGATCGAGGTGATGGTAGGTGTTGGTTTCGCCGAAGTGGGATGCACCCACGTAGCGCTCCCGCCAGTGCGCTTTGGCGCTCGAGTGCGTGTCCATCCGTCCCCCGCCGCGGCCCGGTTCGAACAGGAAGTCCCCCGCCTCATTGGGCCTCGCGTTTCCGATGGCGAGCGCTTCCGGCTCCCCCCGGTCGGTTCCCAGCCCGGGGAGCTCGCCCCCGTTGCGCACCTCGACGAAGCGGCCGACGAGGCGCGGGACGCCGTCCGCCTGGGGTTCGAGCCGCAGAAGCGGTTCGACTCCAAGGACGACGCTGCCGCTCGACGCCTCTGCGCCATCGGGCCGCCAGAGGTAGACCCGGCCGCGGCTCATGCGGCAGGGGGCATGCTCGGGGCCGACCCGACGGCCCCCGACCCGGTCCTCTGACGCGCGAGTTGCTCGAGGCGCTCGTTGAGCTTGCCGCGCTCCAGTTCCTGCGCCGTGATGCAGCGCACGCCGGAACCCGCGTGCGCTTCCCGCATGGCGAGCGGGCTCATGCTCAGGAGTCCGGAGATCGCCTCGGGAACGATGCCCCAGTCGCGCAGCGTCCACACGCCGCCCAGCGCTCCGAGCGGATCGCTGGTGGCGAAGACCCATGCGTCGACGGTGCGTGTGAATGCGGGGGATTGCAGCAGGGCCGCCGTCTCCTTCTGGAGCAGGCCGTCGGCAATCTCGATCACGACCCACTCGGCGCCGTGCGACGCCGCGTTCGAGACCAGGACCCGATGGAGATCGAGCAGCTCGTCGAGCGTGCAGAGGTACGTCGATGGATGCCCACCGTCGACGAAGTCGAGGGCAACGCACGCGCCCGTGTCCTTGACTTTCCAGAGATCCCGCCCGGTGGCAGTGCCGGTCAGCTTGATCGCCGCCACGCGATGGTTTCCCCTCTGCAATCCGACGATCAGGCTCGCTGCGGTGTGGGTCTTGCCCGCGTCCATGGAGGATCCGCACACGACGACGACGTGGGGCCGGTGCGCATGCGGCTGCGCCTCGAGCGCGAACTGACGGAGGTTCAGCGGTTGCCCCTGGGCATTGCCGAGCGCGCCGAGCTGGCGGAGACGGGTCGGTTCGACGATCCCGTCACACTTGCTGACGACCATTCCGCAGACGCCCCCCACCGAGAGCAGGTCGCAAAACGTGCCATCGGAACGCGCGTACCCCTCGAACTGCTGGGTCGCGTACCGGTTTCCGAAAGCCACCGCGATCAGGTCCCCCTCGTGCAGGTTGCAGATGCGCCCGGACGCGAGTTCGAGTCGCGTGTTCTTCCCGATCCTCTCCACTTGTGCCAGGACGATGTCCCCCGCACGCGCGGATGTCGGCGTCGGCAGGAGCGTCCCGACGGCGGCTTCGGGCACGCGTCGCAGGGCGTACGGGAAGCGGATCGTCGCCCTCATGCAGTCATCGAGGCGGCGGATCCCGTTGGTCGAGTTGATCCCGTTCTGGTTCAAGAAACCTCCCGGATGCTTGGCCACGGTCTATTGGAGATACAGCGTTCGCAGGTGCGTCGCAGCCTGCACGGAGTTTGGGAGTTGCAGCTTGACGCGCCAGTTGTAGGCCCCGGGCGGCAGCGCCTGGCCTGTGTACGAACCGCGGTTTCCGGTGCCGTTCCAGTCCGCCTGTGTGCTTCGGCTCCGGATCGAGGTCCAGGCGATCACGCCATCGACGGAGAGCCGCGCACTGGCGGTCAGATAGGGCGCGCGGGACTCGCTCCACGTGAACCGGAGGGGCGCCGAGAAGGAGGGCAATGGTGCCACGGCGCCGTCCCCCGGTGTGAGGAGGGCCAGCCCGGCCGCGTCGACGTCCAGCGGCACGATCGCGATGGCATCCCCGGAATGGAGGACGTCGAAGAAGGCGCGCACATAGCCCAGATCTTCGGGGGCCGTCGGGGAGACCCGGATGACCCAGCGGCCAGGCGGAACGGCCTGGAAGCCATAGCCCCCCGAACCATCGGTCACGGTGGAGTCGATCGCGGCCTCGAGCGAGTCATGGACGGCAAGGAGGATGGTCATCCCCGCCGCAGCCACGCCGGCGCGCAAGACCCGTCCCGTGACCTGCGGGCTGCCCGGCGGAGCCGTGACCGCCTGCTCACGGGCCAGTCCGCATCCGACGGTCGCGATCAGCATCGCTGCCACCGTCCAGCCTGCCGTGCGCCCGGGTCTCACGGGAGGACCACGAGCGCCCGCAGGGCGCGCGCGGACCCTGCCGACAGCCGAACGCGGTACACCCCGGGCGCAACCCGGCTACCGCTGGAATCGTGCAGGTCCCACGCGATCGCGAGCTCGTTCCGTTCGCCCACGCCGCTCCACAGCGTCGCCACCTTGCGGCCTGCGACGCTGAAGACTTCGAGCCGGCCCCGGAGCGACTCGGCCACGCGAAACCGCAGGGTGACCGACGTCGTCGCCGGCGTGGGTGTCGGCGGGAGTAGCGCCACACCTTCGACTCCGACCGGCTCGCCGACCCCGACCAGCGCGTCGCCGATCGCGTAGAACCTGCCGTCTTCGGCGCCGAAATACACCGTGCCGTCGGCGCCGATCGCCGGCGAGGTGCGGATCGAGGAATTCGCCAGGAACTTCCAGCGCACAGTTCCGTTCGGATTTGCGCAATAGAGTGTCGAGTCGTCGGAGCCGAAATAGACCGTGCCATCTCTCGCCACCGCCGGGGACGAGCGGACCTCGTGCCGCGCCGAGACCCGCCACAGCTTGACGCCCGTCGCGGGGTCGAGTCCCACGATGTGCGACCCCATGCCCGCCACGACAACGCCGTCGGCGCGCACGGCCGGGGTGACGTCGATGTTCGTCGTATCCGTGTAGGTCCAGCGGATGGAGCCGTCGGGGCGCAGCGCGCGAAAGATCCGGTCCCGGCTTCCGCAGTAGATCGTCGAGTCGGGTCCGACCGTCGGGGAAGCGAGGTTGATCACTCCGCCCGTCGTGCCCGACCACCTCAATCCCCCGGCGTTGGTGACCGCATAGATGTTGGCGTCCCAGGATCCGACGTAGAGATCCCCGGAAGGGCCCACCGCGGGAGAGGAACGCACGAAGTTGAACGTGGGGAACGCCCACACCGGCGCGCCCGCGGCGGTGAAGCGGTAGAGGTTGTAGTCGCTGCTGCCCACCACGACATCGCCATTCGGCAGGATCAGCGGCGACGACCTGAAGTTGTTTCCCCGGGTTGCGCTCCAGCGCAGCGTGCCGTTCGAGCGCACGGCGTAGAACGTGCTGTCCATCGCCCCGAAGTAGACCGTGCCGTCCGCGGCGATCGCGGGACTCGAATAGCGCAGCGGAGCGCCCGCGAGAAACGACCAGCGCAACGCGCCGTTGGGCTCGAGCGCGTAGAGCCGGCCGTCGATGGCGCCGAAGTAGATCGCGCCGTCGGGTCCAATCGCCGGCGACGATTCGATGATCGAATCCGCTGCCAGGAAGGACCACTTGACGAACGGAACATTGATGCCGGGGGCGGCGGACAATCCCCGGTGCGCAGGACCCCCGTGGAACATGGGCCAGGGGGAGGTCGCAAGCTGAGCATGGGAGATCGTGGGTGCGGCGAGCAGGAGGAGAGCTCCCGCAGCAATCGCCCGCGTGATCACCACCGGGCTGCGATGTCGTGGCATGTCGGCCTCCTAACGGTCTACTTGCGAGTTGCGCTCAAGGCGATGCCGAACATCGAAACGTCATAGCTCTTGCCCGGTCGCGTGGAGACGCGTCGCCGCCACGACCCGTAACATTCGGCGACCACGGGCCCCGCGATGGCGTGCCCGAGCGTGGTCGAGGCCAGCGCTCGCGTATCACCCCGGCCGAAATTTTCGGCGAACGACTGCCCGGTGCGGTAGTTGCGCAATCCAAGCTGAAGTTCCAATTCCCCGGTGACTCCCGCCGGAAGCGGCCAGTCCACGAGGGCGCGCAGAGCGTTCTGCTGATAGCTGAACAGCCGCGTCACCGAGTCCCCCCGCCGGTACTCGTGGGCGAGGCTGACCATTCGCCCCCCGGAGAGGTTTCGCTCCAGGCCGGTCCGGAAGGACCAGCGATGGCCGTCGCGCTCGTCGTACGTGGGAACGAAATCGTCACGCTCGTATTCCGCCCGCGCGTTCACCCGCCAGCCGGGGGTCAGGTCGATCCTGACATCTCCGCCGAGCGCGGAGCGATCGAGCAACGCCCCATCCGAATCCCGGGCGGGAAACGACAACTCGCCGTCCGTGCGTTCTCCGTAAATCCGAAGACGATAGCGGCTCGCCCTGAGGTCCGTCCCGACGGTCCATTGCTCGAGGTTGCGTGCGGACCACCTGTCATAGCGTTCCGCGACGAGCTTCCCCCAGGGCAAGATCCGGAGCCCCTTCCCCACCGATGCGCGCACGGACATCTTCAGCGACACCCTCGTGCCCCAATCAGGCCGGGGTTGGGCGACGCCGGGAAAGAGGTCCTCGGTGTGGAAGCGCTCGATACGGGCCGTGCCGCCCCAGGTGTGCTCCAACGCGGTCTCGGCATGGCAGAGCCGGGGGCTGAGGAGCATCGAGGCCACACCCCACGAAGCGAGGACTGCATTTCTGTGTCCCGGAACCGCCCGGCGCAACGGCCGCATTCGAGTCTCCACTCGCAGGGAACCCCCCGACCGCTTCGCGCCGGATGACGGCGACCGGCAGAGGCTGTCCCGTAGGTGGATCGAAGGGGGTTGGAAATACAAGACTCTCGCGGGGAGGAGAAGCGGGGAGGAGAAGCGGGGAGGGCCGGTTCCGGGCGGGGATCCCGGGCCGGCGATCGGCTCAGGGAGTCGCGCGCCGCAATTCCGTCCCCCCGGGTTCCAAATCTCCGGAGGCGACCGGGCCGAGGGCGGCCCCGAGGTTGAGGATGCCGGCCCCGAAGAGCGTCGTGGCTCCGGGAACAGTCGGTTCAATGGGGGTTGCGGTCTGCTGCATGCGGGCAAGGACCTTGGTGCGCGACCAGTCGGGGTGCGCGGCGATCAGGAGGGCCGCACCGCCGGCGACCCACGGCGCCGACATCGAGGTTCCGCTCCAAACCGCGGTGTTCCCGTTCCAGAACGCACTGCGAATCCCCTGCCCCGGAGCACACAGGGCGACCTGGCTGCCGAAGCTCGTGAACGAAGCGGGACGATTGTCCGTCCCCGACGCCGCGATCGCGACCGTGGGGTCATTTTCCGCCGGATACTCTTCCGGCCATTCGGCGCCCCAGTTTCCCGCCGACGCGACGACCACGATTCCGACGGCATGCGCGCGGCCGATGGCGTCCGCGAGAAGTTGATCGTCGACCAGCATCCCGAGGCTGAGGTTGATCACGTCCGCCCCGCGAAGCCGGGCGTAGTCGATCGCGCGTGCAATCGTGAAGGCATCGCCGCGCCCGTCATTGTCGAGCACCCGCAGCGGCAGGATCCTGGCGGCAGGGGCGACGAGCGCAACGATCCCGGCGACGTGACTGCCATGGCCGAGGGCCTCGTCGATCAGGCCGTCGCCGTCGGAATCGATGCCATCGGGAACCTCGCGCGGATCACTATCGTTGTCCACGAAGTCGTAGCCGCTGACGAGGTGCGTCACCAGCAAAGGGTGGGTGGGGTCCACGCCGGTATCGAGCACGGCGACCATGGTGCCGCGACCGGTCGAATTGACGTGGGCTTGCGAGAGGCCGACGCGTGCTGCGGCGAATTGGTCGGAGTAACCGGAGCGGTCCGGGAAGCCGTCGTCGAACGCGAAGGAGTGTCCGCGCGACTCGGCGGTTTCCGCATACTGGTTGGGCTCGGCCCACGCCACTCGTGCGTCCCCGCGCAGCGCCGCCGAGCTCGAGTCCGGATCCGCCCCTGCCGGCAGGACGCAGAGGATGGCCGAGCCGACCTGGCCGATGCGGCTGAGCGAGTACTCCGTCTCGACCTGGTTCTCGTTGCTCGCGTCCCTAGCCGACCAGACGAGCTGCCCGGGAAGTGACTGAGCGACGACGACCGGCGGAGCGGCGGCGTCGACCCGGTACGCCGCCCCGAGGCGCGTCTGCGGCGACATGGGGGCGCTCGACGGAGCGCACGCCGCGCCGGAGCAAGCGAATGCAAGCAGGAGCGCGAGTCGCAGGAGAGGGTGTGAATGCACGTGAACCATCATGACTCCGCTCCGGGGTGTGGGATCGATTCCGTCTAGGATTCTACCATGGACCGACCCACCCCCGGCAACCGGAGAGCCGCCCGCGCGCCGGGGATCGACAGCCGCGCTTCGGCATCCCCGAGCAGGGTCCAAGCGTTCGCACTCCAATGGGTTGCCGGATCCGCGGGCGCGTCCGCGCGTGCTCCCGCGAGGGCTTCGCCGAGCGCTTCGCCCCGGATGAGGCGCTCGTAAATCGCGGCGCTCAGGGCAAATGTGGCACCATCGTCCGCATCCCAGAGGCTCGCGAGCACGGTGCGGGTGTTCGCCCGGAGGAGCCCTCCCGCCAGTCCCTGCCAGTCGTTCCGGAATCCGCCGACGAGCTCGCCGGTCCGACAGGCCGCGAGCACCACGGTGCGCGGGGCGTGTCCTCCCGGCGCGAGATCAGGCAGGTACGCCCAACGATCCGCGAGCCGCACGCCGGAGAGCACGGGCCGATCGCCATCGTGACGCCCGTGCCCCGAGAGGTGCAACCAATCGGCTCCCGCCACGGCCGCGCGCACCCGCGCCGCGGTCGCATCCCGGCCGAGCAGGACGCGCGCACCGGGCAGCAGTTGCGCAAGGTGACCGATCTCGCGCTCGACGGCCGGCATGTGTTCATCACCGAGGCCGACGAGCACCACCGGTCCCGGGCCGAGCCTGTGGGTCGAGGCGGCGGACGCCGGTCGTCGCGCCGGGCGCACTCGACCGGCTTGCAGAAACGCCACGCTCGGCAACACCGACACCATGGCGGGAGCAAGCGACGACCACGGCAGCGTGACGAGCGGCCCCGAGGGCACGACCACGAGGTGCGCCGGCTCGACGCCCCGTTCGCGCGCCGCACGCAGCGGTTCTGCCAGCAGGACGCGTCCGAGTTCCGCAAGGGCCTGCTCGAGCGCCGGCCCGGCGCCCGGGAGACGGCCTGCGGCCCCACGCGCAAGGTATCGAATCTCGTCGAGCGCGGTCTCGAGCGCCGTCGGCGAGAGCAGCCACTCGTGGACGGCGCAACCGTTCGCATCGAGCGCGAAAACCCCGACGCGGCCGGGGAGCACGAAGTATTCGAGGACCAGCTCGTGGGGTCCGAGCACGGCCCGGGCCGCGGCGAGCGTCGGCGGGGCGGGCGCGTGCCGGCCGCGCCGGCCCAGCGCTTCGCGTTCGACCTTGTCGAGGAGCCGCGCGACCTCGCGTCGCTCCTGCTGCTGGGGCGCGACAAACGGCTCCGGAACCGCGGCGCGGGGCGAACGCCCGAAGCTCCGCACCTCGAGCCGACACGCCAGCGCACGCAAGCGGGCCTCGAGCTGCGGCGGGAAGCGCCCATGGGTGAGGGCCCCGGGGGTTCCCGGGTCGAAGCGCTCGAACGCCCGCGCGCGCGCGCGCTCGAGCGCGCGAAACACCCCCGCGGGCCGTCCCGCCGCGAGTTCGAGCGCGACCATCCCCGGATACGCGTCCTCCCACGCGGTCCAGTCCGTGGCGCGAAAGAGTTCGCCCTGCACGCGGCCCGCCAGGGACTCGCTGATGCGCATGGCGCGGGCATACGCCCTCCGCGCACGGCCCAGATCCTGAGCCGCCACGGCCGCGTCCCCCTCGAGACAGGCGACGCGAAACGCCAGAAACGTCGCGTCCGCGCGCCGCGCCCGTTCCGCGGCGCGCGCGATCAGCCGCGCGGTCGGGCGGCCGAGCGCGAGTGCGGCCCGACCCGCGAGGACCCACGCGAGTCCGGCGCGCACGCGGTCGCCGGCGCGCTCGAATCTCGCCGCCGCGAGCCGGGCTCCACGGAGAGCGCGCGCGCCGCGGTGCTGCGCCAGATCGCATTCGGCCCGAGCGAGCTCACATTGCCCGATCCAGACCTGGTTGTTCTCGCGTACGAAACCTCGCCGCGCGTTCGCCAGGCAACCGCGGGCCCCGGAATACTCCCCGCGCGCCGCGTGGGCCACGCCTTCGAAGTACTGGCTCTTGGCCCGCTCGTAACGCATGCCGAGCTCCCCCGCACGCGCCGCGGCTCGCGCGGCGGCGGTCGCTGCATCGGAGGGGCGTCCCAACCGCAGATGAATCTCGCTTGCGTCCGCGTCGAGCAGGACGCGGTAGTCCTCGGCGCCCAGGCCCGCGAAGCGCGGCTCGAGTGCGGCCAATGCGAAAAGGGCCTCGGCGTAGCGATGCTGCAGGAACAGGAGGTAGGCGAGGGCGTAGTCGCAACCGGCGGCCTCGAGCGCGCGCCCCGACTGTTGGAACGCGTTCCCGGCATGGCGCAACAGGCGGGCCGCATCCCCGGGCCGGCCTCCGAGGGCCAGGCAATTTGCACGATTGGCGTCCACGCGCGCGAGGACCGCACGGTTGGCTCCCCCCGCCGCTTTCAGGCCCCTGCGAGCACGGGTATAGAGCGCGAGCGCCTGGCGCGGGCGATCGAGCCGGTATTCGAGGTTGGCGACGTTGTTCAGCAGGCGGGCCGCAGCCGAGCGCTCCCCGGCGCGCACGAAGCGCGGCAGCGCCGAAGCGGCAGTCCGACGCGCCTGGGAATAGCGACCGAGGTACATCAGCGCGTCGACCCATCCGATCGCGCAGCGGGCGGATTCGAGGGGCAGGCCAGCGGCCTCGAACAGGTCGGTTGCAGCCCGGTAGTCCCGCGATGCCTCCGCATGGCGGCCGAGCCCCCGGAGCGCATGGGCCTGCACACGCAACAGGCGCGCACGCAACACCAGTCCGGTGCCGCGGTTGGTCCCCGATCCGATGCGGCCGAGGGCGCGCGCGGCCGCGGCCAGGCCCGCCTGTGCCGAGCGAGCACGCGCGCGTTCGACGCGTTCGATTTGCGCGTCCGCAGGGGATGGATTCTTCTCCGATCGGGAGGTGCGAGGCAAGGGAGAGCCCGGCATCATGGCATGCGGATCGCGGGAGCGGGGCGGACTCAGCGCGGCGGAGCGCGCCGGGCACGCCGCGCCGGGGGAACCCATGCGGAACGAAATGAGCGCGCCTTGCTCTCGAGGGTCACCCGGACCTCCGGGCTGAGCAGCGCGACCGGGCCAAAGAATCCGCGCGGTCCCGGGACCACGCGCCGCGGGCGCCCGTGTCGGGTCTCGAAGAGCAGCCGGGGGGCCGCCACTTCCTTCGCCACGGCGACACGACCACGCAGGCTCCAGGCATCTCCTTCGGGCAGCCATTCCAGGTCGATGCGAAATGGGCCGCCCTCGAGCGTGCAATTGCGGGTTCGAGGCTCGCCGCGCACCGCGGCGCCGGGGCTGGACATACGCTCCCGGTGAAAGGCGCCCGAATCCATCAGGAGCCGCAGGCGCGCGAATCCCGCCGGGGCCGTCGCGCGAGCCGGCACCATCGCGAAGGCCGCCTCGGCCCGGCGACGAACCGCTTTCGGCACCGGTTCGAATGCGCCGGGCAGCGCGGCCAGTCTCACGAGGCGGGCGGCCTCCTGGATCCGCCGGCACGGCGTACATGCGCGAGCGTGGCGCTCGTGGGCACGGGCCGCGTCCGCCTCGAGCACACCCAGGGACCAGAGCATCCATTCCCCGGCCGCGGGGTGGGTCGCTTGCTTGTCCATCGTCGGCTGACGTCGTTTCATCGGACACTCCGCGTTTGAACACGCGAAGGGCGCGTGTTCGACTCCAAGGTGGACTTTGCGGGGCCCGTGATACCACGATTCTTGAGCAGTTCGAACATCCGGGCCAGGCAGCGGCGGCGTGTCGGTCCGAGGGAGCCCAGGGGCTCCGAGACGCGCTTCGCGATTTCGGCGTACGAGGGCGTGGGATCGCTCAGGAAGAGGAGCGTGAGGAGTTCGCGGCAGCGCGGCGACACCTGCGCGAGGGCTGCTTGCACGTCCCGCCGGGCTTCGAAGGCGGTGAGAACCTGGTCCACTTCTGGCTCCGAGGCCACGACATTCTCCCAAAATGCCCCGTCCGGCGGGCGCACCTCCCGGCGGCTGCGGGCGCGCTTGTCACGCGCGATGCGGAACGCGGTTTGTGCCAGCCAGCGGGGCAGCGTGCGGGAATCCCGCAGCCGGGGGAGCCCGCTCAGGAACGCGACGGCGACATCCTGGAACACGTCCGCCGCGTCATCCGCGTCGAACCCCATGCGACGGGGCACCGAGTAGATCAGGCGCTCGTAGCGATCGAGGAACGTGACCCATGCGCGCTCGTCTCCCTGCCTCAGGCGCGCGACGAGTTCCCGGTCATCGGGGTCGGGCAAGTCGAGCGCCTCCCAGGAGCCGATCCCCTCGATAGAAGACTGCGGATTGGCCCGGCGTGATCGCGCGCTGCGGTTCCGCGAAAGTGATTCGGCCGCGGCCGCCCGCATCGAGGCGAAGCGTCGCGGGTGCGGGACGATGCCGGTAGCGAATTTGCACCTCGACCGTCGCGCCCGGGGCAGGCGGGTCCTCGGACAGCCAGTTGAAATCCGTGAACGCGGTTTCGCGCCCGAGCAGCTCCGCCTCCGAGCCGACGCGCACGAGGTTCGACGCCGGCTCGAGCCCGATCACGTAGAGCGGCTCGGCGGCGGCGATGCCGAGGCCTTTCCGCTGGCCGACCGTGTAGTGCGCGAGCCCGCGATGCTCGCCCAGCGCGGCGCCGTTCGAGTCCACCATGGCGCCCGGCGTGTCGACCGCGGCCGCGCCCGCCTCGCGCGCGACGAAGCCCGCGTAGTCGCCGTCGGGCACGAAGCACAGGTCCTGGCTCTCGAGCTTCTGCGCGACCCGCGTGAGCCCGAGGCGCTCCCCGTGGGCGCGCACCTGGTCCTTGGTCAGGCCGCCGAGCGGAAACAGGAGGCGCGGCAACGTGGCGCGGGCGATCCCCCACAGCGCGTAGGTCTGGTCCTTGCCGTCGTGCGCGGCGCGGAAGAGCGCGGGCTCGGCCTCACCGGGCTCCGCGCGCGGTGCGGGCGCAATGCGCGCGTAGTGGCCGGTCGCGAGGAAATCGGCGCCGGACTTGCGCGCGTGCCCGAACAGCGATCCGAACTTGAGGTGCGTGTTGCACAGCGCGCACGGGTACGGCGTCTCGCCGGCGAGGTAGTCCTTCACGAACGGGGCGACGACCTGCGCGCGGAACGCGGCGCTCTCGTCGAGCACGTGGTGCGGGAAGCCCATGTGGAGCGCGACCGAGCGCGCGTCCGCGATCGCGTCGAGCGAGCAGCACGAGCGCGGCGTCGCGGCGTCGTCGCTCTCGCCATAGCACCACAGCTTGAGCGTGACACCGATCACGTCCCAGCCCGCCTCGGCGAGCAAAGCGGCGCCGATCGAGGAGTCGACGCCGCCGGACATTGCGACCAAAACAGTCCGGCCCTCGCCCGATCGGGGCGAAGGCACGGGGACCGCGGACGGCGTGGAATCGGGGCGGGAAGCCGGCATGCGCGTCTAGTGGTCTTCGGTCTTCTTCTCGGTCTGCTCGGCCTTCTCGGTCTTGTTCTCGGTCTTCTTCGCGGACTTGCCGCCGGCCTTCCCCGGCGCGCTGCCGTTGCCCGGGGCCATCGAGCCCTTGCTTCCGGTGTTCATCATGCCGCCGCCGGGCAGGACCGTGCTCGGGCCGCCCGAGCCGAGCGCGATCCCCGGCGTGACCACCGGCTGGTTGAGCGCGTCCTGCGGGCCGAGGTACTCCTTGAGCAGCTTGATGCTCTCGCCCGCGCTCTCGGCCTCGGGCGACTTCGGCGCATTCTCCACCACCTGATTCCAGGCGCGGATCGCCTCGCGAAACATGCCCGCGTCGGCGTACGCGACGCCGAGCGTGAAGTAGGCGCAATGCGACTTCGGATTGTTCGCGATCGCCTCGCGCAGCACGGTCATCGCGGAATCCTTGATCCCGACCGCGTAGAACGACGAGGCGAGGCGGCAGGTGGCGATCTCGTCTCCCGGGCGCAGGCTGAGCGCCTGGCGGTAGCGCGTCCGCGCCTGGCCGCTGTGGCCATTCGCGTCTTCGGCTGCGCCGAGGTTGACCCACGCCTCGACATAGTCCGGCTTGGCTTCGGTCGCCTTCTGGAACATGCCCGCGGCATCCGCCGGGCGATCGCGATCGAGGTACGCAATGCCAAGGCGATAGAGCGCCTTCGCGTTGGTCGAGTCCCTCCTCACCGCCTTCTCGAGCCCGGGCAGCGAATCGGGCAGCGCCTTCGCAGTCTTCGCGGCCATCTTCGCGGCCGGCTTCGCGGCGACCGTGGGCGACGGCTTCGAGGCGGCGGTCGCTGCGGGCGCGGGATCGGCGGCGCGGGCGGCGTCGGGCGTGAGCCCGAACACCGTGCTCAGCGCGAGCGCGCAGGCGGCGGCAAGCACGAGGGACAACACGCGCGAACGCACGGCTGAGGCGGCATCAAGGGGCGGACGGACCATGGACACGAATCTCCTCGAGAGGCGGGTGCGGGTGAAGACGGAACGCGCGCGCATCACGCACGCACGGCGGCGACGTTGGACGCGGCGGCGGCGAGCGCCTGCGCGAGATCGTCGATCAGGTCGCGGGCATCCTCGATGCCCACGGAAAGGCGGACCATGCCCTCGGTCACGCCGGCTTCGGCGCGCTCCTCGGGGGTCAGGGCGAAGTGCGACGACGCGGCGGGCACCGAGACCAGCGACTCGACACCGCCGAGGCTGGCCGCGAGCTGGAACACGGTCAGCGAATCGACGAAGCGCGCGGCGGCCGACAGGTCGCCCGCGAGCTCGATCGTCACCATCCCGCCGGAGTCCTTCATCTGCGACTTCGCGAGCGCGTGGTCCGGGTGCGACGTCAGGCCAGGGTAGTGGACACGCTCGACGAACGGGTGCTTCGACAGGAACTCGGCGACGGCGCGCGCATTCTGGCACGAGCGCTCGACGCGCACGGTCAGCGTCTTGATCGAGCGCTCGAGCAGCCACGCCGCGTGCGGATCGATGCAGCCGCCGAGGATCTTGCGCACCTTCCACAGGTCGACCATGTGGTCGCGCGAGCCCATCGCGCACCCCGCGATCAGGTCCGTGTGGCCCGCCAGGTACTTGGTCGCGCTGTGCACGACGATGTCGGCACCGAGGTCGAGCGGCCGCTGCAGGAGCCCGGTGGCGAACGTGTTGTCGACCACGAGCGCCGCGCCTGCGGCGTGCGCGCGGTCGGCGAGACGCGCCAGGTCGATCAGGCGAAGCGTCGGGTTCGTTGGCGACTCGGCGTAGACCACGCGCGGCTTCGCGTCGAGCATGACGTCGAGCGAGTCGACCTCGCGAATCGAGAACCAGTCCACCTTCCAGCCCACGCGCTCGGCCCAGTGCGACAGGAACTCGAACGTGCCGCCGTAGATCTCGCGCTGGCACAGGATGCGGTCGCCGGGGCCGCACAGGGAGAAGAACGTCGAGGTGATCGCCGCCATGCCCGAGGCGAACGCGAGCGCCGCCTCGGCGCCCTCGAGGTTGGCCAGCTTCTGCTCGACCGCCGCGACGGTGGGATTCGCGTAACGGCTGTAGACCATGGCCTCGGGGCCGGCATGGAACGCCTCGAGCATGGTGGCAAGCGAGCGGAATCGGAACGTCGAGGTCTGGTAGATCGGCGAGGACACGCCACCGAACGGATTCGACAGGTGGCCCGCGTGAACCGCGCGCGTGGCCGGCCCCGGACGCGGGTCGGACGACATGCTTCCTCCGGTGAACGAGTGCGGGTTCTTGGCAAGCGGGATGGGAGTCGTTAGAGTCCCGTGAGAAGGCCCAAGTCTAAGGAACCCATGCCCCTACCGTCAAGCCACCCCCCCATCGACCCCGCGGCCATCGGGTCGGTCCTCGTGATCCGGCCCCGCTTCGTGGGGGATGTGTGCCTGAGCACCCCGGTCCTGACGAACCTGCGCCGGCTGGCCCCCCAGGCCGCCCTGCACTACCTGACCGAGGAGGAATCGGCCCCGCTGCTGGTCGATGACCCCCGGCTGGCCCGGCTGTGGACCAGCTCGCGGAAGGCGGGCGCCCTCGACCAGGCCCGGCTCGCCGGCGAGCTCAGGGCGCAAAAATTTGACGTCGTGCTCGACCTGTTCTGCAATCCGCGCACCGCGTTGTGGACCGCGCTCAGCGGGGCGCGCTGGCGCGTGGGCTATCCGCACAAAAAACTCCGCAGCGCGGCCTACAACGTGCCCGTCCGGCCGACCGAGAAGAGCGCGATCGAGTTCCACCTCGCCTCGCTGCGCGCGCTCGGCTGGGAAACGCGCTACGAGCTGCCCGAGATCACGCTCGCGCCGGCCGAGCTTACGGCGGCGCGCAACCACCTCGCCGAGCGCGGCGTGACCGCGGGCGCCGCGATGATCGGCTTCCACCCGGGCGCGCGCTGGCCGACGCGGCGCTGGGGCGCGGAGGACTTCTCGGCGCTCGGCCGGATCCTCCTCGCAGAGCGCCCACGCGACTGGCTGCTCGTGTTCGCCGGCCCGGGCGAGGAGGAGCTCGCGCGCAGCATCGCGCTGGACGTGGGCAGCCCGCGCGCGCTCGCGATCACCGACGTCGCGCTGCGGCGCTTCGCCGCGCTCGCAAAGCTCTGCCGCGCGTTCGTCGCCGGCGACACCGGGCCGACCCACGTCGCGGTGTCGGTCGGCACGCCGACGGTCGGCATCTTCGGCCGCAGCGAGCCGGAGCGCACGTTCCCCTACCCCGAGTCGGCCGGGCACCGCTCGATCTACTCGGGCGTGTGGTGCTCGCCGTGCGTGCTCGACGTGTGCGACCACATGTCGTGCATGCGCGCGATCTCGCCGGACTGGGTCTGGGACGTGCTCAAGAAGACGCTCGCGTTCGCGGATGCGAACTCCGCCCCGGCAGGCGTGGCGTGAGCACGACCCTCGACCTCGCCTGGGTGCGCGCCCAATTCCCCGCGTTGTCCGACGAGTGGGCGCTGTTCGACAACGCGGGCGGCAGCGTGCCGCTGCGCTCCGTCGTCGAGCGCGTGCACGATTACATGACGCATTGGCAGGTCAACCTCGGCGCGAGTTACGCGCCGTCCGCCCATGCGACCGCGCTCGTCGCCGAGGGCACGCGCGCGATGGCGACGCTGGTCCACGCCGATCCCGACGAGATCGTGCTCGGGCCGTCGAGCACGATGCTGATCCGCCTGCTCGCGGCCGGCCTCGCGCACGGGTGGCAGGCCGGGGACGAGATCGTGGTCACGAACCTCGACCACGAGGCGAACATCGGCCCGTGGCGCGAACTCGCGGAGCGCGGGATCGTGGTGCGCGAGTGGCGCTTCGATCTCGAGCGCGGCGAACTGACCGCCGAAGGGCTCGCACCGCTGCTCAACGCGCGCACGCGGCTGGTCGCGTTCACGCAGGTGTCGAACCTGTACGGCACGGTGCACGACGCGGCCGCGCTGGTGCGGATGATCCAGGCGGCGGGCGCGCTCGCGTGCGTCGACGGGGTCGCGTTCGCGCCCCACCGCCGCGTCGACGTGCGCGCGCTCGGCGCAGACTTCTACGCGCTGTCGCTCTACAAGCTGAGCGGGCCGCATGTCGGGCTGCTTTACGCGCGCAGGGACGCCCTGCAGCGGGCGAAGAGCCTCAACCACTCGTTCCTGGGCGAGGACCTCGGCCCCTACAAGCTCCAGCCCGGGAACGTGAATCACGAGTTGGCCGCGTCGCTGCCCGCGCTGCTGGAATACTTCACCGAGCTCGGCGCGCACCACGCTTCCAACGGCGAGAGCGGCGCGCCGGCGGAACCGCTCGACCGCGCGTTCGAGGTCATCGCGCAGCACGAGGCGCAGCTCGCCCAGCCCGTGCTCGACTTCCTCTCGGCGCGCCGGGGCGTGCGGCTGCTCGGCCGCGCGTGGCATCCATGCGCGTGCCCACGATCTCGTTCACGGTGGAGGGGCGCGACTCGCGTGCGGTCGTGGAGGCTCTCGATCGCGAGCAGATCGGCACGCGCTACGGGCACTTCTATTCGTACCGCGCGGCGGAAGCGCTGGGGCTGCTCGGGCAGAACGGCGTGGTGCGGATCAGCCTGTTCCACTACAACACGCCGGCGGAGATCGCGCGGCTGCTCGCGGCGCTCGAGCGGGCGCTCTAGCGCAGGTTATCGACCAGGTAGAGATCGTCAAGCTGGACCAGGTAGGTGTAGCCGTAGGTCTGGCCGTCGGGCAGGAAATGGAAGCCGCGCATGCTCCACACGCCGGAGGAATCCGGCGGCGCGATCTCCCGATAGACCGTGCGGGCGCCCGTCGCGAGGTCGATGCGCTGGATCTTCGCCGGCATCTCGCCCTCGACCGCGACCAGGATCGCGCCGCTCTCCCCGCGCCAGCTTTGGATCATGTCGTCCGGGCGGACACCCGGAATCGCGACCGGCTCGCCCCCTTCGACGGGGTAGAGCAAGAGCGGGCGATCGCCGGCCTTCGCCGCGACGTAGCGCGCATCGGGGGAAATTTCGAAGCTCGTGCCCACGTTCTCGGTCGGGCCAATCGGTGTGCGCCGCCCGGACTCGAGATCCACGCGATGCAGCCCCAGCGGCCCCTCCCCCTCCGAGGCGAGCACGAGGATCGACTTCCCATCGGGAAACCACTTCGCGACCCGGCACTCCATGGCGCCGATCTCGATGTTGCGCGGCTCGCCGACACCGGTCGGCAGCAGCACGACCGCGCCCGGTAGTCCGGGGGTCCGCTGCAGCGCGAGCACCCACAGCCCGTCCGGCGAGAATTGCATCGCGTTGCCCTCGCCCAATTGCACCGCCCCGGAGCCGTCCGTCGGACGGATGCAGATCGCTCCGTGCGGGCCGCCGCCCTCGCCGCTCTCGACGATCAGCAGCCACTGCCCGTCCTGCGAGATGTCGCGCAGGATCGACCAGTCGAGCCATGACAGGTCGCGCTCGGTCGCCTCCCCCGGCACCTGCACCATGATCGCCTGGCGCTCGACCGAGTGCGTGAGCAGCACGCGGCCATCCGGGAACACATCCTGGATGCAGAGCTGGCCCGGCACCTGGTGGAGCGGGCGCAGCCGTCCGTCGAGGTCGACGGCGTAGAGGTTTCGACCGGCGCTCTCGAGGTGCCCCGTGAACCAGACCTCGCGCCCATCGGCCGACCATGCGAGGCCGCGGATCGTGCCCCAGCCCTCCGACAGCACGCTCACGCGCCGCTCGGAGTCGACCACGGTCACGCTGCCGCCGTCGTTGCCGATGTACTCGTGATGGAGGAACGCGACCTGCCTGCCGTCGCGCGAGACGCGGGGGTGGCTGATCCACCCCGCCGTCTGGAACAGCACCTTGCCGATCGGGTACTCCAGCCGGTTCAGGCCGTCGACCTCGCGCACGACGGCGAGTTGCGTGCCGTCCGGGCTCCAATCGGCCTCGTCCACGTTCTGCAGCAATTGCCGGGGCGCCCCGCCGCCGACCGGCATGCGAGCGAGCGTCCCGGAGACGAGGAACGGTCCCCGGGTGCGGCGCTTGAGGCAGACCGCCATCTCCCCGGTCGGGGCGACGCTGAAGACGTCGGTGCCGGGGTGGCCGATCGAGCGGCCCTCGGGGTTTCCGAGGTGCATCCAGAACGGCTCGACGGGTTGGCCCTCCCACGAGCCGCCGTACATGACGGAGTGGCCGTCGGGTGTGAAGCGCGCGCGCAGGATCGAACCTCGGCGAAACGTCAGGCGCCGAAACGCGATCCGGCCGTCGTCGTTCCCGGCCGGCGCTCGGGTGTCGGGCGACGGCTCGGCCGCTGCCTGCTCCCCGCCCGCGGCGAGCGTGAGCGCGAACGCGAGATCCCGCGTGGACTCGAAACGCTGTGCGGGGTCCTTCTCGAGCGTGTGCCCCACGATCCCGACCAGAGCCGGGAACTCGGAGCGCACGCGCGCTGGGAGCGGCGAGGGGTCCTCGTGGAGGATCGCCGACATGGTCTCGACCGGGGAATCGCGCTTGAACGCGCGCGCTCCGGCGAGCATCTCGTAGAGCACGCAGCCGAGCGCAAACAGGTCCGACGCCGGCGAGGCGGGCAGGCCGCGCACCTGCTCGGGCGCCATGTAGCCGACCGTGCCCATCACGAGCCCGGCGCTGGTCATCGTGCCCGCGAGCGAATCCTCCGCGGCGGCAGGCGCGCCCAGCTCCTTGAGCTTGGCGAGCCCGAAGTCGAGGATCTTGACGCCGCCGCCCGCGGTGACGAACAGGTTCTCGGGCTTGAGGTCCCGGTGCACCACGCCGCTGGCGTGCGCGGCGGCGGGCCCGCGCGCGACCTGCGCGGCGAAGTCCGCGGCCCGGCGCGGCGGAAGCGGGCCCTCGTCGAGCCGCTGGCGCAGCGTCGCGCCGACCAGCAGCTCGGACACGATGTAGGGCACGCCGCCGTGCGTGCCGACGTCGTAGATCGTGAGGATGTTCGGGTGGTTGAGCGTCCCGGCCGCGCGCGCTTCCTGGTCGAAGCGACGGATGCGTTCCTCGTCGAGGCCGAGACTCGCGGGCAGCGTCTTGATCGCCACGTCGCGGCCCAAACGCGTGTCGCGGGCGCGATGGACTTCACCCATCGCGCCCGCGCCGAGGAACCCCGTGATTTCGTAGGGACCGATCTTTTCGCCGGGTGTCATGAGCCGCAATTGTGCAGTTTCGACGCGGTCCCCGTCAACGGTCAGATCTTTTTCTTGCTCTCGATCGGCGAGGCCGCGAGCAACTTGCGCGCCTGCGGCATGAGGTCGAGCGCCTTCTGCAACTGGCCGTCACCCTCGGAGTCGATGCGGTAGCGCGCGACCAGTCCGAACAGGTTCGAGGCCACCTCCGCCTTGAGCCGGCGGCGGATGTACCCGTCCTCCTTGGTCATCAGCTCCGGCGTGAGCTTGACCTTCTTGTCGGTCGCGTACTTGCGGAACCCGTCGGCCTGCGCATCGGAGATGCGGTACGCCTTCGCGAACTCGTCGTAGGCCTTCGGGAACGAGTCACGGTTGTTGCCCACGAGGTGCGTCGCGTAGTCGAAGAACACGCTCGCGCGCTCGAGGTCCACCTCGGCGATGGTCAGGCTCTCCGAGGGGACGAGCACGTCGGGACGGATGCCGCCGCCGCCGTACACCGTGCGGCCGCTCGCGGTGTTGAACTTCGGGCGCTTCGCCAGCACCGAGTCCTCCTCGACGTCGCGCGAGAACGCCTCTTCCTGGTACTTCTCCTTGTTGCCGGAGCTGTAGTCGCGCTGGATCAGGCGTCCGCTCGGCGTGTAATACTTCGCGATCGTGAGCAGCAGCGCGGAGTTGTCCTTGAGACGCATCTGGTTCTGGACGAGACCCTTGCCGAACGTGGTCACGCCCACGACCAGCCCGCGGTCCGTGTCCTGCAGCGCGCCGGCGGTGATC
>JBKJJJ010000182.1:0-4754 GCA_046598045.1 Candidatus Eiseniibacteriota bacterium
GGAGGCAGGACCTGCCGGCGCGTGACCTCGGGCTGGGCGACGCCCCCCGTCCCGGCGCGGTTGGCCGCCCGGGCGGTCGAATCGGCGAGCGAATCCGGAGACGAAGGGAGCGTGGGCGCCTGGGCTCCAGCCCGGTGGACGACGAACAGGGCAAGCGCCAGCGCGGCCCCCAGGGGGGCCAATCGCGAGGAGAACCGTGGCGCGGGCACAGGAGGACGTCGCAAGGGCTGGTTCGAAGGCTCCGGGGTGGGTTTCAAAGGGCACTCCGGGATCGGCGCTTGGCCGGGCCCCCGAGCCGGGGTAAGGTCGCTTCCATGCGGATCTTACGGTTGTACGTCCTGCGTCTGCACCTGGTTCCCTGGCTCTTGGGGTTCGGGGTCGTCACCTACCTGCTCCAGCTCGACTTTCTGGTCGACATCATGGACCTGCTGGTCGCCCGCGGAATCCCGGTCCGGGCCGTCGGTGAGCTGTTCGTCCTGTCGCTGGCCTGGATGGTGGCGCTCTCGGTCCCCTGCGGGGTCCTCGTGGCCAGCCTGATGACGTTCGGGCGCATGGCCCAGGACAACGAGATCACCGCCCTCAAGGCCAGCGGGATCAATGTCTTCCGGGTCCTGATGGCGCCTCTTTCCGCGGCCTTCGTCCTTTTCCTGACGCTCTCGGTGTTCAACTGCTGGGTCCTGCCCGAATCCAACCACCGGCTCGCCGCGCTCATGGTCGACGTCTCCCAGAAGCGCCCGACCGTGCGCCTGGCCGAGGGCGTGTTCATCAACGACTTTGCCGGCTACAGCCTGCTCGTGCGCCGGGTCATGGGCACGACCAACGAGATGCGCGGCATCACGCTGTTCGAGTTCGGGAGCAACCCCTCACCCACGATCATCGTCGCCGAGCGCGGGACCTTGAGCTACCTGCCCGACGGCGAGACCGCGCTGCTCGAACTCCACGACGGCGTCCTGCACGAAGTCCCGGGCGACACCCCGGGAGGCCGCAAGTATCGCCAGATGAAGTTCGATGTCCACCGGATCTATGTGCCGGGGGCCGGAACCATGCTGCGGCGCTCGGTGCGCGACCTGCGTTCGGACCGCGAAATGACGCTCGGGCAGCTCCGCCAGGAGATCAAGGTCGCCGACGAGCAACTGCAGGGCGCGCTCTCCCGCGCGAAGGAGACGCTCGACGCCGGCGGCATCTCCTCGCTCGACCTCGTGCCGCGCGCCGACGGCACCGGGCAGGGCGGCGCACTGGGCGCGCTCGGGGTCGCGCTCGCCCGCATGCGCGGGCAAACCGTCGACCTCGCGAACCTCCCCGGGTCGATCAAGTCCGAACTCCAGATGAACCGGCTCGAGGTCGAGACGCTCGCCCGCCGCAAGGCCTCGCTCGAGGTCGAGCTGCAGAAGAAGTTCGCGCTCGCCTTCGCCTGCGTGGTGTTCGTGCTGATCGGCGCCCCGCTCGGCATGCAGGTCAAGCGCGGCGGCGTGGCGATCGGGTTCGTCTCGATCCTGTTCTTCGCGTTCTACTACCTGTGCCTGCAGTTCGGCGAATCGTTCGCCGACCGCCTGCTGCTGCCGCCCTGGCTCGCGATGTGGCTGGCGAACATCATGCTCGGCGGATGGGGCCTCTTGGCCACCTTCCAGGCGTGCGAGGTGCGTTTCGGGCCGCGGGTCCGGCGCTACGCGCGCGCCGTACCCGCCGGCGAGGCCGCCTGATGCGGCTCCTCGACCGTTACGTGCTGGTCGAGTTCGTGAAGCTGCTGCTGCTCTCCTTGTGCGCCTTCGTCGTGATCTTCGCCATCGTCGACCTGTTCGAGAAGATCCAGGACTTCATGGACGGCCACGCCTCGTTCCTGATCGTCGCGCGCTACTACCTGTACAAGGTCCCCTGGGTCACGGTGCAGGTGCTCCCGGTCGCGCTGCTCATGGCGACGTTCCTGACGCTCGGCCAGATGAGCAAGTTCAACGAGCTCACGGCCATGGTGACCGCCGGCCTGTCGACCGGCCGCATCGTCGTGCCGCTGTTCGCGGTCGGGCTGCTCGCCGTGCTCGCCTCGTTCGTGCTCAACGAGCTGGTCGTGCCGCACGCGACCGAGCGGCGCGAGGAGATCCTCGAGACCGAAGTCCGTCACCGGCTCGCCGGACGGCCCACGGAGTATTCCAACCTGTCGGTGCTCGGGCAGGGCGGGCGCATCTACACCGCGAAGCTCTACCTCGTGCCCGAGAAGCGCCTGCACGACGTGACCATCACCGAGTTCAAGGGCGACGTGCTGGTGCGCCGCATCGACGCGCGCACCGGCCGCTGGAACGGCAAGGAGTGGGTCTTCATGGACGGCATCGAGCGCCGCTTCGAGCAGGGCACCGAGCGCGCGATGACGTTCACCATCATGAGCCTGCCCGGCCTCCCCGAACGCCCCGAGGACTTCGAGAAGGACCCGCAGAACCCCGACGCGATGGGTTATACCGCGCTCGCCGAGTACGTGCATCGACTCGCCCACAGCGGGTTGCGCTCCGAGAAGTTCGAGGTCCAGCTCTACCAGAAATTCGCGTTCCCGTTCATCAACCTGATCGTGGTCGTCATGGGCGCGGCCCTCGCCGCGCGCCTGCGCAACCCCAACGCCGCACTCGGCTTCGGCATCTCGGTTTCGACCGCATTCTTCTACGTCGGCCTGATGCGCGCCGGGCTGGCGCTCGGGCAGAGCGGAACGCTGCCGCCTCCGCTCGCCGCATGGTTCGCCAACGCCCTGCTCGGCTTGATCGCGCTCGGGCTGTTCGTGCAGACGCAGAGGCGGTAGGAGGCTGCCCGCCGGCCCGGAGGCTGACTTTCCGCCCCGGGGCATGCTCGAGGGAATCGCGATTCAAGCGCAACTCGTTGCCCAACAACGCCCGGATCGCAACTCGCATGCCACGTGGCATGCGAGTTCGCGGGCCCGCACGCTTGCGCCGGCGCAGCGGCCGATGATCCGCCCCGGGGCGGATAGAACTCGCGCCGGGGCAGGTCGCGCACTTGCGCGAGCGCAAGTCGAACATGCCCCGGGGCCCGTTCGCCGGAATCACAATTCTGGTCTAACTCGCTGCGCAACAATGATTGGATCGCAACTCGCATGCCACGTGGCATGCGAGATCGCGGACACCGCACGCAAGCCAACGCAAGTCGAACCCGCCCCGGGGCGGGTCCTACCGCAGCGGATCCACCGGCCGCGCCCCCAGGTCGATGCCCGGACCGATCACCCCGCCCCGCCCGAACGGCAGCCGCGTGAAGCGATCGAGATCGGAAGCGTCGGCCAGGTCGAGCGCGAACGCCGGGTCCATCGCGCACAGCGCGGCCCCGTGCTCGCAGTCGCGCAGAAAGGTCTCAAGAGCAGCGGGCATGGATGCAAGGGGCGCCAGCGGCAATCCGGAGCCCGGATCGAACCCCGCAGGGAGACCAAACGGCCGCGGATCCTCCCCCACCAGGACAAATTGCTCGGGCCCGCGCGCGAGCAGCCGCGCCGCCAGCGCGCCGACGACCGCGTCGTCCTCCGCCGCGGGCGCGCCCAGCTTGCCGGCGGCAACCAGGCGTATTTCGCGCTCCGTCCCGGAATGCAGCGTGCGCAGCGCGAGCGCGATCAGCGCGTCGGCGCAGGCGGACAGGTTGACGAACGCCGCGAGGAACTGGTGCGACGCGCCGGCGGTGCGGTGAATCGCGGGCGCGCCGTTCGTGGTCGCGACCAGCAGGTCGCGCCCGGCGACGCGCTCGGCGCCATACTCGGACGGCGAGTTGCCGAGGTCGAAGCCCTCGACCCGAAGGCCACCGGACTCGCCGCACAGGAGTGGACGATCGGCCAGGGGGACATCGGCGAGCGCAAGGGCTTCCGCCCGCGCCTCCTCGACCGTCGCGCACGCCCGCGCCGCGCGCGCGCCATGCGCGAACGCGTGGACCAGCGAGGTGGTCGCGCGCAGCACGTCGACGATCACGACGTAGACGTCGCGGCCGGGGTCCTGGCGGATTTCGAGATCGGGATCGAGCGCGGAGCGAAAGCCGCGCACCAGCGCGGGGCGACTCACGCGACGGGAGCGGCCTTGGCCTTTTCCTGCTCGGCGAACATCATCTCCACGAAGCGGGTATCGAGATCGCCCGCGAGGAAGCGGGGATGCGCCAGCGCCTGCAGGTGGAACGGGATCGTCGTCGGGATGCCCTCGACGATCAGCTCCTGGAGACCGAGCACCATGCGCTGGATCGCCTCGGCGCGGTCCTTGCCGCGCGCGATGATTTTCGCGATCAGCGAGTCGTAGTGCGAGGGCACGTCGTAGCCCGCATAGACATGGCTGTCCACGCGCAGGCCGGGCCCGCCGGGCTTGTACCAGTAGGAGATGTGCCCGGGACTCGGCCGGAAGTTGTGCGCCGGGTCCTCGGCGTTGATGCGGCACTCGATCGCATGGCCGCGCAGCTCGACCTCGTCCTGCGTCAGCGGCAGCGGCTCGCCGGCGGCGACGCGGATCTGCCCCTTCATGAGGTCCAGCCCGGTGACCTCCTCGGTGACCGGGTGCTCGACCTGGATGCGGGTGTTCATCTCCATGAAGTAGAACGAGCCATCGACGTCCATCAGGAACTCGATCGTGCCCGCCGAGTCGTAGCCGATCGAGGAAGCGCCCTTGACCGCCATCGCGCCCACGCGCGCGCGCACCTCCGGTGTGACCGCGGGCGACGGCGACTCCTCGATCAGCTTCTGGTTGTTGCGCTGCACCGAGCACTCGCGCTCGCCGAGGTGGATGACGTGGCCGTGCTTG
>JBKJJJ010000041.1:0-16337 GCA_046598045.1 Candidatus Eiseniibacteriota bacterium
CCTCGCCGGGCTGGTCACGCCCGCGATCACACCGCTGCTTGAGCGCTATCCGTACGACGACCTGGTGACCAACCTCCGCTACGAGGGCGTGTCGCGCGCGCCCTACCTGATCGACCGCGCCGACCGGCCGTACCGCATGATTTTCGAGAGCCCGTACGCGTCGTGCCTGACCGCGCTCCGCATGGGCCGCGTGGACATGCGCGGCATCCAGCACCCGGAGCCGGCGTACTACACCCTCTATCGGGTCGACTGGATGGCGTTCGACCAGATCTCCGGCTCGGAGAGGCGTGCAGGTGGAGCCGATGCTCCGCCCGCGATTCGGGCGGGTGGGGAGGACCGCGTGGCCATCGCGGCTCGGGACTCAACGGTGGGCCGCTCGTTCTGCGTAGTTTGGGGGGCGCCGGATGGGCGAAGGAGCACGCTCGATACCTGTCGCGGAATCTTCGTCTACGACGGCGTGATGGAGCTCGACACGACCGTGGCAATGACCTGGACGCCCGCCCAACTCGACAGCATGCGCCGAAAGGCAGATGCGCTCGGGATCATGGAATTGCCGACGCCCCATCCAGCCATGAAGCCGCGCGAGGATGGATTCGTCAGCACAGGGGGGTCGGACTTCCACTATGTGTTGGAAGTCGAGATCGACGGCCGAAGGAAGCGTTTCGAATGGTCGGACGGGCTCGGCGACTACCAGGTTCCGCGCGATCCGGACCAGTGGCGCCGGCTGCACCAGTTCACGCGCTTCCTGGACGGCATGATCGAGCGCCATCCCGCCCGGCGAGCGTTACCACAAAATCACAGCGCCTACCTGTAGCCCACGCTCCCCTACGAGAGCAGGGAGTCCGTCTTCGCGGCCATCACGAAATCATTGCGATGCAGCCCCCCGATCGCATGCGTCCACCACGAGACCGTCACGCGGCCCCACTCGGTGAGTAGCGCGGGGTGGTGGTCCTCCGCCTCGGCGGCCGCGCCGACGCGGTTCGTGAACGCGAGCGCTTCCGCGAAGTCCTTGAACTTGTAGACGCGGACCAGGCGCTTCTCGGCGTGCTCCTCCGCGACGGACCAGCCGGGCAACGTCGGCAGCAACTGCGCGATCTCTTCGGGCGAGAGGCGCGGCGCGTCGGGACGGCACGCGACGCAACGCTCGCCGGCGAGCGGATTCGGAACCATGACCACCTCCTCGAACAGGACCATGCGCTCATGTGCACGCGACCGCCGATACGATGCCCCGTTCGGCTCGCGTTCGACGAAGCCGTCGTCGACCAGTGCGCGGCGCAGCGTGACGTGATCGACATCGACCCGCGGGCCGACCGACGCGAGCCACGCCTTGAGTCTCTCATTGAGCGACATTTCGTCGAGGGAAGCAAGGCCGAGCGATTGCGCGGCCGCATGCAGCAGGATCCACTGGTCGCGGCGCTTGCGGGGCAGCCCGGGTCCGACGCCGCCCGCGGTGAGCGCGCGCAGGCGGCTGGCGGCGACGTCGGCCGGGATGCGTTCGGGGTCCGGGCTCACCGCCGCACGATGCGGTAGAAAAAGTGGTCCGCGCAGGTGCGCCCGAACTCCTCCTGCAGCGGCTCCGCGAGGTCCCGGTCGGTCGCGGAGGCGAATGCGCGCGCGGCCTGCTTCGCCTCCGGTGGCGTGAGCGGGCGGCCGTGGAGGGCGTGGCGCAGCACGGCGTAGTGCCCGTTGGATCCGATCGGCGTCACGCGCGCGCCGCGCCGGGCGAGGCTCTGGACGAGCGTCTCGCGGTCGACGAGACCGCAGTAATAGCCGTTCGGGAGCTGGCGCGCCTGGCGATGGCGGTTGTCCTTGCCCGCGGTCAGCAGCAGGGAGCGGTTGTTGTTGACCACGAGATAGAGCGCGCCCCTGGGCTTGAGCACGCGCATGCATTCATCGAGCGTCCTGGTCTGCAGCCAGGCGGGGAGATGCTCGAGCAGCCCGAGGCAGAGCACCGCGTCGAACGCGCGATCCGCGAACGGCAGTGCGCCCGAGAAGCCCTGCGCGAACCCGGCGCGGGTCTTCACGCGCTCGGCCTTCGCGGCGCGCACGGTCTTCGCGTGCGCCGCCTGTGCCATCGCGAATGCGTTATCCACGCCGATCAGCGTCGCACCCGAGAGCGCGAGCGGCGCCGACACGCGACCGAGTCCGCATGCGAGGTCGAGCACCTTCATGCCCTTCTTCGGCGCGAGCCCGGTCAGCAGCGTCATGGTTTCCCACACGTGGTACGCCGCGTTGACGTAGTCCGCCTCGCCCGCCGACAGGACGATCTTGAATTCGTCGCGCAGCCGGCGCCGCTCCTCGCCCCAGTAGTGCTCCGCCGCGGCGCGATTGTAGGCGGCGGCGCGCGCGGGCTTCGGCGTGGCCTTGGGCTTGCTGCGGGATCGGGACGGGGTGCGAGCGGCCATGGGGAACTCCGTGTGGAACGAACGCGCGAGCGGCGCGATGCGCGCCGGGCAAACCTTGCGAAGCTAGCCGCGCCTGGGCGCGAGCGTCAAGGGCGAGAGGGAGCGGGCTGCACACCTGTGCACGCTTCGTGCCGCGCGCGCAATTCGCGTGCCGCCGCGGCCACCCCTGGACCCGCAAAAAAAATGCGGCACAACCAAGTACAGACGACAAAAAAAACTTGCCGTGGAGTTTCCAGAAGTAGATAGTTCGCGGCTGTGGGTGAAAGTGGGTGGTTGTGGTGCAGGAGGGCAAATCGCTCTCGACGCGAAACTCGCGGCGCACTGCGCACCCCAAAGCACGAAGCGGGATCGGGCGCATGTCGAACTTCTTCGGAAGCGAGCTGGTCACTCTCGATGCGAAGGGGCGCCTGATCGTGCCCGCGCGCATGCGGAAGGGCCTCGCTCCCGAAGCCAACGACACGTTCGTGATCGTCCGCGGATTCGATCCCTGCGTCAACATGTATCCCAAGGACGAGTGGAACCGCTTCGAGGGCGAGCTGCGCGCGCTCAAGCGGGGTGATGACGAGGGCCGCGACTTCGTGCGCATGTTCCTGCGCTCCGCGATCGAGTGCAGCCTCGACGCCGCGAACCGCGTGCTGCTGACGCCCGCCCAGATCGAAATGGCCGGCCTGACCCCGACGAAAGAGGTCGAGGTCATCGGCGTGATGGACAAGATCGAGATCTGGAGCCCGAAGCGGCTCGAGACCCGCCAGGGCAGCATGGACGCGCAGAAGTTCGACGCGCTGGCAAAGAAGTTCCTGTCGTGATGCGCGCACCTCACCCCGCGCTGGTCGAGACGCCCATGGAGGTCCCGGGCGTCCGGCCCCCCTCGACGACGACGCTGCGGAGTGTCGTCCCGGGGGGTTGCGGGGGCGGGGGGAGCGCGGTCCCAGTTCGGATGCGATGCGCCGACGCCGAGACGTTCGCGGGCGCGCGCCGGACCGAGGCGACCTGCCGGCTTGCCGCCGGAGGTCGCCGTTGACGTGGTCGAGCACCTTCCGGTCCTCGCCGACGAGGTCGTTCAAGCCCTCGCCGGCGGGGCGGGTTGGTACTTCGACGCCACAGTGGGGGGAGGCGGTCATGCGGCGCGGTTGCTCCGCGCCCTGCCTGCGGAGGCCCGCCTCCTCGGTTTCGACCGCGATCCCGCCGCGCTCCTTCGCGCCGCGGATCGCTTGCACGAGTTCGGGGACCGGGTTCGCCTGGTCCGCGCTTCGTTCGACCAGCTGGGCGAGGTCATGAGGTCCGAACGTCTGGGGAGCCTTGCGGGGGCACTCTTCGACCTCGGTCTCTCCTCGCTCCAGCTGGGCGACGAAGCGCGCGGGTTCTCGTTCCAGAGCGACGCGCCACTCGACCTGCGTTTCGACCCGACGTCCGGCGAGCCCGCGTGGCGCCGCCTTGAGTCGGTGGACGAGGAGACGCTGGCCGGCTGGCTGTTCGCCTACGGCGAGTTGCGCGAGTCGCGCCGGTTGGCGCGCGCGATCGTCGAGTTCCGCAAGCGGAAGTCGCTCGAGCGCACGTCGCACCTGCTGCAAGCCGTCGAACCGGTGTGGGGCCCGCGCCCGCACCCGCGTCGCCTCGCGCAGCTCTTCCAGGCGCTGCGCATCGCGACCAACGATGAACTCGCTCGCGTCGAGCGGGGGTTGACCCAGGCTGCCGAGGCGCTCGTGCCCGGAGGCCGGCTCGCAGTCATCACCTATCACTCGCTCGAGGACCGGATCGCGAAGCGATTCCTCCAGGGCACGCTGCTCCCGAAGCGGGAGGCCCAGCTCGGATCCGTCCGGGTGGGACTTCTCGAACCGGTCACCCGGCGGGCGATCACCCCCGCGCCCGCCGAGGTCGACCACAACCCCCGAGCCGGCAGCGCGCGCCTGCGCGTCGCCCGGAGGATCGCCGCATGAAGCAGTGGAAGCCCACGCCGGTCCTGCGCCGGCGTTTCGAATTCGAGAAGAAGGGCGTGCCCCTGCTCGCGTGGGTGCTCAGCCTCGTCCTCGTCGCGACGTTCGTCGAGGTCTGGCAGGCCACCCGTGTGAGCGAGTTCACGCTCCAGATCGACCGCACCGAGAAGGCGCTGACGCAGGCCGAGGCGAGACAGGCTTACCTCGAGTCGCAGCTCGCTGCGACGCGCACCCGGCCCGCGCTGGCGCCCCTGGCGCATAAACTCGGCATGAAGCCCGCCGAACCGTCGCAGATCGTCGTCGTGCCCGCCGAGTTCCTGGCGGGCGGAGATGCGCCGGAGGGTGGCGGCAGGACGCTCGTCGCCTTCGGTCGCCGCGTGGCCGATTTCCTGGTCCCGTCGGCGCGGGCGCGCACGCGGCACTAACACAGCACCCGTTTTCGGTCACGCGTCCACCCGCGCGGCCGCCGCATGGAGGTCCCGCGGCGGCCGCAGCCCCCCCCTGAAGGGGCAAGCGGAACGTTCTCAGTCCCGATCCTTCCCCGTGACGTGCCGGTCCGCGCCGGCGCCCGCAGGGAGCCACCCCTCCCCGGCCAGCGACCCCGCCCCCGCGGGCTCGCCGGAGGGTTCGTGTCGAACCTCGCTCCGCGTCGCCGGCTGGTGCCTGCGGCGGTTGTCGTCCTTCTCGCCGGGACCTGCGTCCTGGCGCGGCTCGCATTCCTGCAGGTCCTCCGTCACGGCTATTACGCCGCGCGCGCCGAGGTCAACCAGCAGGAACGCGTGCAGCTGCCGCCCGAGCGTGGCGAGATTCGCGATCGCCGCGGCAATCTCCTCGCGCAGGACCGCCGCACCTATTCCATGATCGCCGTGCCGCGCAACATGGCCGACCCGCCGCGCATGGCGCGCCGCCTGGCGCGCGCGCTCGGGCTCGACGAGAAGAGGCTCGTCGCCGAGTTCCAGCGCCGCCCGGGCTACTGCTGGGTCGTCCGCCAGCGTTCGCCCGATCTCGCCGAGATGTTCGCCGACTCGACCAAGGCGAAGAACGGCTGGACGAGCGTGTTCCTCCAGGGCGAGACGCGCCGCAGCTACCCGGCGGGGGGGCCGCTCGCGCAGCTCGTCGGCCGCGCGGACCTCGACAACGTCGGCGTCGAAGGCCTCGAGTACCAGTTCGACTCCGTGCTGCGCGGCCAGCAGGGCTGGCGCACGGTGCTGCAGGACGGGCGCGGCCGCCAGATCGGCATGCCCGGCTGGTCGAGCAAGAACCCGGTCAATGGCCACTCGATCCGGCTCACCATCGACAGCGACATCCAGAGCGTCGTGTGCGAGCGCCTGCGCGCCGCGGTCGACAGCCTGGGCGCGACCAAGGCGATCGCCGTCGTCCTCGACCCGTGGACGGGGGAGGTGCTCGCCGCCGGCTCCGAGCCGCAGCCGATGGAGCCGCCGTTCCGCAACCAGGCGATCACCGACCAGTTCGAGCCCGGGTCGACCTACAAGATGGTCGTGGTCTCGGCCGCGCTCGAGGGCGGCGTCGCGAACCCGACCACGCTGTTCAATGCCGAGAACGGGGCTTACGACTTCGGCGGCTTCGTGATCCACGACTCGCACCCGCACGGCGTGCTCACGCTCGCCGACGCGGTGCGCTACTCGAGCAACATCGTGGCCGGCAAGCTCGGCATGAAGGTCGGCAGCCGGACGATGTACGAGTACTCGACCTCGTACGGCTTCGGCGCGCTCACCGGCATCGACTTCCCCGGCGAGACGCCGGGCCTCCTGCGCCACCCGGACCGCTGGTCCGCCCGCTCGTTGCCCACGCTCGCGATGGGCCACGAGCTCTCGGTCACTGCGCTCCAGCTCGCGCTCGCGTATGCCGCGGTCGCCAACGGCGGCACGCTCATGGCGCCCCAGCTCCTCGCCGCCGAGTTCGACGCAAGCGGCGGGGTGGTGTCGCGGGCCGAAGCCCGGCCGCTCCGGCGCGTGATCTCGGCGGAGACCGCGCAGACCTTGCGCGGATTCCTGCAGGCGGTCGTCGATTCGGGCACCGCAACGCGCGCGCAACTGGCGTGGGCGCACGTCGGCGGCAAGACCGGCACCGCGCAGAAGTACGACGCCGCGCTCCACACCTACAGGAACGGCAAGTACCTCGCGTCGTTCGTCGGGTTCCTGCCGGTGGAGAGCCCGCGCCTGGTGTGCGTGGTCATGGTCGACGAGCCGCGCAAGGGCTACTACGGCGGCGACGTCGCGGCCCCGATCTTCAAGAAGATCATGGAGGATCTCTATCGCCTGCGCGGCGGACCGCTCGCGCCAGCGCCCGCGACCGCCACGGCGGTGCGTCCGCACCCGGTCGCACTGCTGGTGCCGAGCGTGCGCGCGCTGCCGCTCAATGCCGCCCGCGACGCGCTGGGCGACGCCGGCTTCCGCGCGCGCATCGACGGCGACGGGTCGCGCGTGCTCTCCCAGTCGCCGCCGGCGGGCACGCGGGCCGAGCGCGGCGCGCTGGTCGTGCTCTCGACCACGCCCGGCGTCGGCGGTGTGCCGAACGTGGTCGGGATGACGGTGCGCCAGGCGCTGACCGAGCTCGCCTCCGTCGCGCTACCGGCGCAGGTCGTCGGCCGCGGCGTGGTGGTGCGCCAGGACCCGCCGGCCGGCAGCATGTTCGCGAAGGGCCGCTCGTGCATGCTCGTGTGCGAGGAGCGCCAGCAACTGGCGACGGTGGGGACCAAGCTGTGACGCCGCCGCGCGGACCGTGGCCCCTGTCGTGGACCGAGTTCCTCGCCGCACTCGGCGTGGACGCGAGCGCGGTCGCCGGCCCGGCGCCGCTGGCGGTCCACGGCGCGGCGTACGATTCGCGCCGCGTCAAGCCGGGCGACGCGTTCTTCGCGCTCAAGGGCCAGGAGGCGAACGGCGCGCGCTTCGTGATCGAGGCCACGACGCGCGGCGCGACGACGGTCGTGGCCGATGCGCCGACCGGCGTGCGCGAGACGACTTCCCCCGATGCGCTGCCCGCCGAGGTCCTCGTGGGCGAGGCGCGCAAGGCGCTCGCACAGGCCGCGGTCGCGCTCTATCGCGATCCCTCGGCACGGCTCACGCTGATCGGCCTGACCGGCACGAACGGCAAGACCACGGGCGCGTTCCTGTGCCGGGCGATCCTCGAGGCCGCGGGCGTCCCCTCGGGCATGGTCGGCACCGCGGGGTACTGGGTCGGCGACGAGCGCCGCGACGCGCCGCACACGACGCCCGAGGCGCCCGACCTGTGCGACCTGCTCGACACCATGAGCGCGCGCGGGCTGCGCGCGGCGGTGCTCGAGGTGTCGAGCCACGCGCTCGAGCTGCGCCGCACCTACGGCCTGTCGTTCCGCAGTGTCGTGTTCACGAACCTGACGCGCGACCATCTCGACTTCCACGGCAGCGAGCAGGCGTATCTCGAGGCCAAGCTCCGGCTGTTCAACGGCCAGAACGGCGGCGAGACGCGGATGACGACCGCGGTCGTGCACGCCTCCGACCCGCACGCCGCCGAGGTGCTCGCCGCGTGCCGCGAGGGCGGCATGCGCGTGATCCGCTTCGCGATCGCGGGCGCGCCGGGCGCCGAGGGCGCCGAGCTCGTGGCCGAGGACGTCGAGCTCGAGCCGCGGGCGTGCCGCTTCACGATCGTCGAGGCCCTCGGCAGGACGAAGGTCACGCTGCCACTCCCCGGGCGCTACAACATCGAGAACGCGCTCGCGGCGTGGGGCGCGACCACGTCGTTCGGCATCGATCGCGCGGTCGCGGCGCATGCGCTCATGACCTTCGCCGGCGTGCCGGGCCGGCTCGAGGTGATCGACCGGCGACAGCCGTTCACGGTCCTGGTCGACTTCGCGCACACGCCCGACGCGCTCACGCGCGTGATCGCGACCGTGAAGGAGACGCTGCGCGAGGGCTCGCGGCTCGCGGTCGTGTTCGGCTGCGGGGGGGACCGGGATCGGGGCAAGCGCGCGGCGATGGGCGAGGCGGCGGCCTCCGGAGCGGACCTCGCGGTCGTGACCGATGACAATCCGCGCAACGAGAATCCGGCCGTGATCCGCGGCGAGGCCATGAGGGGCGCCGAAGCTGCGTTCGCCGCGGGCCGCGTCCCCGCCGGTGCGCTGCGTCCGATCGAGATCGCCGGGCGCCGGCGCGCGATCGAGCATGCGCTCGCATGGGCAACGGCCGGCGACGTCGTGCTGCTCGCCGGCAAGGGCCACGAGGGCGTGCAGATCGTGGGCGCGTCCTCGGTGCCGTTCGACGACCGGCTCGAGGCCGGGCGCGCGCTCGAAGCCATGGGGTACGGCGCGTGAGCGACTTCACGCTCCTCGACGTCGCGCGCGCAACCGGCGCGCACGTGGTCGCGCCCGGCGGCGGCATCGCGCTCGAGGGCATGATCACCGGCGCGACACTCGATTCGCGCCGCGCGGGCGCCGGGCGCATGTTCGTGCCGCTGCCGGGCACGCGCGCGGACGGCCACGATTTCATCGCGCAGGCGCTGGCTCACGGCTCGCCAGGCGCGTTCTGCGCGCGCGCGCGCCAGGACGCGGTGGTCGCCACCTGCCGCGCCGAGGGCGTGCCCGCCGGCGCGGCACTGCTCGTGGTCGAGGATCCCGAGGCGGCACTGACGACCTGGGCGCACGCGCGGCGCGCGGCCTGGTCCGGCGAGCTGGTCGGCATCGCGGGCTCGAACGGCAAGACCACGACCAGGGAAATGCTGGCGTCGATCCTGGCGCGGCGCGCGCCCACGCTCAAGACCGAGGGCAATCTCAACAATCACCTCGGCGTGCCGGTGACGCTCACGCGCCTCACCGACTCCGCGCGCTACGCGGTGGTCGAGATCGGCATGAACCACGCCGGGGAAGTGCGCAAGCTGTCGCAGCTCGCGCGCCCGACCGCGGCCGTGATCACGAACATCGGGGCCGAGCACCTCGAGGGCCTGGGCACGCTCGACGAGGTCGCGCGCGCCGAGGCCGAGATCGGCGAGTCGCTGCCCCCGGGCGCGCCGCTGATCGTGCCCGGCGATGAGCCGCGCCTCTCGCCCTGGCTGCGCCCGCTGCGCGCGCGCCTGACGACGTTCGCGCTCGTCGCCGGATCGGACTTCGTGGCCGACGAAGTGGAAATGCTCGGCGCCGAGGGCATGCGCTTCCGGGTCGTCGGCTTCCCGGTCCTGACGGTGCCGGTGCCCGGCCGCCACAGCGTGTCGAACGCGCTGGCGGCGATCGCGCTCGCACGGCAGCTCGGGCTGACGCCCGGGGAGTGCGCCCGGGGCCTGGCCGAGATGCCGCGCCCCGCGGGGCGCATGGAGGTCGCACGCTGGGGCGGCGTCACCGTGCTGCTCGACCACTACAACGCGAACCCGGGTTCGATGGACGCCGGGCTCGACGCGCTCGAGGCGTGGCCCGGAGCGCGCCGCCGCTACGCCGCGCTCGGCGACATGCTCGAGCTCGGCGCGGCCTCGGCCGACTATCACGGCGCGCTCGGGCGGCGCCTCGCGCGGCTCGACGGCGCGTACCTGTGGGGCCCGCTCATGGAGCGCGCCGCGGCGGAGGCCACGGGCTCGGGCCGGGTGCAGCACTTCGCAGGCCGCGAAGCGCTCGGCCGCGCGCTCGCGGCGCAGCTCGGCGACGGCGACGTGGTGCTGGTCAAGGGCTCGCGCGGCTCGAAGATGGAAGAGGTTGCGCGCATCCTCGAGTCGACGCTCAAGGGCCAGGCGTTCGCGGCAGGGGAGGGACGCTAGGTGTTCTACCACTTCCTCTTTCCGCTGCACACGATCCACGGGCTCTCGTTCCTGAACATCTTCAAGTACCTGACGTTCCGCTCGGCCTACGCGGCGATCACGGCGCTGCTGGTGTCGTTCCTCGTCGGGCCGCCGCTGATCCACTGGCTGAAGGAATCGCACCTCGGCCAGAAGATCCGCGCCGAGGGCCCGCAGTCACACCTCGGCAAGGCCGGCACGCCGACCATGGGCGGTCTCCTGATCCTGCTGGCGATCGTGTTGCCGACGCTGCTGTGGGCGGACCTGACGAATCGCAACGTGCTGCTTGCGCTGTTCGCCACCATCGCGCTCGGCGGCATCGGCTTCCTCGACGATTACCTGCACGTGGTCAAGGGCATCCGCGCGGGGCTGCTCGGGCGCTGGAAGCTGGTCGGGCAGGGACTCGTCGGCGTCGTGGTCGCGAGCGCGCTGCTCATGTTCCCCGTCGAGAACGTGCCGGCCGCCTGGACCACGGTGCCGTTCCTCAAGTTCAATTACGTGAACTTCGGGATCTTCTTCACGCCGTTCGTCATGCTCGTGATCGCGGGCTCGTCGAACGCGGTCAACCTCACCGACGGCCTCGACGGCCTCGCCTCGGGGCTGGTCGCGTTCGCCGCGGTGGCGTTCGCTGGCCTGTGCTACGTGTCGGGCAACGTCAAGTTCAGCCAGTACCTGGGCGTGCTCTACCTGCCGGGCAGCGGCGAGCTGACGGTGTTCTGCGCGGCCGTGCTCGGCGCGTCGCTCGGCTTCCTCTGGTACAACTGCCATCCCGCGGACGTGTTCATGGGCGACACGGGGTCGCTCGCGCTCGGCGGCGCGCTCGGCACGGTGGCGGTGCTGATCAAGCGCGAGTTCCTGCTCCTGATCGTGGGCGGCGTCTTCGTCGCCGAGGCCCTGTCCGTGATCCTGCAGGTGACGTCGTTCAAGCTACGCGGCAAGCGCATCTTCCTGATGTCGCCGCTGCACCACCATTTCGAGCTGTCGGGGTGGGCCGAGAGCCGCGTCGTGACGCGCTTCTACATCGCGGCTGCGATCCTGGCGCTGATCTCGCTCTCGACGCTCAAGCTGCAATGAACCCGACCGGAGGCACTGCCTTGCCCGTGCGTGATCCCGCCTTCCCGCTCCCCGCCTCGAGCGCGCCCCGCCACATCGGCGAATGGGCCGGGCGGCGCGCGCTCGTGGTCGGGCTCGCGCGCTCGGGCGTGGCGGCCGCGCGGGCGCTCGCTGCGCGTGGGCTCAAGGTGAGCGCGTGCGACGGAAAGTCCGAGGGCGAGCTGGTGGCGCGAGGCTCCGGCGGCGCGATCGAGGACCTCGCGGCGCGCGGCGTGGACCTCGTGCTCGGCACCGGCAACCCGGCGCTGCTCGACCGGGTGGACGTGGTGGTCGCCAGCCCGGGCGTGCCCCCGACCGCGCCGCTGCTCGCGGCGGCGGACGAGCGCGGGATTCCGGTCGTGGGCGAGTTGGAACTGGCGTGGCAACTGTCGCGCGCGCCCTGGGTCGCGATCACCGGCACGAACGGCAAGAGCACGACCACCGCACTCGCCGGCGTGCTGTTCAAGGCGATGGGCTACGACGCGCGTGTGTGCGGCAACATCGGCGTGGCCGCGACCGACGAGGCGCTCTCGGCCGGGCCCGACGCCGTGATCGTCGCCGAGGTGAGCTCGTTCCAGCTCGAGCGCGTGGTGGCGTTCCGGCCGCGGGTCGCGGTCGTGCTCAACCTGACGCCTGACCACCTCGACCGCCATGGATCGATCGAGGTCTACGCCGGGCTCAAGGCGCGCGTGTTCGCGCACCAGGGCGCGGGCGACGTCGCGGTGCTCAACGCGGACGACGAGGCGACGGTCGGTTGGGCGGGGCGCTACGGCATCGGGGCCCGCACGGCGTACTTCCATCGTGGCGTGACCGGCGCGGCCGCGCCCGCCTCCGGTGCGCTGGCCGACGCGATCCGGGCCGCCGATGGTGCCTGGGTCGACGCGCAGGGCCGCATGGTCCGGGTCTGGGAGGGGCACACGGATGTGCTCCTTCCGGCCTCGGATCTCGCGGTCCCCGGCCCGCACAACGTCTCGAACGCGCTCGCCGCCGTCGCCCTGACGCTGCCGTTCGCCGCGGACGCAACGGTGCTCGCCGCCGCGCTCAAAGGCTTCGGCGGCCTCGCGCACCGCCTCGAGCCGCTCGGCGCGGTGGGCAAGGTCCGGTTCTACAACGACTCGAAGGCGACGAACGTCGACGCCATGCGCACCGCGCTGCTCGCGTTTGCGGGCAAGGTCGTGGTGATCGCGGGCGGCCGCGACAAGGCCGGCGACTGGGCCTCGCTGGCTGCGCTCGCGGCGGAGCGCATCGGCCGGTTGGTCCTGATCGGCGAGGCGGCGCCCGTGATCGCGAAGGCGTGGACGGGCGTGCCGAACGTGCGCGCCGTCGACCTCGAGGCCGCCACCCGCGCGGCGTGGGACGCGGCGAACGAACTCGGCGGCGTGCCCGTCGTGCTCAGCCCGGGCTGCGCGTCGTTCGACCAATTCAAGGACTTCGAGGATCGGGGAGAGCGCTTCAAGGAAGCCGTGACGCGCCTGCGCGCGGGGGTACGCTCATGATGTCGTCGATTCGCCGCGCCGACCCGCTGGTCGCGTTCGTGCCGCTCGCACTCGCGTTCGGGAGCCTGGTGCTGGTCTACTCCGCGAGCAGCATCCTCGGAATCACGACCTACAACGATCCGTACTACTTCCTGACCCGGCGCGCGATCCACCTCGTGATCGGGCTGCTCGCGTTCTTCGTGTGCGCGCGCTTCGACTATCACCGCCTGGTCGAGAAGTCCGCCGGCCGCGCCTACATCTTCGTGCTCGGGCTGCTCGCCGCGCTCTCGGTGCTGCAGCACGGACATATCGCGGGCGGCGCGCGGCGCTGGGTCAACATCATGGGCACGACGTTCCAGCCCACCGAGATCGCGCGCGTCGTGGTCGTGCTCTTCCTCGCGCGCTACCTCGCGCGCCGGGGCGAGGGCATCCGCTCGCTGCGCGGCGGCTTCCTGCCGGCGCTCGCGGTCGGCGGCATCGCGGTCGTGCTGATCGCGGCGCAGCCGAACCTGTCGTCGGCCGGCGTGCTGTTCGGGGTCGTGCTCGCGATGCTGTGGTTCGCCGGCGCGCGCCTGACGCACCTGGGCGCGATCGTCGGCGTGGGCTTCGTCGGCTTCCTCGGCATGCTCGCGAAGTTCGAGTACCAGAGGGAGCGCGTCGTGTCGTTCCTCTCCTTCCTGTTCACCGGCAAGCTCGATGCGCTCGGCACGGGCTGGCAGCTCGACCAGTCGCTGATCGCACTCGGCTCGGGCGGACTGTTCGGGCGCGGCTATGGCAGAAGCCTCCAGAAGTTCCTGTTCCTGCCCGATCCCCACACCGACTTCATCCTCGCGATCCTCGGCGAGGAGGGTGGCCTGATCGCGACTGCGGGCCTGCTGGCGCTCCTGATCGTCTTCCTCGCGCGCGGCTACCGGACCGCGTTCCGCGCGCAGGACGATCTCGGCTATTTGATCGCGGCGGGGCTCACGACCCAGCTCGCCTGCTACACGTTCGTCAATCTCGGTGTCGCGACCGGCCTGTTTCCGACGACGGGCCTGCCGCTGCCGTTCATTTCCTACGGTGGATCCGCGCTGGTCATGAACCTCGCGGCCGCCGGCATCCTGGTCAACGTCTCGTCGCAGGCCCAGGCCAGGGGCAAGAGCGTCGAGGCCACGCCCGCGCCGCGTCGTCGCGCGGGCCGGGCGCTCACGTTCGGGGCCGTCGGCGCACGCGGCTTCGCAGGGGGACGTCCATGAAGGTCCTGATCGCGGGGGGCGGCACCGGCGGACACATCTATCCCGGCATCGCGGTGGCCGAGGAGCTCAAGCGTCTCGCGCCCGACACGCAGATCCGTTTCGTCGGCGGCGACCGCGGACTCGAGGGGCGCGTCGTGCCCGAGGCCGGCTTCGAGCTGGTGACGATCGCGGCACGCGGCTTGCCGCGCCGGGCGTGGTGGCGCGTGCCCGGCGCGCTGCTCGCGAACACGGGTGCGTTCGTGCACGCGATGGGAATCGTGCGCTCGTACAACCCGGACGTCGTGCTCGGCACCGGTGGCTACGTCTCGGCCCCGGTCGTCGTGGCGGCATGGCTCGCGCGCAAGCCGGTCCTGCTCCAGGAGCAGAACGCGATCCCCGGCCTCACCAATCGCCTGCTCGCGCGCATCGCGGACGAGGTGCACGTCGCGTTCACGGAGTCGCGCTCGTGGTTCGTCAAGAAGGACCGGCTCAAGCTCTCGGGCAACCCGGTCAGGCGCATGATTCTCTCGGGCGACCGGCGGCAGGCGCTCGCACGGTTCGGCCTGTCCGAGCAACTCGCGACCGTGTTCGTGTTCGGCGGCTCGCGCGGCGCGCGGCGCATCAACGAGGCGACGCTCGACGCGATGGTCCGCATGAAGACCGGCCTCGCCGCGCAGTTCATCCTGCAGACCGGCAAGGAGGACTTCCTCTGGGCGAAGGAGCGTGCCGAGAAGGAGGGACTTCCAGTCACGGTCGTCCCTTACCTGACGCACATCCACGAGGCCTATGCGGCCGCCGACCTCGTGGTGTGCCGCGCGGGCGCGATGACGCTCGCCGAGATCGCGGCCTGCGGCGTGCCCTCGATCCTCGTGCCCTACCCGTTCGCGGCCTACAACCACCAGGTCACGAACGCGCAGAACCTGTCCGAGCGCGGCGGCGCGGTGATCATTCTCGACGCCGACCTGACCGGCGAGCGCCTCGCGACCGAGATCCAGCGCCTCGTCAAGGACAAGGCGACGCTGGTCAGGATGTCGTCCAACGCCCGCCGCTTCGCGCGCCCCGACGCCGCCGAGCGCATCGCGAAGAGCCTGCTCGACTGGGGCGGCCGCCCGCGCGGAACACGGCCCGAGTCGAACGTGCCCCACGACCTCGAGGGGGACTGATGTACGGCCGCGCGCGCACGATCCACTTCATCGGCATCGGCGGCTCGGGCATGAGCGGCCTCGCCGAGGTCCTGCTCACGAGCGGGTACCGCGTGTCCGGGTCGGACTTGAAGACCGGCGAAGTGATCGATCGCCTGCTCGCGATGGGCGGGCGCGTGTTCCACGGCCACCACGAGCGAAACGTCGAGGGCGCGGACATCGTCGTCTACTCGTCGGCGGTCAAGGCGGACAACCCGGAGTTGCGCGCGGCGATCGCGCGCGGCGTGCCGGTGATCCCGCGCGCGGACATGCTCTCCGAGCTGATGCGCATGAAGTACGGCATCGCGATCGCCGGAGCGCACGGCAAGACCACGACGACCTCGATGGTGGGCGCGGTCCTGCTCGAAGGCGGCCTCGATCCGACGATCGTGGTCGGGGGCCGCGTCCACGCCCTGAAGACCAATGCGCGCCTCGGCCACGGGCGCTTCCTGGTCGCGGAGGCCGACGAGTCGGACGGCTCGTTCGTGCGGCTCACGCCGGCGATCGCGGTGATCACGAACCTCGACCAGGAGCACATGGACCACTACGGCACGATGGCCGGCCTCGAGGCCGCGTTCGTCGAGTTCGCCGAACGCGCCCCGTTCTATGGATTGGTCGTGCTCTGCGCCGACGACGCCGGTCTGTCGCGCCTCGGGGCGCGCATCACGCGTCGCACGACGACCTACGGCCTGGCCTCGGGCGTGGTGCGCGGCACGAATCTCGAGGCCGGGCCGCGCGGGACGCGCTTCGAGGTCTCCCAGGCGGGCCGCGCGCTGGGCACGATCGAGCTGCCCGTGGTCGGGCGCCACAACGTACTCAACGCGCTGGCGGCGGTCGCCGTCGGGCTCGAGGTCGAGATCCCGTTCTCGCAGGTCGCGCACGCGCTCTCGAAGTTCGCGGGGGTCGGGCGCCGCTTCGAGACCCGTGGCGAGGCTTCGGGGGTGCTGGTGGTGGACGACTACGGCCATCACCCGACGGAGATCAAGGCCACGCTCGAGGCTGCGCGCCAGCTCGGGCGGGAGCGCATCGTGGTGGTGTTCCAGCCGCACCGCTACTCGCGGACCCGCGCTCTGGCGAAGGAATTCGGCGCCGCTTTCGACGACGCGGACGCCGTGCTGGTGACCGACATCTATCCCGCGGGGGAGACGCCGATCGAGGGCGTCGACGCGGAACTCGTCGTGGGGGCCGCCCGGAGCCACGGGCACAGGAACGTCGTCTACGCGGGGGACCTGTCCCGCGCGGAGGCTCTGCTCAGGGAGATGGTGCGCCCCCATGATCTCGT
>JBKJJJ010000107.1:0-52217 GCA_046598045.1 Candidatus Eiseniibacteriota bacterium
CTTCTTGGCAGCCTTCTTCGTGGACTTCTTGGCAGCCTTCTTCGTGGCCTTCTTCTTCGAAGCCTTCTTCGCCATGCGAAATCACCCCCTCCGTGGCATGTGTTCGGTGGATTGGGCGCCGGACTTCAGTCGAAATCCGGAGGACCGGTGCTTCAGCCCAACCTGCCGCCAGGCGTTGCCGCCCGGGCGTCATTCCCTGTGACGATCTGCTCCAGACGCTCGAGCATCTCGCCGAGATCGAACGGCTTCCGGAAGAAACCTGCGACGGACAGTTCGAGCGCGCGGCTCCGCATGCTCGCGGTCTCGTAGGCCGTCATCAGGATCGCGGGGGTCGCGTCACGCTCGGCGCGCATGCGCTCGAGGAGGGACACCCCCGACTCTCCGGGCAAGCGGTGGTCGAGAACGACCACGTCGTAGCGGTGGTGCGGAAACAGGCGCACTGCCGCGGCTTCAGCGCTGTCGGCGGTCACGGCTTCCCAGCCGGCGTCGCGCAGCGCGTTTGCGAGCGTGCGTGCGAGCAAGATTTCGTCATCCACGATGAGCACGCTCTTGAGCACATCCCACCTCCAGACTTCCACGGCGATCCAATTGCACCCGCCGTGCCAAGTCCTTGATTTTTCAACGTGTTAGGAAATCTTACAGCGACAAACCATTGCCCCACAGTGCGTTACGGAAAACGGAGATCTCGTGCGCGGGCGTGGACGCCGGGGCAAACGCGGTGGGATAACGACTTAGGGGCTTCGGGGTGTCAGGTTTCTTGACAGTCGGGCGGGGCGCAACATTCAAGCGTGTTCGAATCAAAGGAGTTACGGGTTTTGTTCGATTTCCTTACATGTCGCGTTCTTTGACATCACTCACGTCGTAATCCATGCGCTTGAGCTTCTCGATGAGCGTCGGCCGCGAGATTCCGAGGATGCGCGCGGCGCGCGACTTGTTGCCGACGGTCATGCGAATCACTTGCTTGATGTGGCGTTCCTCGATTTCGGCGAGCGAGAGCGAGGAGCGCGGCGCCGCGCCGCTCGCGTCGGCGACGGCCTCGGTGATTTCCTGCGGCAAGTGCCCGACGCCGAGCGTCGGTCCTTTCTCGAGCAGGACAATGCGCTCGATCAGGTTGCGCAATTGGCGGACGTTGCCCGGCCAGGAGTAGCGCATGAGGAACTCGGCTGCTTCGGGGCCGACGTCGACGAATGACTTCTTGAACTTGCGGCTGAACTCCGCGAGGAAGTGGCGCGCGAGCAGCAGCACGTCCTCCCCGCGCTCGCGCAGGGGCGGCATGTGGATGCTCACGACCTTCAGGCGGTAGAACAGGTCCTCCCGAAAACGCTCCTTCTGGACCTCGTCCACGAGTCGCTTGTTGGTCGCGGTCACGATCCTGAGGTCGACCGCGATGTTTTCGGTCCCGCCGACGCGCTTGAACTGGCGCTGGTCGATGAAGCGCAGCAGCATGGCCTGCGTGCCGAGCGGCATCTCCCCCACTTCGTCGAGGAACAGCGTGCCCTGGTCGCACAACTCGACCAGCCCCTTCTTGACCTCACGCGCGTCGGTGAACGCGCCCTTCTCGTGGCCGAACAGCTCGTTGTTGAGCAGGGGCTCCTGGAACTGCGAGCAATTGACCTCGACCAGCGGGAACTCGGCCCGTCCCGAGCGGTAGTGGAGCGCGCGGGCCGCCAGTTCCTTGCCGGTCCCGGATTCGCCCTCGATCAGGACGGTCTGGGCCTCGGAGGCGGCGACGCGGGCGAGCAACTCCCTCAATTCGACGAGCGCGGGGCTCTCCCCGAGGATCTCCTCGGCCAGGAAGCGCTCCAGCGCGGGGCGCCGAAACGCCTCGAGCTCGGTCTCCCGGGCGAATGCCTGCGCCGCGCTCTCGACCGCGAGCGTGATCTCGTCGAGTTCGTAGGGCTTGCGCACGAAATCGGCCGCGCCGAGCTTCATGGCCTCGACCGCCGAGTCGACGTCGCCGAACGCCGTGATCACGATCACCTGGGTGTCGGCCGCCGCCGCCTTGACGCGCCTCAGGACCGAGAGCCCGTCGGTATCCGGCAGGCGCATGTCGAGGATCGCGACCTGCGGCCGGATGCGCTCGACCAGCTCGACGCCGGCCGAGCCGGTCGCCGCGGTCTCGACGCGGTAACCCCGCGCGCGCAGGACCTTGGTCAGCGACTTGCGGATCAGCAGCTCGTCGTCGATGACGACGATGTTCGGGTTCATCCCTTCTCACCCGAGTCGACGGTGAGCGGGAAGGAGACGCGGAACGTCGCGCCGCCCGAGGAGTTGTTCTTCGCCGTGATGACGCCGCCGTGGTCGCGCGCGATCTGCAGCGAGATCGAGAGCCCGAGCCCGGTGCCCATCGAGCGCGTGGTGAAAAACGGGTCGAAGATCTTCTCCATCGCTTCCTTGGGGATGCCCTTGCCCGTGTCCGAGAACGACACGTCCACGAACGAGCGGCGCGTGCGATAGCGGCGCACGCCGGTCGCGATCGTGAGCTTGCCGCCCTGCGGCATGGCCTGGATCGCGTTCAGGCAAAGATTGAGGAAGACCTGCTGCACGAGGTCGGAGTCGAGCCAGACCTCGGGGAGGTCGTCGGCGAAGTCGCGCTCGAGTTCGACGCCCTGGTCGGCAAGTTGGAGCTCGATGCCGGCGAGCGTCTTCTCGACCACGCCGTGCACGTCCGAAAGCGCCGGGCGGCCGCTCTGGGGGCGGGCGAACAGCAGGAGACCGGTGATGATCTGCTCGATCCGGTCGAGCTCCTTGATCACGTCGTCGAGATCCTCCCGCCGCGAGTCCGTGGGCTTGAGCTTGCTCGAGACGAACTGCACCGTGGTGCGGATGCCGGTGAGCGGATTCCGGATCTCGTGCGCGACGTACGCCGAGAGCTCGCCGAGCGAGACCAGGCGGTCGATCTTCTTCTGGAATTCGCCATCCTCGGTCTCGGCGACCGCGTCGGCGAGCACGACCGAGCCCAGGATCTCGCCGCTCTCGGTCCGCATCTGCACGGCCTCGGCCTTGAGCGTGACCTCGCGGCCCTCGGCCTGGAGCTTGAACTCGCGCGATTCCGAGGAAGCGCCCCGGAGCCAGCGGGCATCGACGCCCTGGAACAGCTCGCGCGCGGCCTGCCCGAGCAGGGACTCGGGCGGAACGCCGAGCAATTCCTCGATGCGGCGGTTCGCGTAGAGCACGCGCCGTTCGCGATCGAGCGCGACCACCACCTGGTCGAGCGCATCGAGGACCTGTGCGGTCAAGCCGGGAGGCGCGAGATCGGGAGCGGGAGCGGCGACGTCTTCGGTTGCGGCCTTGGCGGCCATGCGTGTGGCCTCTCGAACGTGCGACGTGAGCGGCGTGGCGGATGGGTGGAAGTTGCAGGCAATGGTGCGCCGAGGTCAACGCTTTTCGCAGCCCGCAGCCCGTCCGGGACACGCGTCCCCGCGCGTTGTGGCGCGCGTTCGTCCCGTGATACACTCCGCCATCTCTGCCGCACACGACCCCGGACGTCCGATGATCCCGCTCCGGGTGGCGGCACACCCCGGATCGGAGTCTCGGACGAATGCTCAAGCACTTTCGCAGCGGGTCGAAGCGCATCCGCACGCTGTGGTGGATCCTGACCATCGGTACGGTCGTCACTTTCATCGGCGGATTCATCTTCATCTTCGGGTCGGGCGTCGGCGACAAGGACCAGGCGACCAGCGCGCCGAGCGTGGTCGGCACGGTCGGCGGCACGCCGATCAGCCAGACCGAGCTCGCGGCCGCCACCCAGACCGCCCTCGCCCAGTACCAGGCGCAGTACGGCAGCACGCCCACGGGCCGCGACGCCGCGATCCTGCACGAGCAGGTGTGGAACAACCTGCTGACCGAGCGCGCGATCGAGGCCGAGGCCAAGCGCCTCGGCCTGACCGTGAGCGACCCGGAGGTCGTGTTCGCGGCGAAGAACACGCCCCCGCCGGACATCGCGCAGACGCCCGCGCTCATGACCAACGGCCGCTTCGACCCCCGGAAGTGGGAGCAACTGCTCGCGGACCCCGGGCGCAACTGGAGCTGGCTCGAGGATCGCCTGCGGCGGAGCCTCCCCGGCCAGCGGCTGGAAGAGCGGGTGATCGCCGGCGTCAAGATCTCCGAGCCCGAGCTCCGGCGACTCTATGACCTGCAGTACCAGAATGCGGTCGCCACGGTGGCCCTGCTGCCGCTCGACATGGCGCCCATCGACTCGACCCGGCTCAACGACGCGGCGCTCAAGGCCCATTACGCGGCCCACAAGGCCGACTTCGCCGGTCCCGAACAAGCGCAGACCGACGTGGTGTCGATCCCGCGCTCGGTCGGTCCCGAGGAGGAGCGCATCGCGAGGGTCGATGCCGAGGGCATCGTGGCCCAGGCCAGGAGCGGGAAGGACTTCGCGGAGCTGGCGAAGGCGTTCTCCGAGGGCCCCTACGCCGACAAGGGCGGCGACCTCGGCCAGGACGTGCCGCTGTCGCGGTTGCCGCAGAGCCTCCAGCCCGCGCTCACCACGTTGCCGATCGGCGGCATCACCGACGCAATCCGCGAGGGCAACACGTTCTTCATCTTCCAGCTCAAAGACCGCAAGTTGGTCAACAACGAGCCGGTCGTGCGCCTGTCGCAGATCCAGAAGCCGATCCACCCCTCGCGAGAGTCGATGAACCGCGACGCGGAGCTGATCCTCAAGCTGCGCAAGGAGGGTGCGAACGGCAAGCTCGCGCAGGCGGCGGCCGCGCACCAGCTCGCGTCGGTCAACACCGGCTGGTTCGGGCAGAGCGAGTACGTGCCGGTGTTCATCCAGCAGCCGCAGATCCAGCTCTGGGCGATGACCGCGCCCAAGGGCGAGATCAGCCGCGCCTACGCGAGCGATGCGGGTTGGGTGATGGCGCAGGTGACGGACCGGCGGGCCGCCGGGCCGCGGCCGTACGACCAGGCGAAGGACGAGGTCAAGCGGGCGCTCGAGCTGTCGCTCAGGCAGGCCAAGCCGCTCGCCGCCGCGCAGAGGATCGTCGATGCGGTGCACTCCGGGCAGACGCTCGAGGCGGCGGCGCAGGCGAACGGGGCGGTGGTGTTCCAGACGCAGCCGTTCCCGCGCAGCAGGCCGGACCAGCGGCTCGCGGTCGCGCCGCGCGCGGTCGGACAGGCGTTCGGGCTGACGCCGGGGCAGATCGGCTCGCCGATCGCGACTGCGAACGGCGTCGTGATCGTGCGCAAGGACTCGGAGCAGGCGGGTTCGGTCGCGCAGTACGACTCGCTCAAGTCCTCGCTCAGCCAATCGCTCCTGCAGGCGCGGCAGCGCCGCTTCGTGACCGCGTGGGTGCAGAAGACGCTCGCGGCGGCGAAGGTCGAGGACAAGCGCCAGGCGATCGAAGACGCACCGCAGTAAGGGCAAGGAGAGCAGACGCGCAAAGGGGGACCGCCGGCGACGGCGATCCCCCTTTTGATGTTCGATGGGGTGCCCGCGGTGCGGGTCAATTGATCGGCGGCTGATCCTTGCGGGGCGGCGCCTCGACATCCTTCGGGTCGTCCTCGGTCAGCTCGCGCGTCGCCTTCTTGAACTCGCGCATTCCCTGCCCGAGATTGCGCGCAAACTTCGGAATCTGGTTCGCCCCGAAGAGCACCAGGACGATGACGAAAATGACCAGCAGTTCACCCACTCCCAGTTGCGGCATCTTCCCTACCCCCGTCCGTTCGGATCCTTGCCCTCGCCCCACGGCGAGCGCCCGCGGTCCTTGCCCACGACCACGGTGACATCGGCCTCCGAGCGCGCGCGTTGCGTCACCCGGCCCACGTCGCCGAGGTAGCGCACCACCGCGCGCGACGGCCGCCCATCCTCGGTGCGCGCCACGACCAGCGTTCGCAGGTAGTCATAGCGGTCGGCCGAGCCCACCGACACCACATTAAACCCTCCCTCGCGCAGATACGATGCCAGTTTCGCGGCCGCACCGGGTTCGCCGGAGCCGTTCAGGACTTCGATCCGGACGGGCGCGTCGGGCCGCGGTCCGGCGGGCGCGAGCGGGGCCCCGACGCGCACGGGCGCGGGCCTCCGCGCCGGGGCGCCCGGCCCCCACCAGCGCCACGCGGCCGATCCCCCGAGCAGGACAACCAGCGCCAGCAGCGCGGGCAGCAGCCAGCCCGGCGCCCCGCCGACCTCGGATTCGTCGCGCGGCGGCGGACGGCGCAGGTTGCGCCGCGGAGTGCGGGCGCGGGGCGGGGCGTTCACGGGCGCGCGCGCGCCAGCGCCCGGGCAAGCCGCGCGTAGGTGTCCGCGAGGTCCTCGGGCAGCACGCGCGTCTCGCCGAGCACGGTCATGAAATTGGTGTCGCCCTCCCAGCGCGGCACGATGTGGATGTGCAGGTGGCCGAGCACGCCTGCTCCCGCGCAACGCCCGAGGTTGACCCCGAGGTTCATCCCCTGTGGCTTGTAGACGCGCTGGATCGCGTGCTCGGCGCGCGCGACCATCTCCCAGACGTCGGCGCGCTCGGCGGTGGTCAGCGCCGCCATCGTGCCGACGTGGCGCTTGACCGCGACCATCGCGTGGCCCGAGGTGTACGGGAACGCGTTGAGCACGAGGAACGCGTTGCGATTGCGCTCGAGGATCCAGCGCTTCGGGTCGTCGCCCGTTCGCTTGAGCGCGCAGAACAGGCAGCCCTTCACGCGCGCGGCGTGGGCGACGTACTTCATCCTCCAGCCGGCGAACAGGCGCTGCATCATCCCTCCGTCCCGCGCGCCCGGAAGGCGCGTTCGGCGTCGGCCAACTGGGCGCCCGTGTTGACGCCGAGCACCTCGGCTGCGTCGTCGACCTTGAGCGCGAGGATCGGGCGCCCCTCGGCCGCGAGCAACGCGATCGTGTCGGTGAGGTAGAACTCGCCCTGGCGATTGTCGTCGGTCACCCGCGCCAGAGCACCGGTCACCGCGGCGCGGTCGAACACGTAGTCCGCGCTGTTGATCTCGTGCAGCGCGCGCTCCTCCGCGGTGGCGTCCTTGTGTTCGACGATGCGCGCCACCTCGCCCGAGGGCGCGCGCACGATGCGGCCGTAGCCGCTCGGATCCACCAGCTCCGCGGTCAGGATCGTCGCGCCGGCCCGGCGCGAGCGGTGGAGCCCGAGCAACTGCTCGATCGTGCGCGCGCGGATCAGCGGCGCATCGCCGCAGAGGACGATCAGTTCGTCCCCGGTGCCCATCGCCTCGACCACGGGCAGCGCGCACGAGAGCGCATGCCCCGTCCCCCGCTGCTCGGCCTGCACCGCCGAGCGGACCTCCATGGCCGGGCTGCCCGGGCGCCGCGCGATGTACTCGGTCACCTGCTCGCGGCGCGCGCCCACGACCACGACCGCGCGGGCCACGCCGGCCCGCTCGCAGGCGATGAGCACGTGCTCGAGCAGCGGTTTGCCATCGAGCGGGTGCAGCACCTTCGCCAGGTCGGAGGCCATGCGCCTGCCCTCGCCCGCGGCCAGGATGACGGCGGTCTCGTCGCTCACCGCGCGCCCCCGAGGGAGACCTTCAGGTTGTCGATCAGGCGCGCCGAGGGAAAGCGCGCGGCCACCACGAGCAGGCCGGCGCGCGCGCCCTTCGCGGGCGGGCCGAACGTCGAAGGGTCGACGAGTTGCGCGTAGTCGATCCGCGCGAGCGGCGCGCCCGCCAGCACGGCGCGCATCGCGCGCTCCGCCTCCGCCGCGCGGCGCGCAAGCGTTCCGCGCGCGCCACCGCGGGCGGTCAGGCGCGCGCGACCGGCGCACAGCGCGGCGTAGAGCACCGGGGCCTGCGCGCGTTCGCGGGCGGTCAAGCGGGCGTTGCGCGAGCTCATCGCGAGGCCATCCCGCTCGCGCACCGTGGGCCCCACGCGCACGGCGAGGGCGAAGTCGAGGTCCTGGACCATGCACCCGAGCACGGCGACCTGTTGCGCGTCCTTCTGCCCGAGCCACAGCTCGTCGGGCTCGACGACATGCAGCAGCTTGCTCACGACCGTGGCCACACCCGCGAAGTGCCCCGGACGATACGCACCCTCGAGGCGCTCGCCCACGCCGCCCACGAACACGCGCGGGGCGTGGCCCGGCGCGTAGAAGCTCGCTGCGCGCGGCGCGAACACGACGTCGACGCGCGCGCGCCGGAGCAGGGCGCGATCGCGCGCGAGGTCGCGCGGGTAGCCCGCGAGGTCCCTCGCGGCGTCGAACTGGAGCGGGTTGACGAACACGCTCACGACCACGCGGTCGGCCACGCGGGCGGCGCGCTCGACCAGCGAGAGGTGCCCCTCGTGCAGGTAGCCCATGGTCGGGACGAACGCGACCCGCTCCCCGCGCGCCCGCCAGCCACGCACGAGCGCGCGCACGCGCTGAGGCGATGCCATCCACGCCCCGGGCGCCTCACGCGCCATAGCTCTCGTCGTCGCTCGGGAAGCGGCCGGCCTTGACGTCCTCGACGAACCGCCCGAGCCCGGCGCGCGCGGCGTCGCCGAGGTCGGCGTAGCGACGCACGAACTTCGCCGGCTTGCCGAACCACAGGCCCATCACGTCGTGCCACACCAGGACCTGGCCGTCGACGTCGGGGCCGGCGCCGATGCCGATCGTCGGGATCGCGAGCGCGGCGGTGACCTCCTTCGCGAGCGCGCGCGGGACGCCCTCGAGCACGAGCGCGAACGCCCCGCAGGCTTCGAGCAGCCTGGCCTCGCGCATCAGGCGGGCGGCGTCCTCGTCGCCCCGCCCCTGCACGCGGTAGCCGCCCATCGCGAGCACGCTCTGCGGCGTCAGGCCGAGGTGCCCCATCACCGGGATGCCGGCCTCGACGATCGCGCGCACGGCCTCGGCATTGCGCGCGCCACCCTCGAGCTTGACCGCGTCCGCGCCGCCCTCCTGCACGAGCCGCCCGGAATTGCGCAACGCATCGATCGGACCCGTCTGGTAGCTCATGAATGGCAGGTCGGTGACGACCAGCGCGCGCGGCTTCGCGCGGGCGACGGCGCGCGTGTGGTGGATCATGTCGTCCATGGTCACGGGCAGCGTGGTCTCGTAGCCGAGCACGACCATGCCGAGCGAGTCGCCGACGAGGATGACCTCGGCGCCCGCGTCGTCCACCAGGCGCGCAGTCGGGAAGTCGTACGCGGTGACCACCGCGATCTTGGTCGCACGCGCCTTGAGCTGCGCCACCGCCGGCGCGGTCCAGCGCGGGCGCGGGGCGTCGGTACGGGTTGCCTGGGTCATGGTCACTCCGGGACGCGGGTCTTGGCGCGCGCCGGGCGGGCCGCGCGCGGCCGGCGGGCCTTTTGGGCGCCGCCGGGGTCGGACGGCTCGGGGGCGAGATCCCGTGCGGACGCGATCGTGTCCCTGGGCGCGGGATCGGCCCCGGCGCCCTCGAACAGCGGCGCGCCGTGGCCCGGGCCCTCGGTTTCCTCTTCGGCGGACTCGGCCGGATCGGTCGGTGGAGCGCTGCGCTTGCGCGCGATCTTCCGCCGGTCGCGCGACGGGAGCGGCGTGTAGTACACCGTGCCCTCGCGATGCGCGAGGATGCGCTCCTCGAGGTCGTGCAGGTCATCGGCGTTCTTCACGAAATCGATGCCGTTGGTGTTGACCACGAGCAAGGGCGCCTCGACGTAGTGGAAGAAGAAGTAATTGTACGAATCATTCAGCGCCTGCATGTACTGCCGGTCCATGTCGCGCTCGAACGGCCGGCCCCGTTTCGCCACGCGCTCCATGAGCGTCTCGGTGTTCGCCTGAAGATACACGACCACGTCCGGCCGCGTGACCTCGAGCTCGAGCCACCCCACGACCTTCTCGTAGAGCGCCAATTCCTTGTCCGAGAGATTCAGGTTCGCGAAGATCCGGTCCTTCTGGAACAGGTAGTCGGAGACCGTCTTCTCGCGGAACAGGTCCTGCTGCCTCAGCTCCCGCTGTTGCTGGTAGCGGCTGAACAGGAAGTGCATCTGGGTCTGGAACGCGAAGCGCCCGCGGTCGGTGTAGAAGTCCTTGAGGAACGGGTTCTCCTCGACCTCCTCGAGCAGGAGCGCGGCGTTCAGCCGCTCGGCGACGAGGCGTGTCAGGCTGGTCTTGCCGGCGCCGATCACGCCCTCGATCACGATGTAGCGATTCTCGTTCACGGGCGTCCCCGGCTCACCACGGCCCGCTCCGGCGCTTGACCGCCGGTTTCTCCTCGAGGCGCTCGAGCAACTCGGTGACCGTGAGCCCGAGCACGGGGTGCACGAGCCGGGGCTCGACCTCCACCAGCGGCACGAGCACGAACCCCCGCCGTGCGAGCTCGGGGTGCGGCAGCGTGAGCTCGTCCGACTCCAGCACCAGGTCTCCATGGAGCAGCAGGTCGAGATCGATCGTGCGGGGACCATAGCGGCGCGCGACGTGGCGCACGCGGCCGAGGCGGCGCTCGATCAGCAGCAGGTTCCACAGCAGCTGGCGCGCGGTCAGCTCGGTCTCGATCTGCGCCACGGCATTCAGGAAGTTCGGTTGGTCGAGCTCGCCGACCGGCGTCGTGTCGTAGAGCGAGGACACGCGGCCGAGCCTCGTCTCCGGCATCGCGGCGATCTGCTCGAGCGCCGCCTTGAGCAGCGCCTCGCGCTCGCCGAGGTTCGAACCGAGGCCGATGTAGGCTTTCATCGCGACCGTCCGCGCGCGCCGGGCGGAGCCGTCGGCACCGGGCGGGCAACCTCGACCACGACGCGGCCGCCGCTCGGCCAGGCGAGGTTCTGCTTGGTCAGGCGCACGGTGACCGCGGAAGCGCCGAAGCGGGTCATGCAGGTTTCGGCGACGCGGGCGGCGAGCGCCTCGAGCAGGCGGAACGACTCGTCCTCGACCACCCGGCGCACCACGGCTTCGATCTCGTCGTAGGAGACGGTGTCGGCGAGGCGGTCACTGCCCTCGGCGCGGCGGGTGTCGAGGTCGAGCGTGACGTCGACATCGAGCCGCGTCCCGGCGCGGCGCTCGGCAGTGGTCGCGCCGTGGTGACCGAACACGGAGAGCCCCTCGAGGCGAATCACCGCCACGATCGGCCTCCTCGAAGGAGGCCCGGCTGAGCCCGACAACCGACCTGGTCCATCGCCGCCGGACGGTAGCGATTCGACGCGGTGAGGTCAAGGCAAATGCCTGTGAAGGCAACGGTTTGGAGCCGCTTGCGCGATGTGCTAGTCTGCCCGCGCCAACCCCTTCGCGTCTCTCCCGGAGGCCCCGTGTTCTTTCCCATCGGCGACGACAACAGCCGGCGCGTGCGAATCCCGTTCGTCAACGTCGCATTGATCGCGATCAACGCGCTCGCGTTCGTCGCCGAGCTCGCCGTGCACAACCAGGACGGGCTCGAGGCGTTCGTGCGCCACTGGTCGGTGATCCCCGTCGACTACACGATGCACGCGGGCCTCGGTGGCCCGGTGCCGTGGACGCTCCTGACCTCGATGTTCCTGCACGGCGGATGGGCGCACCTGGTCGGCAACATGGTCTACCTGGGGATCTTCGGCGACAATGTCGAGAGCGCACTCGGGCACGCGCGCTACCTTCTCTTCTATCTCGTCACCGGCATCGCGGGCGGGCTCACGCATCTCCTGACCGCGCCGCACTCCACCGTGCCCACCCTCGGCGCGTCGGCCGCGATCTCGGGCGTGCTCGCGGCCTACGTGCTCTACTTCCCGCAGAATCGCGTGCTGGTGTGGTTCTGGTTCCGCATCCTCGCGGTGCCGGCGATGATCGTGATCGGGCTGTGGGCGGTGGTGCAGCTGATCAGCGGCGCCGGCTCGCTGGTCGCCGCCGGGCCCGGCGGCGGCGTGGCCTACCTCGCGCATGTCGGCGGCTTCGCGAGCGGGCTCGCGCTGGCGGCGTTGCTCATGCCCGCGGACATCCGCGCGGCGCGGCGCGATTCGAGGAACCCCGGCCCCTACTAGACCGCCACCTCGTGCTCGCGCAGGGCATCCTCGAGCGAGGTCTTCTGGTCGGTCGATTCCTTGCGCTGCCCGATGATCAGCGCGCACGGGACGTGGAACGTGCCCGCCGGGAACGCCTTGGGCCACGTGCCCGGGATGACCACCGAGCGCCGCGGCACGCGGCCCTTCGTGACCACGGGCGAGGCGCCGGTGACGTCGATGATCGGCGTGCTCGCGGTGAGCACGGTGTTCGCGCCGAGCACGGCCGCCTCCTCCACGATCACGCCCTCGACCACGATCGAGCGCGAGCCGATGAACGCGTGGTCCTCGAGGATCACGGGCTGCGCCTGCGGCGGCTCGAGCACGCCGCCGATCCCGACGCCGCCCGACAGGTGGACACCCTTGCCGACCTGCGCGCACGAGCCCACGGTGGCCCACGTGTCGACCATCGAACCGGCGCCGACCCACGCGCCGACGTTGACGTAGCCGGGCATCACGATCACGCCGGGCTCGAGGAACGCGCCGTAGCGCACGGTGCCCGGCGGCACGACGCGCACGCCCGCTGCGGCGAGATCGGCCTTGAGCGGCACCTTGTCACGAAAATGCAGCGGCCCCGCCTCGAGGTCGACCATCGACTCGTTCTGGAAGTAGAGCAGGATCCCGCGCTTGACCCACGCGTGCACCCGCCACACGGACGGCGCGTCCGCGCTGACGCGCGGCTCGGGCGTGGCGACGCGCAGCGCCCCCCGATCGAGCCCGGCCATGACGGCGCGGCCGGCGGCTTGTCCGCGCTCGCTCTTCGCGAGGGCGGGGTCGTGCGCGCAGGCTTCGACCTCGCGTTCGAGTCCGGACGGCGTCATCGCACTCCCCTTTCACCGCGGCTCGCGGCCAGCACCGGCGCGAGGCGTTCCCAAGCGCTGCGGCATTCCTCGAGTGTCGGGACGAGCGCGATGCGCAGGTAACCTTCGCCCGACTCTCCCATCGCCTCGCCGGGCACGACCGCGACGCCGGCCTCTTCGAGCCAGCGTTCGGCCTCGGCGGCGGACGTCGTGTCGGCCGGCACCTGGGTCCAGAGATAGAACGTGGCCTCGTTCGGGACCACGGTGAAGCCCGCAGCGCGGCCCTGGTCCGCGAAGAACGCGAGCGCCTCCGCGCGCTTCTCCGCGAAGCCGCGCTTGAGCGCCTCGACGTGCACCTCGTCGTTCCACGCCGCCTCGGCCGCGTGCTGGACGAACTCGGGGGTGGCCACGCCGAGGCTCGGCCGGAGCGAGCGGAACGACGCGACCAGCGCCGGGTCCCCCGCCACGAAGCCCGAGCGAAAGCCCGTCATCGCCGAACGCTTGGAGAGCGTCTGGAAGACGAGCGCACGCTCGATGCCGGCGGACAGCAGGGAGCGGGCCGGATCGCCGAACGTGAGCTCCGAATACGCCTCGTCCGACAGCACGACGAAGCCATGGCGCCGGGCGAGCCCAAGCGCCTGCGCGTAGAGTTCCAGGGGCGCGCCCGCTCCGGTCGGGTTGTGCGGGTAGTTGAGCCACAGCACGGCGGTCTCCTGCCAGATCGCCGTGGGCACCGCCTCGAGGTCCGGCAGGAACCCGCGCTCGCGCGCAAGCGGCAGGAGCGTCGGCACGCCGCCGGCGAATGCCGCGCCACGCTCGTACACCGGGTAAGCCGGGCTCGGGATCATCACGCGCCGGCGCGGACTCGCCGGATCGATCAGCGCAAGGTGGATGTTGAAGATCGCTTCCTTCGAACCGTTCGCCGGCAGGACCTGGGTCTCTGGATCGAGCACGACGCCGTGGCGACGCTTGAACCAGCCGGCGATCGCCTCGCGCAGGGCCAGGCGCCCGAGCACGGTCGGGTACGAGGACCGCGTCGGGACGTGCGAGCGCACGGCCTCGATGATGAACGACGGCGTGAGTTCGCGCGGGTCGCCGATCGAGAGGTCGATCACTTCCACGCCGCGCTCGACCAGCGCGCGCTTCTTGTGCTCGATCTCGACGAACGGATAGGTCGCGAACATCCCGACAAGCGGGTTCGCGGGAAGGGCGCTCGCGCTCACCCGGTGCGGCCCCGGTCGCTCGCGCGCGCTTCCTCGGGCGCCTGCGACAGGAACTCGTGCAGCACGTCATAGGACCGCGGGAGGTTCTCGACCGGCACGAACTCGTCCGCCTGGTGCGCCTGCGCGGGCACGCCCGGGCCGAAGTTGACGGCGGCCACGCCGCGCTCGCCGAACTGCGCGACGTCGGTCCACGCCTGCTTGGCGCGGCGATCGAGCCGGAAGCGGCCGAGCAGGTCGACGACCAGCGGGTGGTCGGCGCGCACGACGCCCGGCGGCGCGACATCGACGACCTCGAAATCGAACCCGGGCGGAACCATCGCGCGCAACTCGCCGACGGCCTCGGCGGGCGTGCGCGTGGGCGCATAGCGGAAGTTGACGTTGAGCGCGAGCCGGTCGGGCACGACGTTCTTCGCGCGGCCGCCCTCGGCGAGCGTGATCTGGAACGTCTCCTGGAAAGTCACGCCGGACACCTCGACCGGGCGCGGCGCGAGCGACGCGAAGCGCGCGAGGAACGGGACCGCCTTGTAGATCGCGTTCTCGCCCTGCCACGGGCGCGCCGAGTGCGCGGCCCGGCCATGCGCGGTCACGCGCGCGTTGAGCGTGCCGAGGCAGCCGAGCTCGAGCGCGTTGTCGGTCGGCTCGAGCAGGATCGCGAGGTCCTGCTGCAGCAGCCATGGGTAATCGGGGAAGAGCTTGCGCAGGCCGTTCTTCTCGAGCGCGATCTCCTCGCATTCGTAGAACACGAACGTGAGGTTCGCGCGCGCGCGCACCCAGTCCACGCTCTTCGCGAGCGCGAGCATGACGGCGAGCCCGGCCTTCATGTCGGAGGCGCCGAGGCCGTAGAGCAGGTCGCCCTTGAGGCGCGAGCGCTCGTTTCCGGCGGGCGGCACCGTGTCGAGGTGGCCGGCGAGAACGATCGAGGGCCGCTCCGGTCGGGACGGTCCTCTCAGGATCACGTTATGGCCCGAGCGCACGAGGTCGCAGGGCGGACACTGCGGGCGAAGCTCGGAGACCACGAAGTCGGCGAGCGCGCCCTCGGCGCCGGAAACGCTCGGAATGTCGATCAGCCGCGCGGTCAACGCGACCAGTTCGGGCTCCGTCCAGCGCGCCATGCGATGCGCCGAAGCGACCCGGATCAGGCCGGGCGCTTCTTGCCCTTCTGCCCGTAGCGCTTGAGGCCCTGGAGCGCGAGCGAGCCGAGGAAGATCGCGACCAGCAGGACCGACACCATCGAGACCCACTGCCACTCGCGGAACGAGACCTGGACGTCGAGCGTCTTGCCGTAGGCGAGCGGGTAGGTCAGCGTGTTGCCCGAGCGCTGCGTCGCGTTGGTCTTGATGATCGAGCCGGGGACGACGAGCTCGAGCGAGCCGGTCGCCCGCTCGGCGTACGGCAGTGCGACCGAGTCCACCGTCGCGCCCTCGGGCTCGGCGAGCTCGAGCTTGTAGGAGAGATCGGTGTCCTTGTAGAAGTACTGGTCCTTGATCTCGCTCTGCACGTTCGCGGGACGCGTGCGCTTCTCGCCCTCGTCGATCCCCTTGAACGCCTGGCCGCGCTGGCCGAGCTCGGCCCAGCTGTCGAGCTGGTAGGTGCCGGTCACGACCCTGGCGGCGACGGTCGTATCCTCGGTGTCCTTCGTGAACTTACCCCCGCGACCTTCCACCGTGGCCTCGAACGCCGACCACGCAAGGCGCGGCTCGACGTGCAGCGAGTCCATGATGCCGGGCATCGCCTCGGCGTGCTCGGTCATGTCGACCTTGCCGTCGGGCGTGACCTGGACGTGCACGCGATAGGACACGCAGCCCGAGGCCAGCAGGGCGGCGAAGGCGAACGCTAGGAGGGCCGGCAGGCGGCCGACGCGGGCAGGGACACGGCTCATGGACTTCCCGTTCATTGGCTCGGACCTTTGGGGTTTCCGTTGGGGATCCGTCGGATCGCGTGAGTGACGCCGCCCGGTCGGTGGGCTCGACGACGGACCTTACCGTAGTCCTCCCCCGTTTGGGAAGAGTCGATTCGGACACCACTTGGAGCCTACCCGGGCGTCTCGCCCCCCTCGGACGGGGGCTCCTCACCCTCGTCGACGACCAGGGTCTCGGTGGTCAGGATCAACCCGGCGACCGCAGCCGCGTTTTCGAGCGCGATCCGCACCACGCGCGCGGAATCGAGGATGCCCGCCCGCGACAGGTCGACGATTCGGCCGATCGAGGCGTCGAACCCGGTCGCGCCCGACGCGCCCTGGAGCTCGGCCACGATGGCGTCGCCGTCCGCGCCCGCGTTGTGCGCGATCCAGCGCGCCGGCTCGAGCACCGCGCCCGCGACCGTCGCCGCGCCCGCCTTCGCGTCGCCCGAGAGCGGCACGGAGAGCGCGGCATCGCGCGCGCGCAGCAGCGCCACGCCCCCGCCGGTCACCACACCCTCGCTGAGCGCCGAGCGCAGGGCCCTTAGCGCGTCCTCGAAATGCGCGTGCGCGTGCGCGCGCGCTTCGTCGGAGGCGCCGCCGACCTCGATCGTCGCGACTCCGCCGGCCGCGCCACTCGCGTGGTCGAACGCAAGCGTGGTGTGCGCGCGCTCGATCACCGCGCGTTCGAGCCGGCCGAGCGATGCGGCCTCGGCGCTCGCGGCGGCGCCGCCGAGCTCGGGTGCGAACAGCGTCGCGCCGGTCGCGCGCGCGAGGTCCGCGAACCAGGCGCTGCGGGCGCCGCCCATCCCGGGCGCCTGCACGGCACACGATTGCGCGACGCCGCGCAGCTGGTTGACGACCAGCGTCTGCAGCGCCTCGCCCTCGACGTCCTCGGCGATCACGAGCAGCGGCAGGCCGGCCGCGCGCGCGGCCTCGAGCGCGGGCGCGACGTCGGCCACGCGGTCGAGCCGCGCATCGGCGAGCAGCACGAGCGGCTGCTCGAGCACGCAGCGCATGTCCTCGGGCGCGGTCACGAAGTAGGCCGAGAGCCAGCCGCGCGCGAACGCGAACCCCGGGGTGATCGTGAGCCGGGGCTCCGTGCCGGGCCCCGGGCGCAGCGTCACCGCGCCCTCCGGCCCGACCTGCGCGAGCGCGTCCTCGACCAGTGCGGCGACGGCGAGCTCGCCACCGGCGGCGATCGCGGCGACCGCGAGCCGCTCGTCGCGCGTGGCGAGCGGGCGCGCCTGCGCGCGCACGTGCCGGCTGACCGCGCGCGCGGCGTGCTCGATGCCGCGGCGCAGCTGAACCGGCGCGGCGCCCTGGGACAGGTGCGCGAGCCCGCCCACGACGATCGCATGCGCCAGGACGGTCGCAGTCGTGCTGCCGTCGCCCGCTTCGTCACTGGTCTTCTGCGCGGCCTCGCGCACGAGGCGCGCGCCCAGGTTCTCGAAGGGATCGGGAAGTTCGACCTCGCGCGCGACCGCGGCGCCGTCGTTCGTGATCGCGGGACCGGAGAGGCCGCGCGAGGCGAGCACGGTGCGCCCGCGCGGACCAAGCGTCACCCGGACGGCGCGCGCCAGTTGCTCCGCGCCGCGCGCGATCGCGCGCCGGGCCGGTTCGCCCTCGAGGATCCCCCGGGACATCGCGGCCTCAGCTCCGTCCTCCGCGGCCGCGACGGCCGCCGCGGCGGCCGCGACGCCGCCGGGCGCCCGCCTCGTCCTCGGTGCTCGCTGCGGGCTTCGCCGGCGGCGCGGGCTCGGCAGCCCGCGGCGCTGCGGCGGGCGCGCGGCGCGCCGTCCGCTTGATGGCCGCGCGCGCGGGCGCCGGCGCGGACTCGCGCGCGCTCTTGGGCTCGCGCTCGGGTTCGTCGGTCGTCGCCCGGGCGCGGCTCTTCGCGCGCGCCTCCTGCTTGCGCGTCCACGCGGCGATGGTCTCGGGGTGCGCCGCGGCATCGTGGATCAGGCGCAGGCCCTTGAGCGTGAGGCGCTCGTCGAAGGACTCGATCGTCGTGGCCTCGCCCTCGAGCAGGCGCGCAAGTCCGCCGGTCGCGACCACGCGTGCGTCCCCGCCGAGCTCGACCAGGATGCGCGACACCATGGTGTCGACCATGCCCGCGTGCCCGAGCACGATGCCCGAGAGCATGCTCTCCTCGGTGGTGCGGCCGATCACGCGCTCCGGCCGTGCGAGCTCGATGCGGCCGAGCCGGGCCGCGCGCCGGAACAGCTCGTCGGCCGAGGTCGCCATGCCGGGCGCGATCGCGCCGCCCAGGTAATCGCCGTCCTCGCCCACGACGTCGAAGGTCGTGGCGGTGCCGAGGTCGACGATGATCGCCGGCGTGCCGTGCAGCGCGCGCGCGGCGACGGCATTTGCAAGGCGATCCGGGCCGACCGCCCCCACCTCGAGATAGCGCACCGGCATCGCCGGCACCGTGTCGGGCCCGACGATCACCGGCGGGATTCCGGTCAGCTGCGCGAGCGCGTCGACGAAGCCCCGCGTCACCGCCGGCACGACCGAGCACAGCACGGCCGGCAGGCCGGCGAGGTCGATCGCCTCGGGCGCGAGCAATTGCCGGAGCAGGAGCATGGTCTCGTCGGGCGTTCGCGGCTGGCTGCTCAGCCGCCATGACAGGACGAGGTCGTCGTCCTGGAACACGCCGAGCGTGATCTCCGTGTTGCCGACGTCGACGGCGAGCAGCGCGGGGCCATGCGGCGTCGCGCGGCGGTTCCTGGTCACCTTGGTCATGTCGTCTCCTCGGGGTCTTCCTTGCGCAGGCGTTGGACGACGTAGGCCACACCGATCGAGAGCGCATACAGGAGGATCAGGGGCAGGCCCAGAATGATCTGCGCGGTGACCACGTCCCCCGGCGTGATGAGCGCGCTCACGACGAACGTGGCGACGATCGCGATGCGCCACTGCTTCGCCAGCCAGCCCGCGGTCACGATGCGCAGCGCGGCGAGCGCGCCCGCCACCAGCGGCAACTGGAACACGACGCCGGTGGCCAGCGCGAGGTTATAGATGAATCCCAGCAGGCTGGAAAGCCGAATGTCCTGCCGCATGCTCGCGGTGGCGAACGACTCGAGCACCTCGAGCACGATCGGAACCACGAGGAAGATCGCGGTCGCGGCTCCGGAGAAGAACAGGAGCAGCGAAGTGAACACGAACGGCAGGAGCAGGCGGCGCTCGCGGCGGAACAGGCCCGGCAGGACGAACGCCCACAGCTGATAGAGCACGAACGGCATCGCGACGCAGCCGCCGAGGACGAGCGCGAGCTTGAAGCGCTCGGTGAACCCCTCGAGCGGATCGAGGATCACGACGTGGCCGACGGTGTGGAGGATCGTCCACTCCAGCACCGGGCCGGACAGCCACCAGCCGAGCCCGGCCCCGAGCAGGATGACGAGCGTCGAACGCACGAGCCGCCGGCGCAGCTCCTCGAGGTGGCCGAGCAGGGACATTGCGGGGCGGCCGTACTCCTCCTCGAGCGTCCGCTCGTCCTTGATGTCGTCGCCCGGCCCGCCGCCGGAGCGCCCGAGGTCGGGGTCTCTCCGGTTCGCCGCCTCCGCGCGGTCGAGGCGCGCGCTGCGGGCGCCATCGGCCTCGTCCTCGCCGCGCGCTTCTCGTCCGCTCGTGCCGGACGCGACGACGCCGTCGGGCGGGCCGAGGTCGGGCGGCAGGGGCTTCGCGGAATCGGTCACGGGATCACGCCTCGTTCCAGCGCACGCGCACGTCGCCGGCGTGGAGCACGATCTCGGCGCCGGAGTCGAGCCGGATCACGAGCCCGCCGTCCTTTGCGAGGTCCTTCGCCACGCCGTCGATCGCCCGCGCCCCGACCTGCGCCGACACGCGGCGCCCCCACATCGACATCGCGTCGCGCGCGCGCTCGACCACGTCGCCCGGGCCCTCTTCGTCGAGACGCCGCACTTCATGGTGGAGCGCCTGCATCACGACCGGCGCGAGCACCGCCGGCGCGGGAACGCTCCCGGCTGGCATGAACTCATCGAGCGCGACGGGCCGCGACTCACCCGGCGCGTCGAAGCCACCTTCGGGCGTGCGCAGGTTGAGGCCGAGGCCGACCACCGCGTCGGCGATGCGAGGTCCGTCACTGCGCGTCTCGGTCAGGATGCCCCCCAGCTTGCGCCCGCTGCCGTCGGGCGCGAGCAGGTCGTTCGGCCACTTGAGATGCGGGGTCACCCCCGCGGCCTGCGTCATCGCCGCGCGCGCCGCGAGCCCGGCCGCGAGCGTGAGCATGGCCGCGAGCTCGGGCGGCCAGGCGAGATGGAGGTAGCACGACAGGTACAATCCGCCGCCCGGCGAACTCCACGTCCGGCCCGCGCGGCCGCGGCCCTCGGTCTGCCCGTTCGCCACCACGCCGAGGAACGCCTGCCCGAGCTCGCGAAACGCGGCGCGGCCCTCGGTCCACGCCACGTCGTTGGTCGACGGGACGCGGTCGTAGTAGCGCGCCGGCAGTTCGTTCGCGGCCGCCACGCGCCTAGCCGAGCTCCACGAAGTCGAGTGCGAGGTCGAGCGCGGGCGCCGAGTGCGTGAGCGCCCCGACCGACACGTAGTCGACGCCCAGCTCGGCGGCCGGGCGCACGGTCTCGAGCGTCATCCCGCCCGAGACCTCGAGCTCGGGCCAGCGCCGCGCGTGCCCGGACCGTCGAGGCGAGACCCGCCCCGGTGCACCGGCCCCGTCGACGAGCGCGATCGCCTTCGCCACGTCCTCGAGCTTCATGTTGTCGAGCAGGATGCGGTCGACGTCGAGTGCGAGGGCCTCCTTCACGAGGTCGAGCGAGGCGCACTCGACCTCGAGCAGCGAGTAAGGGTCGCGCTCCAGGGCAATGCGCGTGACCGCCTTGGTCAGGCTGCCCGCGGCCCGGATGTGGTTGTCCTTGACCAGGTACATGTCGAACAGGCCCTGGCGGTGATTGTGCCCGCCCCCCACCGAGACCGCGTACTTCTCGAGGCGGCGCAGGCCGGGCGTGGTCTTGCGCGTGTCGAGCACGCGCGTGCCGGTGCCGGCGAGGCGGTCGACGTAGCGGCGCGTGAGCGTCGCGACGCCCGAGAGCCGCTGGACGTAGTTCAGCGCCACGCGCTCGGCCGTCAGCAGCGAGCGCGCGCTCCCCGAGACGCGCGCGACCACGAGGCCCGGCCGCGTGGCGTCACCGTCGCTCGCCGTCGGCTCGAAGCGCACCTGGTCGTCGACCAGCTCGAACGCCATGCGCGCGAGGTCGAGCCCCGCGAGCACACCGTCCTGCTTCGCGAGCAGCACCGCGTCCGCGCGCGTGCCCGGCTCGACGCAGGCGAGCGTGGTCACGTCGCCGCCCCCGACGTCCTCGGTGAGCGCGAGCGCGACCAGCGGCCGGGCGAAGGCGTCGAGCTTCAGCGCAACTTCCTCTTGAGGCGCGCGGGCACCATGCTCCTGGGCTTGCGCGCCGCGCGCCGCACCGGGTCCTCGCCGGGCACGACGTCCGGGCCGCCGCGCTCGCCGCGCGCGGGGCCGTCGTTCGCCGCGCCGGCCGGGCGCCCGTCGGCGAGGCGGCCCGAGCGCGCGCGCCCACGCGGCGGCGCGGTCGGCTCGCCGGGGCGCACGCTCGCCGCGGAGGCCGAGGCGGCGCGCGCGCGGGTGCGGGTCTCGCCGATCGCGCGCGCGGCCTCGTCGTGCGCGATCGCGCCGGAGAGCAGCGCCTGCGAGGCCAGCTCCTCGAGCCGGTCCCTCAGGCTCGCGGCGCGCTCGAAGTCGAGCGCGCGCGCGGCGGCGAGCATCTCGCGCTCGATCTGCGCCATCATCCCGATCACGTCATTGCGCTCGAGCGCGTGCTCGACCTGCCCGGGCGAGGCGCCGATCGCGCCGGCGATGCGCGCCTTCGCGCGGTCCTCCTCCTCGTCGTAGCGCGCGTCGGCGACGGCCGTGATCTTCATCACGTCCTCGATCGACTTCTGGATCGAGCGCGGGGTGATGCCGTGCGCGGCGTTGTAGGCGAGCTGCGCCTCGCGGCGGCGGCCGGTCTCCTCGAGCGCGCGCGCCATCGAGCCGGTCATCTTGTCGGCGTACAGGATGACGTCGCCGCCCACGTGCCGCGCGGCGCGCCCCGCCGTCTGGATGAGCGAGCGCTCGCTGCGCAGGAAGCCCTCCTTGTCGGCGTCGAGGATCGCGACCAGCGAGACCTCGGGCAGGTCGAGCCCCTCGCGCAGCAGGTTGATGCCGACCAGCACGTCGAACTCGGCGAGCCTGAGCCCGCGCAGCAGCTCGACGCGCTCGAGCGCGTCGATGTCGGAGTGCAGATAGCGCACCTTGACGCCCATCTCGTGCAGGTAATCGGTCAGGTCCTCGGCCATGCGCTTGGTCAGCGTGGTGACGAGCACGCGCTCGCTGCGCGCCGCGCGCTTACGGATCTCGCCGAGCAGGTCGTCGACCTGGCCCGCGATCGGCCGCACCTGGCCCGCGATCGGCCGCACCTGGACGACCGGATCGACCAGCCCCGTGGGGCGAATCAGCTGCTCGACCACGACCCCGCCGGTCTTCCGGATCTCGAAGTCGGCGGGCGTCGCGGACACGTAGATCGTGGGCCCCACGAGCGACTCGAACTCGCCGAACTTGAGCGGGCGGTTGTCGAGCGCGGAGGGCAGCCGGAACCCATAGTCGATCAGCGTCTGCTTGCGCGAGCGGTCGCCCTCGTACATCGCGCCGACCTGCGACACGGTGACGTGCGACTCGTCGATCACCAGCAGGAACGGCTTGGGGAAGTAATCGAGCAGGCACTCCGGGCGATCGCCCGGCGCGCGGCCCGAGAGGTGGCGCGAGTAGTTCTCGATGCCCGGGCAGTAGCCGATCGCCTTCAGGATTTCGAGGTCGTACTCGGTGCGGTTGCGGAGCCGTTGTGCCTCGAGCAGCTTGCCCTGGGACTCGAGCTCGAGCAGGCGCTCGTCGAGCTCGCGGCGGATGCTGCGCAGCGCCGGGTCGATCTTGCCGCGCGACAGCACGAAGTGCTTCGCCGGGTAGAGCGCGAGCCGGTCCTGCCGCCGCATCACGTTGCCGGTGAGGGGATCGACGATCGAGATGCGGCTCACCACGTCGTCGTCGAACTCGAGGCGCACCGCGTACTCCTCGTAGGCGGGGCGGATCTCGATCACCTCGCCGCGCACGCGGAACGTGCCGCGCGTGAACTCGAACTCGTTGCGCGTGTACTGGATCTCGATCAGGCGCGAGAGCAGGCGGTCCCGGTCGAGCCGCCCGCCCTGGGAGACGTCGAGCATCAGCCCCTTGAACTCGCCCGGGGACCCGAGCCCGTAGATCGACGACACCGAGGCCACGATCACGACGTCCTTGCGTTCGAGCAGCATCGCGGTCGACGACAGCCGCATGCGGTCGATGTCGTCGTTGATGCTGGCGTCCTTCTCGATGTACGTGTTCGTCGCCGGGACGTAGGCCTCGGGCTGGTAGTAGTCGTAGTAGGAGATGAAGTAGCCGACGCCGTTCTCGGGGAAGAACCCCTTGAACTCGCCGTAGAGCTGGGCGGCGAGCGTCTTGTTGTGGGAGAGCACGAGCGTGGGCAGCCCGATCTCGGCGATCACATTGGCAATGGTGAAGGTCTTGCCGGAGCCGGTAACCCCAAGCAGGACTTGATGCTCGTAGCCGCGCTTGAGACCGCGCACGAGCTCTTGAATGGCCTTGGGCTGGTCGCCCTGCGGCTCGTAGGGCCGGTGAATGCGGAATCCGTTCATGGGAGGCCCACCATACCACGAGGCGCCGACGGAGTTCCCGCCTCGGCCGGCCCGAACCCTCCTTTGGGGGCCGGGAGGCAGCGCGGGAGCCGGGGGTCAATTCTTTCTCAAGTCCCCTGTTCCATCCTCACGGGGTCGTCGTCTGCCGCTCCAACCCCTAAGGAGGCCGTCCATGTTGCCTCGTACCGCTTTCCTTGTCGGGGCGCTGTTGTTCCTCGCCCCGGCACTGGCGCTCGGAACCCCAGCGCCGACGGCCCCCCGCACCGTGGTGTGCACCGGGGCGATCGAACATCCCGTTTCTGTCCGGGTCGAAGCGCTCGACCCGATCCATCGCGGTGCGAGCGTGCGTTTCCGCGTGCGCTCGACCTCGATCACCGGTCTCGCCCGGGCCGAGGCGCGAGTGCTCTCCTCCGGCGACGCGAGCCTGGTCGGACCTCGGCGCGTGGCGCTCGGGAACCTCCGCGCGGGCCGGCCGACGGACGCGACCTTCCGCGTGGTGCTCCCGGCATCAGGCGCGCGCACGCTGGTGCAGTTCCAGGTCTCGGGCGAGGGTCCGAACGGACTGCTGACCCGCGGCGCCGCGTTCAACGTACTGCCCGACGGCCCGACCGAGATCCTCACCGCCGTGACCACGGCGAGCGGCGAGCGGCTGCTGAACGCCCCGGCGCGGAGGATCGACCGATGACGACCCTCGCACGCACGTGGTTCGCCTCCCTGCTCGCCGGCGTGCTCCTCGCCGGGGCGGCCTCTTCCGCCTCCGCGTTCACCGTGAGCGGGAGATTCCTCTACGAAGACCGGCTGTTCGACGGCAATGGCTACACCGGCGCCGTCCAGAACCTGCCGATCCGCCATGCGCTCGTGCAGGTCGTCAATGCCGCGACCCAACAGACGCTCGCCAGCGGCTCGACCGGCGCCGACGGGACGTACTCGCTGTCGGTCACGGGCCAGGTCGCGCCGGTCACCCTGTTCGTGCGCGCGACTACGGACGGGCGCCCGGCCGGCTACCAGCTGCGCGTGGTCGACAACTTCACGCGCATCCCGACCGGCGGCGGGCTCATTCTCACCGGCTCCCAGCTTTACTCGATCTCGACGGCGACCACGCTGGCGCACCCGCCGGCGAACGATCTCGCGGTCGGGGACTACCTGATCCAGGACCCGGACGGCACGGGTGTCGCCCAAGCGTTCAACATCTTCGACTGCGGCGTGGACTTCTTCGACTGGGTCGGCCTGCCCGCCGTCAACGGCGCGCTTCCGACTGCGGGCGAATTCCTGGTCTACGCCTGGAAGGCGACCGGGACACCGAGCAATCCGCCGCCCCAGTTCGGCTCGAATTACTCGCAGCAGGGCATCTTCATCGGCGCCGACCCGAGCGCCCCGGACACCGACGGCTGGTCGGACACCGTGATCCTCCACGAGACCGGGCACTGGTTCGACGACATCTACTCGCGCAGTGACAACCCCGGGGGCGCGCACTTCATCGGTGACAACAACGCGAACGTGCTTCTGGCATACGGCGAGGGAACGGCCACGTACCATTGCGCGAAGGTGCGCGAGTGGCGCGCGACCAACCACCTCAACCTGCTGGGCCAACCGGTGGACCGGCTGGTCAGCCTGTACGCCGACCTCACGATTCCGCCGCCGGTCGGCACGCCCGGGGGACTCTCGTTCTCCTACGATTTCGAGACCGGCAAGTTCGCGAACACCGGTGCGCCGATCGGTCAGCGCGGGTCGGCCAACGAGACCAATGTCACGTCGGCGCTCTGGGACATGGTGGACGGCGCGAGCACGCCGGACGCCAGCCCGGGCGTCGACGATGAGAGCTTCGAGACCACCGACGCCCAGGCGTACGGCATCGAGCACGTGTACCTGCTCGGGCTTCCTGCCGGCAACTCGATCACCGTCGAGGACTATTACCAGGGATGGTTCGTGCGCAATGGCGCCGCGTTCCAGAAGCCGGGCATGGACGAGATCTTCGTGACCCTGGCAAAGATGCCGTTCTATCCGGATACCGCCGAGCCGGACGACGCGATCGCCTCGGCGCGTCCCATCCTCCCGGTGGCCTACACCGTGAGCCCCGGGGGCAAGGTCGTGATCAACGAGCTCGAGCTCGGCGCCGCGGATGCGATCGAGCTCATGAACACCGGCGAGGCCGCGGTCGATTTGACCGGCTGGCAGATTGAAGTGTTCGCGAACGGCACGACGCAGGATCCCACACGGGTCTATTCGTTCCCGACCTTCACGCTCGACGCCGGCGAGTGCGTCGCCGTCCACGAGGGCGCGGACGCGACCTCGAACGGCCGCTACCACCTGTATGCCGGCAATCGCGCCGCGTTCAATGCGTCCTGGAATCCCGGCCTCGACGGCGCCTGCCTGCTGCGCGATCCGTCCCGGGCGCCGGTCGATTTCGTGCGCTGGAGAGGCTCCAACGGCGTGGACAATGGAACGCCCACGCCGGCCGGGCTCGCCTACAGCGGGTTGCTCGATTCCCCCTCGGCGCCGAACGGCCTCGCGCGGAACGTCAACGGGACCGACACCGACCAGGCGTCGGACTGGCACTCCGGGGCGACCACGCTCGGTTGTCAGAACCATCCGTCGCCGCAGGCGCACACGATCTTCGATGTCGGCGACGACGACGTGGTGTCGTTCTCGGCCACGGCGGGTCAGCGCTACGGCTTCGAGGCGCGCTGCGAGTTCAGCGCCTCCGACGCGCGGCTCGAGGTCTTGAGCGCGGGTGGTTCCGTGATCGCGTCCAACGACAATTCAGACATCTCGGTGCGCGACGCGCGCGTCGACTTCCTGGCGCCGAGCGGTGGCACGTTCTATGTCCGTGCCACGCATGTCGGCACGAACACGGACTGGGCCGAGTACTCCCTGCTCGCGTTCGCGCGGCCGCGGACCTCGGCCTGCGCGGCCCCGGCCGGCCTGACCGCGACCGCCGATCACGGGAGCGACATCCAGGATCATGTCGCCCTGACCTGGTCGAATGGTGCCGCCTACGACAGCATTCACGTCTATCGCAACGGCACGATCGTCGGCGCCGTTCCCGGCAATGTCACGAGCTACCAGTTCCTCGAGAGCCGCGGGCTCTACCGCTACGGGGTATCCGGCAAGTCGGCCGAGTGCGGCGAGACCGCGATCGTCTCCGACTACGCGTTCGCAGGGAAGGTCGATTGCGTGGCCGCCGACGGGTTCGAGGACGGTTCCGCCAGCCTGTGGATCAAGGAAACGAACGGCTGGGGCGTGACCCCGTTCGCGAAGACCGGAACGTGGGCGTTCACCGACAGCCCCGCCGGCGTCTACCGCGGCTGCCCGACCGGGGCCAGCGGTTGCAAGAACAACGCGATTGCGGTCTTCGGCGTGCCCGCGGACGTCATCCTGGCCGGTTATGCGACGCTCGAGTTCGACCACATCTGCATCACCGAGCATTGCACGCCCGAGCCGTGCGATCGCGGCCTGGTCGAGGTGTCGGACGACGACGGCGGAAGCTGGTCGACCCTCGCGGCCTACGACGCCGGCAGCGACCCGGCCTGGAGCGACAACGTCGCGAATCCCGAGGACTGGCGACATGCATCGCTCGACCTCTCGGCGTTCCACGGCAAGCGGATCAACGTCCGCTTCCGGCTCGAGTCCGATGCGAATCTCGAGTTCGACGGCTGGTACCTCGACAACGTGCAGATCGCGGCGTGTCCGCCGGTGGGCGTGGAGCCGACGTCCGGCACGACGACGTCGTTCGCGGCGCCGGCGCCGAATCCGCTGGTTCGCGGCGCGAACGCGGTGTTCGAGTACGCGCTGGGGACCGATCTCGCGGCGCCGGGAGGATCGGCCACCGTGTCCCTCGAGTTGCACAGCGTGGGCGGCCGCCTGGTACGGGTGCTCGACAGCGGCCCGAAGGCGCTAGGGACTCACCGCGTGACGTGGAACGGGACCGACAGCCGGGGCGTGGCGGTGCCCCCGGGCGTGTACTACGCGACGTTCCGCGCCGGTTCGGTGGTGCGCACGAACCGGGTCGTGGTCATCGGCTGACGCGGCAGCTTCGCCGACTTACTCGCTCTGGACAATGCGCGAAAGCCCCGGCCGGTTGGCCGGGGCTTTCGTCGTTGCGCCCACAGTCTGCTCGATGTCGACGTGCGGGTCACCGTCCGCGGCCAACCCCGGAGCTAGGCCCCGGCGGCGGCGGCGGCGACGGCCTTCACCTTGGCGGCGGGCTTGGTGACCGGCTTGGTCAACGGCTCGCCCGCGACGGCGACCGGCGCGTGCAGCCCTTCGAAGATGCGAATGATGACGTCGCCGGTCTCGGGGCGGAAGGACCGATAGCTGGGGTCGATCGGGTTGCCGGCGGGGGTCAGCAGGATGATCTGGTCGTGCGTGCGGGGCCGGCCGAAGCTGGGCTCGCGCACCACGAGAGCCTCGTCTTCCTCGTTCAACTCGAGCGTCCAGGCGCGCGGCACGTCGAAGCAGGCGTAGTCGCGGTGGTCGTCGAGATGCTGGCGGAAGATCACCGAGGCCCCGCGCACTTCGAACGCCAGCGCGTGGCGGTTGCACTCCACCAGGAAGCCCGCCACCTGGTCCATCGGCACCTTGCCCTTCATCCAGTCCTTGCGCGTGAATCCGTAGACGCGGCCGAACGGCTGGGTGCCGGCCGGCAGCCGGCTCTCGGCGTATTGCATCGCCATGGCATTGAACTCACGGCGTCGCGAATCGTTGGGACAACTGGCCATGATCGCCTCTGTGGGTACGGGGTGCAGCGCAGGACCGGGCAGGGCAGCCCGGGCCTTTGTGGCGATCTCGGAATTGGATCGAGGTCCGCTTGGGAGGTCACTCCTAGAATACCACGGACAGAGGGGGCGGCCCGAAAAAGGGCGGCGGCCGTCGGCGACCCGGACATCTCCCGGTCCATGGTGACTCTGTGGGCGGTCCGGGCTGAACTTGCTTCTGAGGCCTGTTCAGGCGGGTGCTTCATCGCGGAACATGTCCCGGGACGTGTTCATGCGCTCGATCAACTTGCCCCGGGGCAAGTTCGGCGGTGCATTCCCGTCGATCGGACTTGCGCCGGCGCAAGTACAGGTTCTTGGTGTCCGCCGAACCCTGCATGACCCAGGACATCTTCGTGAGCTCAACCAACTCGCCCCGGGGGTGTGTTCCCGCCTGCAGTCCCCGTCAGCCCCAACTTGCGCCGGCGCAGGTGCGGGTCTCTAGCTCCGACCGGGATGGAACCTGGCCCGGGGCAGGTTCCCGCGCACGAAGAAGCCCGCGAACTCGAGAATCGAGTCCGCGGGCCGATACCCGCCAGAGCGACGCCCGAAGCAGGGCGCTACTTCTGCCGCAGCGTGTAGGTCACGACCTTCTCGCCGTCGACCGGCACCGTGACCGTGAACTCGAGCGTGCTGGCGTCCTTCTTCACGAAGTCTTGCGACGAGGTCGTCACCCGCCAGTCGCCGCCCGCGTGCTCGACCACCTTGACCGTGATCGCCTCGGTCTTGTGGTTCCGGATCTTGATCTGGTGCGAGGTCTCGACCTCCCTGTCGGAGATCCGGCGCTGGTCGGTCTGCAGGTACTCGCCGGTGACGTCGAACGCGTTGCCGATCGTGAGGCGCACGGTCTCGTCCTTCGGCGTGTGGTCGATCCGGTCCTCGCCCACGAACTCCTGCGCACCCGACTTGTCCTCCTTGTAGACGCGCACCTTGCCCATCGGCAGCGGCATGCCGAGCCCCGCCGACGCCGAGTTCTTGAACTCCATGGTGACGCGGACTTTCTTCGGGTCGCGCTGGCGCTCATAGGTGAAGAACTTCTGGGAGGCGACGGACGACGTCGGGAACAGGGAGAGCTGCTTGGTCTCCTTGTCGGCGAGCGTGGTCGGGCGCGCCAGGGTGTACAGGTGGTACTCGAAGAACGCCTGCTCCTCGAAGCCCTGCGCCGCGTCGGCCGACATCGCGAGCGTCTCGAACTTGCCGCGCGACATCGGGACCGGCTGGTCCTGCACGCGGTTCACGTCCCCCGCCACGACCTTGAGCCGGGCGTTCGGGTAGCTCGTGCCGGAGTTGTTCTCGAGCGAGACCCAGCCCGACCACGACAGGTTCTTGTCGTTCTCGTCGAGCACCGCGACGTACTCGGCGTGCCAGGACAGGCCGCCCGTGAGGTACGAGAGCTGGGCATCGCGCTTTGCCGCCCCGCCGTTGTCGAGCAGCCAGACCAGCGTCGGCTTGGTGATCAGGCCACCCGGCAGGTCCGGGAACTGGACCTCCTTGACCTCCATGCGATTGATGATCGAGATCCCGGGCTTGCGATTGATCACGAGGCTCGCGCCGTCGAACGACAGCAGCGTACCCGAGGTCGTCTTGCCGTCCTTGCCAGCGACGGTGATGTCCTTGTCGATGTAGCGCTCGAGCACCTTCTCGGCCGACACGAGGTCGAACCGGTAGTTCTGCTCGAGCACCGACAGCACGCCCTGCCCCTTGCCCTCGAGGTGGACCGAGGTCGGGTCGATCTGCGCCGACACGTCGGTCAGCGAGAACGTCTGCCGGCCGGCGCCGAGGTCGAGCGCGCGGCTGTCCTTCACCAGCGCGAGGTTCGAGTTGTAGACCGTGACCGTGAGGTCGCGCTCGGCGGCGTGGACCGCCGGCGCGGCGAGAAGGGCGGCGACGAGCGCCGCGACCGCGCGGGCCTTGTCAACGGAGCGGGGACGTCCTTGCATGTCGGTTCCTCCGGGCCCCGGCGCACAGGCGGCGCAGGGCGTGGATGTGGGCGGGTTGCTCCGGGTGGACTCGTCCATGGAGTCGTCCCCGGACCCGGTTTCGTTTCCCTGAAAATCGCTAGGCGCGAAGGGCTTCGAGCGCCTTCTTGAGCTTTCCGACCGTCTGGTCGAGCAGTTCGAGGCGGTCCTTCTCGCGCTGAACCACGTCGGGGCGCGCCTTGGCGAGGAAGTCCTGGTTCATGAGCTTCTTCTTCGTGCCCTCGAGGTCGCCCATCACCTTGTCGACGTCGCGCGTCAGGCGCTGGCGCTCGGCCTCGATGTCGATCAGGCCCGCGAGCGGGATCCACACCTCGACCCCGCGCACGATCGACGAGGCGGCGACGCCCGGGCGCTGCGCCTTGGGGCCGAACGTCCACTCGCCCACCCGCGCGAGCGGGCCGAGCGTGGCGCGGTTCGCCTCGAGCGCCTGGAGTGCGGCGCCGTCGGCGCGCACGACCGCGTTCACGATCTTGACCGGCGGGAGGTTCATCTCCGAACGCATGTTGCGGATCGCGACCACGACTTCCTTGAGGAAGGCCACCTGCTCCTCGGCCTCCGCGTCGAACCAGGCCTTCTTGGCCTTGGGCCACGCGGACGTGGTGATGGTGTCGCCCGAGTGCGGCAGCGCCTGCCAGATTTCTTCGGTCACGAACGGCATGAACGGGTGGAGCAGGTGGAGGATGCCGTCGAGCACGCGCGACGCCACCACGCGGGCGGTGAGCGCGTCCCTCTGGTCGGGCAGCGAGCCGTCGGCCGCCGGAGTCCACCGCGGCTTGATCATCTCGAGGTACCAGTCGCAGAACTCGTGCCACGTGAACTGGTAGAGCGCCTGCGCGGCCTCGCTCAGGCGATAGGTCTTGAGGTTCCGCGTGACGTCCTTCACGCAGTTCGCGTAGCGCGACAGGATCCAGCGGTCGGCGAGCGTGAGCTCGAGTTGGCTGTCCTTGACCTTGCGCGGGTCGGTGTCGGCGAGGCGCATCTTGACGAGGCGCGCCGCGTTCCACAGCTTGTTGGCGAAGAACTTGCCGGTCTCGCAGCGCTTCGCGTCGAACAGGATGTCCTGCCCGAGCGGCGCCAGGTAGACCACCGTGAAGCGCACGGCGTCGGCGCCGTACTCGTCCATGACCGCGATCGGGTCGGGCGAGTTGCCGAGCGACTTCGACATCTTGCGGCCCTGTGGGTCACGCACGATCCCGTTGAACAGCACGTGCGCGAATGGCGGCTCACCGCGGAATTCGATCCCGGCCATGATCATGCGCGCCACCCAGAAGAAGATGATGTCCGGGCCGGTCACCAGGAACGTGCTCGGGTAGAAGCGCTTGAGGTCCGACGTCTCGTCCGGCCAGCCGAGCGTCGACATCGGCCACAACCAGGACGAGAACCAGGTGTCGAGCACGTCCTCGTCCTGGGTCAGCCCGCCCTTGCCGCAGGTGCCGCACGCGATCGGGGTTTCGGCCGAGACGGTGAGTGCCCCGCACGCCGCGTCGCCGCAGTACCACACCGGGATCCGGTGTCCCCACCACAGCTGGCGCGAGATGCACCAGTCGCGGATGTGGGTCATCCAGTGGCCGTAGGTCTTCGTCCAGCGGGGTGGGAAGAACTTGACCTGCTTCTTCTTCACGGCCTGGAGCGCCGGCTCGGCGAGCGGCTTCATCTTCACGAACCACTGCCGCGAGAGGTAGGGCTCGATCACGCTGTCGCAGCGGCTGCACATCGCCTTGGAGTACTTGTGGCTCTCGGTGCGCGCGAGCAGGCCGCGGTCGGCGAGCATGTCCGCGATCTTCTTGCGCACCGCGAAGCGATCTTCGCCCGCGAAGTCGCCGGTCTGCTGGTTGAGCGTGCCGTCGGGGTTGAGCACGATGATCGGCTCCAGCCCGTGGCGCTTGCCAACCTCGAAGTCGTTCGCATCGTGCGCCGGCGTGATCTTGAGCGCGCCCGTGCCGAACTTGGGGTCCACGTACTCGTCGGCCAGGATCGGGATCTCGCGCCGCGCGAACGGCAGGATCGCGGTCTTGCCCACGAGGTGCGCGTAGCGCCGGTCCTTCGGGTGCACCGCCACCGCGACGTCGCCGAACAGCGTCTCGGGCCGCGTGGTCGCGACCGTGATGTGCTTCTCGGTGCCGGCCACCGGGTACTTGATGTGATAGAGCAGCGTCTCCGAATCCTCGTGCTCCACCTCTTCGTCGGAGATCGCGGTCAGGCAGCGCGGGCACCAATTGACGACGTAGTGGCCGCGATAGATCAGGCCCTTCTCGTAGAGGCGCGCGAACGCGGTCGCCACGGCGCGCGAGCGCTGCTCGTCCATGGTGAAGACTTCGCGCGACCAGTCGACGGACTCGCCGAGGCGGCGCATCTGCTTCAGGATCAGTCCGCCGTATTCCTCCTTCCACTGCCACACGCGCTCGACGAACGCCTCGCGGCCGAGATCGTGGCGGGTCTTGCCCTCCTTCTTGAGGAGCGCCTCGACCACGTTCTGGGTTGCGATGCCGGCGTGGTCCATGCCGGGCAGCCAGAGCGCGACCGAGCCCTCCATGCGCTTCCAGCGGATCACCACGTCCTGCAGCGTGTGGTTGAGCACGTGCCCGAGTGTCAGGCTGCCGGTCACGTTCGGCGGCGGCAGCAGGATCACGAACGGCGCGCGCTCGCTCGAGCCCCCTTCGGGCGGCGGCGGCGGTGTGAACGAGCCGCGCGCGGTCCACGCCTCGTACCAGCGCGTCTCGATGTCGGCGGGCTGGTACGGCCGGTCGAGGCCGGCGCCGGGCACGGGCTCGGCCGGGGCAGCCTGCGGATTGCTCTCCGCGGAATCGAGGGTGGAACCCTGGTCCATCGTCACTCCTGTGGCTTGAGCAAGAAGAGCCGGAGGCGGCCCCTCGGGGCTGCCTGCGGCTCGTCGTGGGGGCAGGATGCTGGGCCGCAGGATAGCACAGGGTTGCGGGCCCGGGAAACCGGGGCCCGCTAGAGGACTCCATCTCCTCCAAGATCTGAAGCATCAAAACTAATCCGCCGCCCTGCATAGACTTGGCGACTCGTATCAACTAGGATCATGGCATGCTTAGAAGCCGGTTCCTGCCACCCGTGGTCGGCATCGCCTTGATCCTCACCTCGTGGGGCGAAGGCTGCGTCGCGAACGCCAGTTGTGTGGCGGAGACGACTCAATCGGCGATCAAGCACCACCCGATGGTCTTCCTGGGCACAGTCGAGTCGGTGCGCGATGCGATCCCGCCAGTTCGTCAAGGGGCCCGATCCACCGCGGCACAATGCGCAGCGGTACGGATGAGTGCGATCTGGAAGGGGATTCCCCGGCGCGAAATCACGCTGTGGAGAGCGTATGCGCACGGCGGGCTCGTCGCGGGCGAATCGTACGTGTTCTACGCGGACAGCTTGGCCGGCACCTGGTGGATTGATCCGTGCTCGCGCACCGCCCCCCGCGCCCAGGCCGCCGAAGACCTCGCCCAACTCGGCAAGCCAACGATCGTCCAGCGCCTCCCCGGCCGCAAGCCCCGCCCCACTCCGTAGCGCCCGATCGTGCGGAGGCTTGACGCGGCGCGCACCCGCGCCTAGCGTCGGCCTACCCACCGCGCTGCGCGCGGCCGCCCCTTCCCCTGCTTCGAGGTCTCGCTCATGAGCGATCGCACGATTGGAGTCGGCATCCTGGGCACGGGCTTTGCCCGCTCGACCCAGATCCCCTGCTTCCAGGCCACGCCCGGATTCGAGGTCGTCGGGCTCATGAGCCGGAACATGACGCGCGCCTACGACCTCGCGAAGGAGTTCGACCTGAGGCGCGCGTTCGACGATCTCGACCGCATGCTCGCCGTGCCCGAGATCGAGCTCGTCGCGGTGAGCACACCGCCCCACCTCCACCTGCCGCAGACGCTCGCGGCGTTGCGCGCGGGCAAGCACGTGTTGTGCGAGAAGCCGACCGCGCTCCACGCCGGCGAGGCCGCCGAGATGTACGCCGCCGCGAAGGCGAGCGGCAAGATCCACCTGATCGACCACGAGCTCCGCTTCAACCCGCGCCGGCGCCGGCTCGCCGAGTTGGTGAAGGAGGGCTTCCTCGGGCGCATCTACACGATCGAGTACCGCATGGCCGGCGCGTTCCGCGTCGACCCGACGCGGCCGTGGTCGTGGTGGTCGGACGAGGCGCAGGGCGGCGGCGTGCTCGGCGCGCTCGGTTCGCACGCGGTCGACTCGATCCGCTCGTGGGTGGGCGAGATCAAGGAGGCGCGCGGGCACCTCAAGACCATGATCGCGCAGCGCCCCGACCCCGAGACCGGCGGGCCGCGCGCGGTCACGTCCGACGACTATGCAGTCGCGTGGCTGAGGCTCGAAGGCGGCGGCGAGGTCAACCTGTCGCTCTCGGCGGTGTCGCGCGAAGAGCCGTGGACGCGCGTCGCGCTCCATGGCGAGAAGGGCTCGCTGCTGCTCGACGAGCACCAGCGCCTGTGGAAGCGCGCGCACGGCGAGGACGCCTTCACCGAGGTTTCGGTCGAGGACGCCCCGCTGCCCCCGCCGGGCTCGCGCGTGCCCGACTCGCCGTGGGCGCGCGCGTTCCTGCTCTACGCCGCCGCGATCCGGGACGCGATCCTGCGCAACCAGGCGACGGTGCCCGGCGCGGCCACGTTCGAGGACGGGCTCAAGAACCAGCTCGTGCTCGATGCGATCAAGGAGTCGTCGAAGCGCGGCGACTGGGTCACGGTCGAATCCGTGCTCGCGCGCGCGTGAGCAACCGCGCCGCGTTCGCCGCCTCGCTCATCGCCGCAGCGTGCCTCGCCGCGCAATCTGCCCCGGGGCAGGCGGACCCACGCACGCCCAAGCAAGGCACCGCCGAGTGGATCCCGGTGCGCGATCCCATCCAGGAGGAGTTCGAGCGCCTGCACGCCTCGGGGCTCGCCGACACGTCGATCGCGGTGTTCACGCGGCCGCTTGATCGCCGGACCGTCGCGGCCGTCGTGGCGCGCGCGCGCCGATTGCATCCGGACTCGCGCGATCCGTCGCTCACGAGATTGGAGCGCGCGTTCGGCCGCGAGCTCGTCGACTGGGGCTACGAGGCACCCGCCGGCTACTCGCCCCCACTCTGGACGATCACCGATCCCGCGGACGAGGAGGGCATGCGCGCGCGCATCTTCGGCTACGCCGACGGCGGGCTGATTGTGACCAGGGACCTCACGCAGTGGGAGGACCGCTCGCGCTTCGGAGGGCGGCTCAACCTGGAGAGCGGAGGGCTGCTGCTCCACCTCGACGCCTACGCGGGCCGGGTCGAGAACGGGCACAACTTCTCGGACCAGCTCGTGACCGGGTCGGACTTCATCGCCTACAGCGAGGACACCTACGCCTCGCTGGCGGGCCACGGGCTGGACGCGAGTCTCGGCCGGATCGGCTTCGCGTGGGGCCCGGGCAGCACCGGCTCGCTCCTGTGGTCCGAGACCGCCGACCCGGTCACCGCGCTCGACCTCGGCGCGACGCTGTTCGGGCGCGTGCGCGCGATCGCGCTCGCGGGCGACGTCGACGCCTCACGCGGCGCGCGCATCGCGGGGCACCGCATCGAATGGTTCCCCTCGCCGCGCCTGACGATCGGGCTCGCCGAAGCGGCGCGCTACCAGTCCTCGCACTGGGAGCCGCTCTACCTCGTGCCACTCCTGCCCTACACGTGGATCCAACGGATCCTCGCGCACGACCAGTCCGGCGGCGCCGGCGCGAGCGCGAGCGTGCGCAACAACGTCATGGCCGCGGTCGACGCCGCCTGGCAGGCGCGGCCCGGCACGGTCGTGTACGGGCAGTTCCTGCTCGACGACCAGGGGCTCAAGATCGGGGGCTCGCCGACGCGCATCGGCTACCAGGCCGGCGTGCTCGGGACCGGGGCTGTCGGCGCGGGAAGCTGGACCGGGCGGCTCGAGTACACGCGGGTCTATCGCTATGTCTATTCGGTGTCTTACGGGGATGACTTCATCCACCACGCCAAGCCGATCGGCGACCCCGCCGGGCCGGACAGCCGGGGCGTCTTCGGCGAGGCGCGCTGGTCACCCTCGGCGGCGCTCGAGTTCGCGCTCTCGGGTGCGCAGCAGGACCTGGGCGAGGGCGGCCTCGGCGAGTTCTTCGATCCCGACTCGGGGGCGGCCGTGGGCAGCGTGCTCTCGGGGGTGGTCGAGCGCACGCGCCGGGCCTCTGCGGAGGCGCGCTGGTGGCCGGTCGACGGCATCGACCTCTCGCTCGGCGCCGGGCGCGACTGGGTCTTAAACGCCGGTCACGTGGCGGGCGTCGACGCGCGCCGCTGGGCAGTCCGGCTGGGCGCCCGCCTCCACCGCTGACGACGCTCGAGCTAGCGGCGACCCGCCGCGCGCTCCGTGCGGTACCACTCGACGGTGCGGCGCAGGCCTTCCTCGAACGTCACCTTCGGCGTCCAGCCGAGCACGGCCTTCGCGCGCGAAGCGTCGAGGTAGATGCGCTGCACCTCGCCCGGCCGCGCCGCCTCGTGGATCGCCTCGCCCTTGAAGTCGAGGATCGTCTTGAGCGCGCGCACGATGTCATTCACGGACACGCCCTTGCCCCACCCCAGGTTCACGGTCTCTCCCGAGCCCTTCGAGAGCGCGAGCTCGTTCGCCGACACGACGTCGTCCACGTAGACGTAATCGCGCACCTGCTCGCCGTCGCCGAAGATCGTCGGCGCCTTGCCCTCGCACATGAGCCCGATGAAGATCGCGTTCACCCCGGCCTCGCCGTGCGGGTTCTGGCGCGGGCCGTAGACGTTCGGGTAGCGCAGGACCGTGGCGTCCAGGTGGTGCAGGAGCCGGAAGCAGTACACGTAGTGCTCCATCGCGAATTTCGAGACGCCGTATGGCGACTCGGGGTGCGCGGGATGATCCTCGGTCGCGGGCAGGTGGCGGCCCTCACCGTAGAGCGCGCCGCCGGTCGAGGCATAGATCAGCTTGCGCACGCCGTGGCGCACGCACGCCTCGAGCAGGCCGATGCCGCCCAGGATGTTCGTCCTCGCATCGAACGCCGGGTGATCGACCGAGTGCCGCACGTCGATCTGGGCGGCGTGATGGTCCACGACGTCGGGGCGGAAGTCGGCGACCACCTGCTCGACCGCCTCGGGCTGGATCAGGTCCGCCTCGTAGAGCCGGATGCGGGGGTCGAGGTTTTCGCGGCGCCCGGTGCTCAGGTTGTCGAGCACCGCGACCTCGTGGCCGAGCGCGAGGAAGCGGCCTGAGACGTTCGAACCGATGAACCCCGCCCCGCCGGTGACCAGGATCTTCATGCGAATCGATCTCCCCGGAGATGTCAAAGGATCGGGCGCGCCGCGATCGACGCGCCCGCTGGTGCGCAGTGTGCTACAGACAATCCGCGAGTGTCAAAAGGGCTTGCGCGTGAACACCGCCGCCGCCGCGAGCGCGACGCTGAACGAGAGCAACAGCATGGCCCACGGCAGCGCGCCGAGGCGGCCCAGGTGGGCGGGCCGGTTCGCGCCGGCGCGGCGTCCTTGCGCGGGCGATCCCTTCCTGCGGCGGGTCCTTCCGGTCAGCGTACGTTCGGTCATGGCGAGTCCTTTCGCCGGTTCAAGGGCGCGGCTAAGCGGCACGCGCGCCATCGGTCAATGGCAGCAAGGGGAGCGTGAACAGGAACGAACTCCCCTGCCCCGGTTCGCTCTCGGCCCAGATCGAGCCGCCGTGGGCCTCGATCAGGCCCTTCGAGATCGCGAGGCCGAGCCCGGTTCCGCCGGCCTTGCGGGTGGACTTCGAATCGAGCTGCGAGAACTTGCGGAACAGTTTCGGCATGTCCTCGCGGCGGATGCCCTCCCCCTGGTCCCTCACCCGCACGGTGGCGTGGACGCCGTCGTGCGTCACCTCCAACTCGACGGGGGCGCCGGGGGGCGAAAACTTGATCGCATTCGAGATCAGGTTCGTCAGCACCTGCGCAATGCGCTGTTCGTCGATCTCGGCGAACGGCAGGTCCTCGGGGATCGTGATCCTGAGGTTGATCTCGCGCTCCTCGAACAGGCGCCGCAGGTTCTCGGCCGCCTCGCGGATGACCTCGCCCAGCTGGTTCGGCGAGCGCGTCATCGGCAGGTTGGCGTGCTCGAGCTTGGAGAAGTCGAGGATGTCGTTGATCAGGCGGAGCAGCCGGTGCGAGTTCGTCGTGGCCGCCGAGAGAAACTGCGCCTGCTGCGGGTCGAGCTTCCAGTACCGGATGTCGGACACCAGCTCGAGGTTGCCGATCACGACCGCGAGCGGCGTGCGCAGCTCGTGCGAGACGACGGCCACGAAGTCCGACTTGAGGCGCTCGAGCTCGAGCGTCTTCTCGAACAAAAGCGAGTTCGAGAGCGCCACCGCGGCCGACGAGGCGAACAACGCGAGGATGTCCTCGTCGTCCTGCGTGAAGCTCCCGGCCTTGCCCGCAACCACCATCACCCCGAGCACGCGGTGGTCGGCGAGCAGGGGCACGACCAGCACGCCCTCGGGATCGTCCGCGGTCAGCGCCGGCATGCCGAGCGCGCCGTGGAAGCCCTTGCCCGAGCGGCGCACCGGCGTCTGGTGGCGGGCGACATCGTCGCACAGCCCCTCGCCCTCGGCGAACGCGAGGTCGGGCAGCGCGCCGTCGATGCCGACCGAGGCCCGCAGTCGGAACGCGGTCTCGTCCTCCGGGCGCACGAACAGCGCGGCCACGGCGCCGCCGGCGAGCTGGCGCGCCTTCTCGCACACGAGCTTCGCACGGAACTCGAAGCCGAGGTCCTGCGCGATTTCCTTGGAGAGCTCGAACAGCGTGCGCATGCGCCAGGTCGCGACGTGGATGCGCTCCCGCAGCTCGGACTCGTGGCGCGACAGGATCTCGTTCGCGACCGTGAGCTCCTTCATCAGGTTGCGATTGGTCTCGGTCAGGCGGCGCGACGCGAGCGCGCGGCCGAGCAGCTGGCCGAGTTCCTCGAGGTCGCACGGCTTCGTGATGTAGTCGTACGCGCCTTCGCGCAGCGCGGCGATCGCACTCTGGATACTGACCTGCCCGGTAACCAGGATCACCGGCAGGTCCGCGTCCATGGTCTTCAGGCGGCGCATGAGGTCGAGCCCGGACATCGAGGTGTCGAGGTTGAGGTCGGTCAGCACCACGTCCGGACGGAAGGAGGAGAACGCATCGATCGCCGCCTGCCCGGAGGAGCAGGTCAGGACCTCGTGGCCACCCATGAGCGTGAGGAAGTCGCTGAACACGTCCGCGACCGCAGCCTCGTCGTCGACCACCAGGATGCGGCCCGGGAGGTCCGTCTCCGGAGACGTCGAGCTCACCGGCGCGCCCGCGCGATCAGCGCCTCGGCATCGGTCCCGTCCTGCGGGAACGTGGCCACGCCCAGGCGGACCGACAACCGGCGGCGACGCGGGAACGAGTGGCCCTCGATCGCGACGCGAATCCGATCCGCCGCCGCGCGCGCGGGCTCGGGGCCCTGGTGCGGGAGGAGCAACACGAACTCGTCGCCGGGCGCGAGCCGCGCGACCACGTCGCTCCTGCGCACGCTCTGCTTGAGAAGGCCGGCGAGCGAGACCAGGCAGCTGTCGCCGTAGCCACGGCCGTAGGACTGGTTGAGGAGCGCGAAGCGTTCGGGGTCGACCAGCACGAGCGAGAACGGGTAGCCGTAGCGGCGCGATTTCTCGATCTCCTCGGCGAGGCGGATCTCGAAGTGCGCGCGGTTCGCGAGGCCGGTCAGTTCGTCGCTCAGAGACCGGCGACGGGCCTCGTCGAACGCGGCCTGGCGCGACAGCGTCGATGCCAGGATCGCGCCGGCGGCAGACAGCAGGTCCCGGTCCGCCTCGGTGAACGCGCCGGGGCGGGTGTGGCCGACGTTGAGCACGCCGACCAGGTCGCGCGAGACGATCAGCGGCACGGACAGGAACGAGCCCGGGCGGGCGCCGGGTGTCTCGCTGTCCTCGTCGCCGCGCAACTCTGCGAGCAGGACGGGGCGGCGCGAGCGCGCGACCCACGAGGAAAGCCCCTGCCCGAGGTCGAACTGGACCTCGGGAATCAGATCGACGTGGGCCCCGGTCGTGGCCGCGGGCACGAGCGTCTCGGTGGCGCGGTCATAGAGGAAGAACGTCGCGTTCTCGAATCCGACGGACTTGCGCAGCGCCTCGAGCGCGCGCGTGAGCGCGGTCTCGGTGCTGTCGGCGTCGCGCGCGATCTGCGCGAGGTCGGCGAGCGCGGTCAGGCGCGGGGACTCGATCGCCTCGGGACGGCCCTCGAGCGCGGTGCGCGACCAGGCGAGCAGCCGGGCCGCGAACGCGGCCTGGGCATCGGGGCGGGCGCCGCTCGCGTATGCCGCCTCGAAGGCGGCGCCCTGGCGCTCGAGCTCGACCGAGGTCCAGCCGAGGACGGACGCGAGCAACTCGAGATGGCGGCGCGCCGCCGGCTTCCCCTCGCCGCGGACGGCGGGGCGCGGGCGCGCGAGCTTCCCGGTGACGCGGGCTCGCACCCGTGGTGCGGCGGCAGTCCGGCTCATGGTCAGGCTCCCCTTCCCTGGGACCGGCCCTCGATCAAGAGGGCCTGCTTCAGCTCCGACAGGCGCAACGTCGCCTGCTTGATCCGGTTCGACTCGCGCGTGATGACGTCGAGCCGCTCCTTGACTCCGGGCAGTGCGGCCGCCGGGCCGAGGCCGAGCAGCTGCGCGTTTCCGACCACGCCGACGAGCGCGTTGTTGATGTCATGGTTGACCGACAGGCTCGCGAGCAGGCGGCGCTTGAGCGAGTCGCTCTCCTCGACCAGCCGCAGCGCGGCGGCATCGAGCCGGTCCGCCAGCTCGGCGGCTTCGGCGTCGCCGGCACGCACGCGCAGCAGCATGGCGAGCTCGGCGAGCTCCGCATCGCAGGCGGCGCGCGGGAGGTCGTCGGGCCCGAGTACGGGCATCGGGACGGGATCGGCGGAGCTCATCGGACGATCACGCGGCAAGCGCGCGACGGACCCGGCTCTTGAGCCGGATCACCGCGCGCGAGTGGACCTGGGAAACCCGCGACTCCGAGATGCCGAGCGTCAGGCCGATCTCACGCAGGGTCATGTGCTCGTAGTAGTAGAGCGCGACCACGACGCGCTCCTGCTCGGGGAGCTGGTTGAGCGTCTCGAGCAGCAGGTGGCGCGTCTCCTCCTCCTCGATGCGCGCCAGCACGTCGGGCACCGAGGGGTCTTCGATCAGGTCGGCGAGCCCGATCGAGTCGCCGTCCTCGGGGGTGCGCACCTCGTCGAGCGAGAGCAGCACCGCGCCCCGCACCTGGTCCATCAGGCGGTGGTAGTCGGCGAGCGGCATCTTCGCCTCCTTCGCGATCTCCTCCTCGCTCGCGGCGCGGCCGAGCCGCTGGTCGAGCCGGCGCACCGAGGCCTCGACCTCGCGCGCCTTGCGGCGCACCGAACGCGACGCCCAGTCGAGCGCGCGCAACTGGTCGAGCACGGCGCCCTTGATCCGCCACACCGCGTAGGTCTCGAACTTCGTGCCCTTCCCCGCGTCGAACTTCTCGTAGGCGTCGAGCAGGCCGAGCATGCCGGCCGACATCAGGTCCTCGTGGTCCACGTTCTTCGGCAGGCCGACCGCGAGGCGCTCGACCACGTACTTGATGAGCGGGGTGTAGCGGGCGAGCAACTGCTCCCGCGGCACGCGCTCGACGGGGCCCGACTCCGCAATCGCGGCTCCGCCCTTGACCGCGGCCGCTCCCGGCCGGGACTTCGGCGGCACGAGCGCGAGCGGGGCCGGCTTGCGCCGCAAAGGCATCGGGGTGGTCGACCGCACGGCGAAGCGCTTGACCGGCCGTTCGATCGCGTTCTTGCCCACCCCGGCCTTCGCCTTCACGGCGACGACGGGCTTTTTCGGCGCGGCCTTCGCCCTGGTGGCGGTGGACGCAGGCTTCCTGCCCTTGCGGACCGGCACCAGCTTGAGGCGCGGCTGGCGGCGCGCGGGCTTGGACGACGTCGAACGAAGGCTGGGCATCGCGATTCTCCTAGGCGGACAGACGGCCCCTGACCCGTTCGGGCCAGGCGCTCGACGTGGGATCCTGCGGACGCGCCCAGAGCCGCTGGGCCAGGGTTCGAAACGCGAGCGCGGCCGGACTCTTCGGGAACGCGCACGTGACCGGTTCGCGACGGCGGATCGCCTGCCCGACCGCGGGGTCGTCGGGGATCGCGCCGAGGCTGTCGACGTTGAAGTTCAGGAAGCGCCGGGTGAGCGACGCGAGATCGTGCGCCACCTCCTCGGCCTCCTCGACCGAGGCCGCGCGATTGACCAGCAGCGAGGGCGTGACCGTGAGCCCCTGGGCGGCGAGCACCTTGATCAGGCCGTAGGCATCCGAGTACGAGGTCGGCTCGGGCGTGGTGACGATCACGAGTTCGGTCGCGGCATGCGCGAACTGCGAGGTCAGCCGCGACGCGCCCGACGCCGTGTCGAGCAGCACGAGGTCGGCATCGAGCGCGAGGCGGGACAGCTCGCGATAGAGACCCTCGCGGCGGAAGTCGTCGAGGTCGGCGAGGTCCCGGTCGCCCGACGCCGCCGGCACCAGGCGCACGCCGGCCGGACCTTCGACCACGATCTGCTCGAGGGTCTTCTCCCCGCGCAGCACGTGGCCCAGGTCCCAGCGCGAGGACACGCCGAGCAAGAGGTCGAGGTTTGCCTGCGCGAGGTCGCCGTCGAACAGCACGACGCGCGCGCCGAGATGCGCCAGCGCGACCGCGAGGTTCGCCGCCACCGTGCTCTTGCCCACGCCGCCCTTGCCGCTGGCGACCGCGAGGGTCCGCACGGCCGGCCGCGCGAGGCGCGCGAAATGCTCGCGCGTCTCCTGGCGCGGGGCGCTCTTCGGGGCGCTGTGGCGTCCCTTCGGAGCGGTGGGCGGAACGAGCCTGAGCTCGGACATGGTGGCGATCTCCCGGATGCGAGCGGCCCGCAATGGACCGTCGCACAGGCATTTCGCAAGGCTCGTGCCACGGGCCCGGCCGAACAGCTCTTCCGGAAGGCGAAAGGCAAGTCTTGGAAGGACAATGCATTGCGGGATGGAGTTCAAGTGCCGCAGGGAGCAGGTTCGCGCTCTTGTCGGCCGTGTCGCTTCCGAACTGAACATGGATTTGCAGGCCGGCCGGTGATCCGGCCAGAAAATGATCGGGCCCGGGAGCGTCGCCCCCGGGCCCGGTTCGTCGCTGCGGCATGCGGCCTAGTGCATGGTGTGGCGGTGCACCGTCCGGCCCATGGTCGGGCGCAGCTCGAGCACGGCCTGCACGAACTGCCAGTAGCGCTTCTCCTGGGCCTTCTCCTGCGCGAGCCGGCCGAGGCCCGCGGACTCGAGGCGGGTGCGCTCGGCCTCGACGCGGTCGACCATGCGGCGAACCTGGGACAGGCGGCGGGCAAGATCGGGCTTGGTCGTGGTGGCGGCGCGGCCGTTCGACTTGTTCATGGCTCCCTCCGGAAGCGTGACCGGGCACGGCGGCCCGGGCGGGGATCCTTCCCCTATGCGGCGCGATTGCCCGCGTCCTGTACGCGGGCGGCCAGGCGGGCGCGCGCGGAGGTCGCCGCGCGATCGACCTGGGACGAATCGAGACCGAGCGCCTGCGCGGTCTCTTCGACCGACAAGCCCTCGACGTAGAGCAACGCGAGCACCAGGCGAGAGGTCTCATCCAACGAGTCGAGCGCGCAGGCGAGCGTGCCCGTGAAATCCTGGCGGCCGATGTCCATCACGCCGCCTTGACCTTGAGTGCCGACTCGACGCTCTTGCGCAGGCGATCCATCTGGAACGGCTTGGGGAAGCTGGCGTGGACGCCCTGGTCCGCAAGCTGCTTGAGCGTGGCCTCGCTGCCGTAGGCCGTGACAACGATCACGGACGCGGGCTGCTTGCGCGCCTGGACGCGCCTGACGAGCTCGAGACCGTCCATGCGCGGCAGGCGCAGGTCGGTGATCACGAGCTCGAACGACTGGCGCTTGAGCTGCGCGAGCGCCTTCTCCGCCGAGTCGACGGCCGTGACGGCATAGCCCTCGTCGGAGAGGCCCTGTTCGAGCGCCCAGGCGGTGGCTGCGTCGTCTTCCACGATCAGGATGTTCGGCATGGGCTCCTCGTCCGCGTTCGGCTTCATTGCAGACGTGTTGAGCACCTTCCATGCCAGCGTGCGCGGACCGGGGCCCGTGGGGCGTCCACGCAGGCGCCGTGGCGCAGGCCCCGGGGTGGAGCCAACGCGCTGCGGGCACGCCAGATCAGGTTTTCGTGCGCGCGGGGCCCCGGGGCGCGGGGACGGCCGGCGCGTGCGGAATGCCCGATGGAAAGAGGGACGGCGAAGGGCGCCCCGCGTGTTCGCGAGGCGCCCCGGGTTGGAATCCGACTGCAGGCTGGCCGCCGTGGACAGATTCGGCGCAGCGCGCGGTTACTCGGCGACGGCGTCGTCCGCGTCGTCGGCGAGCGCGTGTTCCTTGAGCTTGGTGCGCAGCGTCTGGCGCGAGATCCCGAGCAGCTGGGCGGCGCGCGTCTTGTTGCCCTTCTCGCACGCGAGGGCGTGCTGGATCGCGCGCATCTCGACCTGCGCGAGCGGCAGGATCACGCCCGGCGTGAACCACACCTCGGCGGCGCCGCCTGCGCCCGCGGGCTGGGCGGACCCGGCCGCCGTGCTCCCCGTCGTTCCCGCCGCCACCAGCGACGGCGGACGCACGATTTCCGGGGGCAGGTGCTCGGGGCGGATCTCCTCGTCGCTCTCGAGCAGGACGATCCGCTCGATCACGTTGCGCAGCTCGCGCACGTTGCCCGGCCAGGCGTAGTCGCCGAGCAGGCGCTCGGCCTCGGGGTGCACGCGCGCCGGCGACTTGCCGATCTCGCGCCCGAAGCGCTCGAGGAAGTGCCGCGTCAGGAGCGGGATGTCGCTCTTGCGCGCGCGCAGGGGCGGCACCTCGATCGGGATCACTTGCAGGCGGAAGTAGAGGTCCTCACGGAAGCGCTGGTTCTCGACCTCCTTCTTGAGGTCCCGGTTGGTCGCCGCCACGACGCGCGTGTCGACCGTGATGTCCACCGTGCCGCCGAGGCGCCGGAAGGTCTTCGACTCGAGCACCTTGAGCAGCTTCGCCTGGAGCGCGAGCGACATCTCCCCGATCTCGTCGAGGAACAGAGTGCCCATCGCCGCCATCTCGAACACGCCCTTCTTGGTGCGCTTGGCGTCGGTGAACGCGCCCTTCTCGAACCCGAACAGCTCGGACTCGAGCAGGTTCTCGGGCACGGCCGAGCAGTTGAGCTCGACGAACGGGCCCTGCCCGCGGGGGCTCTGCAGGTGGACCTGCTGGGCGACCAGCTCCTTGCCCGCGCCGGTCTCGCCGCGGATCATCACGGTCGAGGTCGAGAGTTTCGCGATCTTCGTGATCTGCGCGAGCACGCGCTTGAGTTCGGCGCTCTCGCCCAGCAGCGGCTGGCCGGCGAAGTCCGAGCGCACGCCCTCGAGGTTCGCCTTCTCGCGCCTCAGCTCCGCGGCCTCGAACTCGTAGCGTACCCGCTCCTTCAATTCGTCGAGCTTGTAGGGCTTCGACATGAAGTGCACCGCGCCGTGGCGGTAGGCGGTGAACGCGTGCTCGGGCGTGCCATGCGCCGTGAGCATGATCACCGGGAGGCCGGGGGCCTCCTCGCGCAGCTTGCGCAGGATCTCGAGACCGTCCTCCCTGCCGAGCCTCAGGTCGAGGAACACGAGGTCGACCGGCTGGTCCCTGATGTGCGTCAGCGCATCGGCGCCGTTCGCCGCCTCGAGCATGGTGTATTCCTCGCCGAGAAACGCGCACAGCGTTTCGCGCTGCGCGATCTCGTCCTCGACCACGAGGATCGTCCCCGCGCCGCTACCGAGCGTCTTGTCTTCGTTGGCCATTGCGTTTCTCCATGGGCAATTCGACGATCACGGTGGTCCCTTTGCCCTCGCGGCTGGCGATCGAGATCACCCCGCCGTGTTCCTGCAGGATGGATTGGGAGATCGAGAGCCCGAGCCCGGTGCCGGACGCCTTCGTGGTGAAGAATGGATCGAACAGCCGCGCCACGATCTCGCGCGGGATGCCCACGCCGCTGTCGATCAGCCGGAGGCGCGCCACGCGGCGCGTCGCGGGTCCCGCGGGCGCGGCCGGCGCGGCGCGGCGGTCGCCGAGCGCCTGGGCGTCGGCTTCGCGGCGACCGGGCGAGCGCGGGATCGGCCGCTCGCGGCGTGTCGCCACGCCAAGCTCGATGGTGAGTGCGCCCCCTGAGGCCATCGCCTGCTCGGCGTTGACCACGAGGTTGAGCAGCACCTGCTCGATCAGCCCGGGATCGAAGTAGAGCGCGGGCATGCGCGCGGAGAGGCGCGTCTCGACCGTGATCTTGAGGTCGGCGAGGCGCTCGGCCTCGAGCGTCAGGATCCGCGCGACGACGTCCTCGAGCCGCGCCAGGCGGAGCTTGGGCTCGGGCGGACGCGCGAACTTGAGCAGGCTCGTGATGATGCGGTCGAGGCGATCGACCTGGTCGATGATCACGCGGCAGAACTTCTGGCGGTCGTCCCGGGGCTCGAAGCGGGTCAGCAACACCTGGGCCGACGACGAGATGCCGGCGAGCGGGTTGCGGATCTCGTGCGCCACGCCGGCGGCGAGTTCGCCGACGGTGGCCAGGCGCTCACGCATGCGCAGCTCGCGCTGGAGGCGCTGCGCCTGCGTCAGGTCCCGCACCACCGCGCACGCGCCGCCACCGGGCAGGCGCGCCATCGTCACGCGCGCGGGCACCTCGCTGCCGGTGCGCGTGAGCAGGAGCGTGTCGCGGCCCGCGCCCCGCTCCACGAGCGTCTCGGCGAAGAGGTCCTCGTTCGGCACTGCGGTGCGCAGCACTTCCAGGGCCGGGCGACCGACCGCCCAGGCGGGCGTGCAACCGAGCATGCGGCAGGCTTCGGGATTCAGGTAGCGGATGCGGCCGTCGCCGTCGGAGTACACCAGCGCGTCCGACAGCGCCTCACCGAGCGGGAGGATGCCCGCCAGTTCGCCGGGCAACGGCGCGGCGCGCAAGGCGCCCGTCGGGGACGTGCGCGGGGCGCGGACGCGTGCGGGGTCGGGTGCTCGCAGGGTGCGTGCCATGGAGCAGCACTATAGAACCCCGCACCACGGGCAGCAAGGCCGGGCGGCCGCGGGCGGCCGCGTCGTTCAGCTCAGGGCGAGTTCGTGGAGGAGCGCTTCGACCAGCGCGCGGGTGACGTCGGCGCGGTCGTAGTAGCCGAGGCGCACGCGTTCACGCGCGCGCTCGACCATGGCCCCGCGCACGCGCTCGAGTTCCGCGCGGCCGGGGACCGGGGCGTTTGCTGGCTTGAGGATGACGGGCATGGCGATCACTTCCGCGCCGGGCCCGTGGGCGCGGCGATCAGGACTGGGACGGTCCTTTGCGTTCGCGGGGCTCGTCGGGGTGGAACGTGAGATCCCGGGCGGCATCGCGCAGCGCGTCGGGCGAGGAGGCGGCGGCCCTGCGATTTTCTGCCTGGATGCGCGCATAGATCTCCTCGCGGTGAACCTTGATCTCGGGCGGAGCGTCGATCCCGAGCTTGACCTGCCCGGATCGCACCTCGAGGACCGTGATCTTGATCACGTCCCCGATTCGGATGTTCTCGCCCAACTTCCGTGTCAGGACCAACATGGATGACCTCCCTGGTCGGGGGCCGCGCCTTTGGCGTCGCCCTTCGCCCGGGTTTTCGGCAGGCCCGGCTCCTGCCTTGAGCGGAACTTCCGCGCGCTTGACAGCCCGCGCCTTGCAGTCCAACCTGTGTCCCGTGCCCCCGCACGGGCCTCCAGCGACCAAGGGGATTCCATGTCCCGGTATCGCCGGTGGCTGGTGTGGGGGTACGCATTTTGGACCGCGGCCGTGGTCGGCCTCGGCGCCGCCGGGCTCCCCGTCCGCGGCTCCTACGGCTGGCGACTGCGCGGCGATCACGTCATGATCGTCGACCCGTCCGGGCCCGCGGCGCAAGCCGGCATTCTCCCGGGCGACCGGGTCCAAGGCGGCGTTCCCGCCCTCCCCCTGCTCGACGCCTCAACCGAAGTACGGATCGAGCGCGCTCATCGGACGTATCCGCTTCACCTCGTCGCCGCTCCCCTGACCCCCGACGAGCGTTCGCGCGCCTTGCTCATGCTCGCGCTCGCCGGCGCGTTCATCGTCGTCGCCGGCTCGGTGTGGGTCATGCGTGCCGACGCGCTGGTGTTCGCGTTCGTGCTGTTCGCGTTTTCCGCTGCGCTCGTGCTCGCCCCCCGGCCGGTCGCTCCCGAGTGGCTGGTGGCGCACGGCACGCTCGGTCCGCTCGCGCTCGACATCGCCAGCACCGGCGCGACGCTGCTCCTCCCCGCCGCGCTGGTCGATTTCTTCGCGCGCTTCCCCGAGGGACGGCCCGGCCGCACCACGCGCCGCCTGGTCGCGCTCGGTTACGCACTGGGCGCGGCGCTCTTCCTGGTGGCGGCGCTGGCCGCGGCGTTCGGCGCACTCTCGGAGTCGGCGAGCCCCGCCCTGGCGTTCCTCTCGGGTGGAGCGTTCGACGCGCTGCTCTCCCTGTTCTTCGCCGGGGCCGTGGTGGCTGCCGTGATCGCGTTCGTCGGCAGCGCGCGGCGGGCGCCGGCGCAGCATCGCTCGCGCCTGACCACGCTGGTCTGGGCGGTCGTGCTCGGCCTGGTTCCGCTCGCCGCGCTCACGGTGCTCAAGAACGTCGCGCCCGCGCTGCACGTGCCGGGCGAGCGCTGGGTGGCGTGGACGCTCCTCCTGGTGCCGCTCGGGTTCGGCTACGCCACGATCGTGCACAAGGTGTTCGACGTCGGCGTCTCGGCCGCCCCGCCGTCCCCGGCACCCGAGTTCGGCTTCCGCCCGGGGGCGTTCCAACCGCTCGCCGCCGTGCTCGACGAGGCCGCGAGCGCGCTCACCGCGCACCTCGGGCTCGAGCATTGCGCGGTGTTCGCGCTCGAGGGCGGCGGCACCGCCGCGCTGTCGGCGATGCACGGCCGCGCCCCGGGCACACACGGCGGCGCCACGCTGCTGACGCGCCTGCCCGCGCCGATCGTCGAGGCGGTGGCGCGCGGCCGCGCGCCGCTCGCACTCGACGAACTGCACCAGGACCCGCGCGACTTGGGACGACTTGCCGACGCGGGAACGTCGCTTCTGCTGCCGCTGTACTCGGGGGAGCGCTGCCAGGCGATCCTCGCGCTCGGCCCAAGGCTCTCGGGCCCGTGGTTCGATCCCGAGGAACGCGCGCGCCTGGGAGAGTTCGCCTCGCGCGCGTCGGTCGCGGTCGAGAACGCCGAGTTGCACGACCGCCTGCTCGAGCGCGCGGCACTCGAGCGGGACGTCGTGCTCGCCCGCCGGATCCAGGACCGCCTGCTGCCATTCGAGGCCCCGGTATTCCCCACGGTCGACCTCGCCGCCGCGACGCGGCCCGCGCAGGAGATCGGCGGGGACTATTACGACTACCTGGCGATGGGGCGCCGCACGCTCGGGATCGCGCTCGCGGACGTCTGCGGCAAGGGATTGCCGGCGGCGCTCCTCCTCGCCTCGGCGCAGGCGCACCTGCGCGCGCGCGCCGAAGAGACCGCCTCCCCGGGAGCGTTGCTCGCGCGCCTGAACGAGGAGCTGGTGCTGCTGCGCCAGCCCGAGAAGTTCGTGTGCCTCGCATTCGCGCGGCTCGACGCCCAGCGCCGCACGCTGACATGGGCGAACGCGGGTCTCAATCCACCGCTCATCGTCTCGCCGGACGGCGCCGTGCACGAGCTCGAGCACGGCGGCCTGATCCTCGGCGTGGCCGAGGGGCAGCAGTACGACGACCTCGAGACGCGCTGTCCGCGCGGCAGCGTGGTCGCGTTCTACACCGACGGCGTGACCGACAGCCTGCGCGGCGACGACCCATTCGGCGTCGAGCGCCTGGCCGAGTCCCTGTCCCGCCACCGGCACCTGCGGGCCGCCCGCCTGGTCGACCGCGTGCTCGACGAAAGCACCGCCTGGCACCGCGACGGTCCCGCCGACGACCGGACGCTGTCCATCGTCAAGTTCCTCTAGGACAATGACTCACAGCGCTTGTTGCAAGCGACTTCGAGGCCGAGTGCAAAACGCCTCAAGCTTTCAGGGAAACCGCCGATACCAAGCGTGGAGCGGGAGAAACGCTTCCGCGCCCTGCGTCTCTGTCGGAGGAATGGGATGATGGACCATCTCATGGACTTCGCCTTCAGCTGGCCGGACCTCTTCTGGTGGCTCCGCTAGCCTGGGACGAACGGCGTTCCGCCCTCCTCGCTTCGAGTGACGGAACGGAAGATTGAGGGGAGTCGCGACGCGATCGCGGCTCCCCTTCTTGATTGACGGCCAAGGGTGCGCCGGGCCAGACTGCTCGCCCGATCGAGTTTTCCTCCCCGGAGACGCGATGGCCCCGCTCGCCACGCTCCTGCCCACACTCCTGCTCATCGCCGTTCCTGCCGATTCGCTGTCGGCCGTGGCCTCCGACTCCGCGCGCGCGCACACGCCGCGCGTGATCCGCCAGTTCGAGCAGGTGCTCGTGCGGGCGAGCCCTTACGACCCGCGCTCGACCCAGACCACCCAGGCGGTCACCGCGCTGCAACTCGAGGGGCTCCCGATCGAGGACTTGAAGGGCGCGTTCGCCGCGCGCGCGGGCGTCGTGCTCCAGGGCGGGGACCTGCACGTGCGCGGCGGCCGCGCCGGCGAGGTCCTGACCGAGTTCGAGGGACTGGGGCTCAATGACGCGTTGCGCGACATGGCGTTCCCGGTCCCGATCCTCGCGCTCGACGGCGCCGAACTGATCAACGGCGGCCTCGAGGCCGACCACGCCGGCGCGCTCGCGGGCGCGCTCGTGCTGCGCACCCTAAGGCCCCCGCCCCGGCTCCATGGTGTGCTCGAGTGGCAGAGCGACGGCACGCGCTTCACGCGTTACGACCGCGTCGCGGGCCGCGTCGGCGCACCGCTCGCGGGGAGCGGCTACGGCATCGTCGGCACGGCCGAGGCGCAACTCGACGACACCAACCTGCCGGCAGGGCGCTCGCAGGGCCGCCGTCCGATCCTCGGGATTGGCGCGTTCGGATGGAGAGCCGACAACCGCCTGCGCGCCCACGCGCGGCTCGCCCCGGTCGAGGGCAACGATGGGCTCCGCCTCGACGCGTTCGCCGCGCGCACGGTCGAGCAACCCTTCAACCCGATGTTCGCGCTCGATGGCTGGACCACGCTCTGCGCCGATCCCGAGAGCTGTCTTTATGGGCCGGCGTACTCGCCCGATTCGCTCGCGGGGTACCAACGCTGGAAGGGGCCCGACCACGTCGCGATGACCGACGACCGCCGACTCGCGCTGGTCGCCGCGTGGAGCGCTCGCCGCGGAGCGCTGATCGCGCGCGCATCGGCCGGGCTCGTGCGCGCCGACCGCTTGACCTCGGTCGGACTCCGCGCCGACGCGGGCCGGGTGACCGCGGCCACCCTGCCGGTGTTCGGGCTGCCGGGCGTACCGTTCAGCGACCCGTTCCATGTCTACCGGGGCGACGAGCCGATCTTCCGCTCGAGCCGCGCCGACCGCTGGGCCGCGCGCGTCGAACTCGAGCACGGGGCACGCCACGGCGGCTTCACCCGCGTGGGCCTGCTCGGGAGGTACGACCATGTGCGCCTCCTCGAACTCGACGGGACCGCGTTCGGCCGCGGGCTCGATTCCCTGAGGACGTACCACGCGCATGCGCCGGGGGCCGCCGCGTGGATCCAGTCCCGCGTTGTGTTCGAGGGGCTGATCGCGAACCTCGGGGCGCGCGTCCAGTACTTCACCGCGGGGCCGCAGGCCGCCGCGCAGTCGCTCTCCGGGGGCGCCAGCCCGCCGGCGCGCGTGTCCTTCCTGCCGCGCGTGGGCGTGGCGTTCCCGGTCGGGGTGCGCGACGCGCTGTCGTTCGCCTACACGCGCGTGGACCAGGAACCGGCCCGCGATTTCCTCTACGACAGCCGCAGGAGGATCACGAACCGCCAGCCCGCGGGCGACCCCAAGCTCGAGCCCG
>JBKJJJ010000199.1:0-38066 GCA_046598045.1 Candidatus Eiseniibacteriota bacterium
GCTACACCAGCCCATCACGTCCTACCCCACGGGTGGTGCGACCCCGCGGAATCGAACCGCGGACACCCAGATTTTCAGTCTGGTGCTCTACCAACTGAGCTAGGGTCGCCCGAAAACCGATCTCAATGGAAAGGGCCCGGGATGGCTCCCGCGCCCCTGCCCTGAGCCCCGCTTTTATAGCAGCCGCCGTTCCACCGCGTCAACCCCCGCCACCACCGCCGCTTACGCAGCCGGGAAGCGATTGCGCCGGTCCATCCGCACGCCGCGACGGTCCTGGCTCGCCCGGCGATCCGCGTTGTCGACCACGGGGAGGGTGAACGAGAAGATCACGCCCCAATCGCCCTCGGAGCGCACGCGGATCTCGCCACCGTGGCTCTGGACGACCTGCTGCGCGAGCGCGAGCCCGACCGCGTCGCCGCCCTTGCGCGAGGTCACGAACGGGACGAACAGTTGCTCCAGCATGTCGCCCGAGAGCGGCGGTGCATCGCTCGCGATCTCGACCACGACGTAGCCCTGGGTGTTGCGCGTCTCGACGCGCACGCGCCCGCCCTGCGGCACCTGCTCGAGCGCGTTCTCCAGCATGTTGCGCACCACCTGGCGGATCTTCTCGGCGTCGAGCAGGAGCGCGGGCACGTCGGGCGCGAGCTTCTTGAGCAGGCGCACGCGGCGCTTGACCATGCCGTCGGAGAGCGCGGTCAGCGTGCCGGCGAGGATCTGGTTCACGCTCTCGAGCGCGAGCCGCGGGCGCGACAGGCTCGCGAACTGGCGATGCTCGGCGAGCAGACGCTCGAGGCGCTCGGATTCGCGCAGGATGACCTCGACATATTCCCGGTTCGGATCGTCGTGCCCGAGGCTCCGGTGCACCCGCCGGGCGAAACCGCCGATCGAGGCCAGCGGGTGCTGCGCCTCCTCCGCCGCGCGCGCGGCGATCGCGCCGAGCGCGGCAAGGCGCTCGTTCGAGGCGACATGCTTCGCCAGTTCGGAGAGCCGGGCTTCGGCCTCGCGCACGCGGTCCGAAAGCAGCGCATGCGAGAGCACGGCCGCCGCCTGGGCGATCACGGCCTCGGCCACGCGCCCATCGATCGCGTCGAACGCCGCCGGCTCGGAGAGCGAGCGCGGCGCCGGACCGAAGAAGCCCATGACTCCGAGCGTGCCGGCGGGAGTGACCAGCGGGGCGAAGTAGAGCGCCCCCATGCCGCGCACGGCGGCCGGATCGAGGTGCGGATCGGCGGCTGCGTCGTCAACGGCGCGCGCGCTCCTCTGGCGCGCCACCGCGCGCGCGAGTGGCTCCAGGGCCTCGGCCTGGCGCAGCGGGTCGACCCGGTCGTCGCTCACGTGGACGCTCTCGAGCATGAGCCCGGCGCCCCCACCCTGCGGCGGCTCGGCGGACATGCGCCACAGGACGCCGCCGCGGCAGCTCAGCGCCTGCGTGCCCGCGCGCACGACGAGCGCGAGCTCCGTGCGCAGGCTCGTGGGTGCGGCCGAGCTCTTCGCGAGTTCCTCGAGGGTCGCGAGCTGGGAGACACGCTCCTTGCGATCGGCTGCGAGCCGGCTGTTCTCGATCGCGGCGCCGGCCACGCGGGCGAGGCCCGTGAGCAGGGCGAGATCCGAGGCCGTCAAGGGCGCAGGGCGGAATGCCGCGTCGGCGACGAGGAGCGCGACCGGCCGGCCGAACACGCACACGCTCGCCGCCGCGAAGCGCGACAGATCGAGCGCGTTGAACCAGGTCGACCCGGCGGGCAATTCGTCATCCGCGGGGGCCTCGTGCGCGAAGCGCGCGGCGCCGCCCGCGAGGAACACGTCGACCACCGGATCACAATGGGGAGAAAGCGGGAGCGCGAGCCCGCGGACGCGCGCGGTGAGTTCCGGTGCGGCGCCCTCGAGATCGTCGTCGCTCAGCGCGTCGAGCGCCTCGTCGAGTCCGGCCGGGTCGGCCGCTTCGGGGAAGCGCTCGGCCTCCTGGGCGTCGGCCGGGCCGACCGCCGCGCGGCCGACCAGCACCGAGCGTTCGGCGTCGGCCAGCAGGAGGAACGCGCGGCCGAGACCGAGACCGCCGGCGAGCGCGGCGAGCGGCGCGAGGCGCCGCAACACCTGGCTCTCGTCGCCGGCAGTGAAGACCGCGGCCGCAAGATCGAGCGCGCGTGCCCCCGAGGGCGTCGCCTCGGCAGAGGCGGGGCGTGGGCGGGGCGCGTTGGGACGAGGTCGGGCGACGGACATGCGGGTTCCTCCCTGAGGTGCGTGAGCGGGCTGTTTCCGGAAGGAATTGCAAGCCGCGGGCCAGCGCGCTCGTTGGTCGCGAGGTTGTGGATTGCAGTTCGCAATCAAGTCGAGAGAACCCGCACAAGATGCTCTGAATTAGCGGTTTGAATCTTGGGCGTGAACGCAGCCGGAAACCCACAACAGATCGGGAGAGCGCGTACTTTCGGGGCTTTTCGCCCGCGACCGGGTGGAATTGACGCAGTCCCTTCAGGGCCGCGCGTCGACTCCCGTCGAGTCCGTGGAAATCTGCGCGCGCCGCCAGGCCGCGAGCCGGTCGTCGAGGCGGCCGAGCAGCATGCGCTCGTCGCGTGGGAGACGCTCGTCGCGATACCCCGGACCGGGGTGATACCAGCGCTCGCGCGCGAGCGCGGCGCCCGGGCCGGTGGAGTCGACTGCGGCGCCGCGGCGGGCCCGCAGGTACGCGGACCAGAAACGAGTCTCACGCAAGCTCAGGCGCTCGAACCACTCCTCACGCGCCTCGGGGCCGAGCGCGAGCGGACCCTTCTGCCGGTCGCCGAACGCGGCCAGCGGGTCGGTCCCGCCCGGGCGGTACGCCAGCGCGAGGTCGGCCACCGCGTCGCCCGCGCCCCGCCGCCAGATCACCTGCGAGCCGTACACGCGATAGCCGGCGGGACGCAACCACGCGGGGATCAGGTCCTCGGGATCGACGGCGCCGAGGTCGACCGAAGCCGTGACCTTCGCCGCCTCGCCGTCCCAGAGCGAGCCCGGATTGAGATAGAAGAACAGCAGCGGCTCGCCCCGATCGGTGCGCGAGTCGCCCACCTCGTACGACAGCCGCACCGTGCGGATCTCCTCGGCCGAGAACGGCACCTCCCAGCGATACAGGCGCTCGATGCCACCGAGGTCCTCCCCCGGCGCGGCGGAGCCGGGCAACTCGGTCACGCCCATCGGCAGCCCGTCGACCGTGACCCGCAGGCCACGCACCGTGCCGCGGCGGGCGCTGCCGCTCGAGTCGGGTTCGACGCTCGCGCGATAGTCGGGGAGGCCCATCGCCGCGCGGGCCGGCGCGACCCCCGACTGGAAGATCTCCTCGGCGTCGATCACCCAACCGCCGTCGCTCCGGCGGATACGCACGTCCTCGAACACGCGACGCACGCGCGCCTCCGACAGTGGGAACACGCTCGACCCGGCGCCGTCGAACGCGCTCTCGGCGGCCCTGCCCACGCGCAGGGCCGGCGTGGGAACCGGGGCCGGGGCCGGCGCGGGCGTGATCGCGGCCGCTGCCAGCAGGGCGGCGAACGCGGCGGCGTGCGGCGCGCGGGGCGAAGGCAAGGGAGGCGCCGCGTCGGGGGCCGCCGTCTTCCAGCGGCGATGGGTCCACAGCCACTGCTCCGGGCGCTCGCGGATCCAGTCCTCGAGCATCCGGGTGTGGAGCGCGGTGAGCTCCCGGACGTCGGCCGCATGGTCGCCGCCCGGCGCGAGCACGAGCGGCGGGTAGAACTTCCCGAGGTAGCGGCCGTCGGTCTCGCGCACGAGCCGGCCCATCACCAGCGGCGCGCCCGAGCGCAGCGCGAACTCCGCCGGTCCCGGCGGCGTCGATGCCGGGGCCCCGAAGAAGTCGACGAACACGCCGCGCCGCCCGGCATCCTGGTCGGCGATGAGCGCGATGCACTGGTTGCCCTGGAGCGCGCGCAGCACGCCGCGCACGCCCACGCCATGGGCGAGGACCGCGACGCCGAGCGCGGAGCGCCGCGCTTGCAGGTCCCCGTCGACCAGGGGATTGCTCTGCTCGCGTACGAAGAATGTGAGCGGGTAACCCTGGCGCGCAACCAGGGCGCCGAGCAGCTCGCCGGCGCCGAAGTGGCCGGTCAGGAGCACGACGCCGCGCCCGAGCGCGCGCGCAGCGGTGATGTGTTCGAAGCCCTCGACCGACGGGAGAATGCGGTCGAGCGCGGCGGGCGTCATCCGTGGAAAGCGCAGGATCTCGACCGCGGACATGCCGGCCTGCGCATAGGCGCCGCGCAGGATGGCCTCGCGCTCGGCGAGCGGGCGCCCGGGGAATGCCCGCGCCAGGTTCGCCCGCGCGACGGCGACCCGGATTCCGGCGTACCGCGCGAGCGCGCCGAGCCCGCCGCCGAGTGCACGCGCCGCGCCGTCAGGCAGCAGGGAGACGGCCCAGCCGGCGATGCGCACGAGGCCGTGTTCGAGTCGGTGCTGCCAGCGCACGGGACTGTCGTTCAACCGGCCCTCCGTCGGTAACGATCCCCGGGGACACGCTCGACGCGCCCGGCGATCTCGAGCGCGAGCAACGCGGCGGCCGCCTCACCCACCGGCGCACCCACCGCGCGTGCCAGCGACGCCAGGTCCTTCGGCGCGCGCGTCGTGGCCGCGAACAGGCGCTCGGGAAGCGGTTCGGCTTGCGCCTGCCGCGGTCGCGCGTCATAGGCCGCCCACGCCACCCGCGCCGCTTCGTCGAACGCGGTGAGCACCCGGACGCGGCCTGGTGCTGCGCGCGTCCAGGCCGCGTTGCCCTCGTAGCCCGGATGCCCGAGCGGCCAGGGCGCCACGCACACCGCGCGCCCGAGTCGGAGCGCGGCGCGCACGGTGTGGCGGCTCCCGCTGTGCGCGTCCGCCTGCGTCACGATCACGACGTCGGCGAGCGCGGCGAGGACCTGGTTGCGCGCGGGAAAGCGACCGCGCCGCACGCCCTCTCCGCTGGCCCACGCCGAGAGCACCCGCCCACGGCCTGCGATCGCAGTGTAGAGGCTCGCGTGCTCGGGCGGATAGACCTGATCGATTCCCACGCCCAGGACCGCCACCGTGAAGCCGCCCCGCGCGAGCGCCGCGCGATGTGCGGACGCGTCCACCCCGCGCGCGAGTCCGCTCGCCACGGCGACGCGGCCGGCGACGAGCGCGGCCACGATCCGTGCGGTGACGCGGCGCGCGTAACGCGTCTCGGCGCGCGCGCCCACGACAGTCGCAACCGGGCCGGCAGGCCACGCTGAATCTCCGAGGGCGAACAACGGGTCCGGGGCGCGCGGCCCGAGGTCGAGCACGCGCACGGGGTAGTCGGCCGCGTCCGCACGCAGTTCGCGCACGGCGGGCAGGCGGAAGGCTTGGGACATGCGCGCATCCGCGGGGGCGGTGCGAATCAGGGGGCGGTGCGATCCTCGAGCGAGAGCGGCAGCGCCAGCGTGGGGGCGTCCGACTGCGAACCGGTGAGCAGGTCCCACGCCACGCCGTCCTCGCTCGCGCGGGCGGCGCCGGGACCGGGAGTCAGCAGCTCGTGCTCCGCCGCCGACATCAGGTCCTTGTCCTGGAACAGGAGCTCGAGGCGACGCCCGGTATCGGCATCGCGCGCGCGCAATTCGCGCAACGCGCGCGCGCGCTCGGCATCGCCCCGCGCGAACAGGGCGCGCGCGACGTGGAGCTCGCTGCCGCCCCGCGCGATCGACGCCAGCGCCTCGATCGACTCGAGCTGCACGCTGTGGTTCGCGTCGCCGAGCACCGTGCTGAGCGGGCCGGCCGCCTCGCGCGCCGCGAGACGCCCGAGCGTGCGCACCGCGCTGACACGCGTGTACCACAGGCCCGAGGACAGGAGCGGGAGGATCGGCGCCGCCGGCGCCTGCATGCGCACGAGCGCGGCAGCCGCGAGGTCGCGCAGGTAACCCGACTCGTCGCCGAGACACTCGACGAGGAGTTGGATCGCGGATTCGTCGCCGCGCTGCTCGAGGTCGAGCACGTACTCGCGCTTGCCGGCGAGTCCGCGCGGCGACAGCGCGTCGAAGGGGCGCAGCGTGGTGTAGGGTTCGTCGGCCATGTCGTCACGATCCGGGGCGAGTGTCGGTTGCGAAGGACGGCTTTCCAGGGACGGCTACGGGTTCAAGGCCATCAGGTTGCCTCGCGCACCCGCTCGGCGTCAAGCATCGCGCCGATCCGCTCCTTGAGCGCGGGCACGCCCTGCCCGGTCGCGGCCGAGATCGTGAGCGCGTCCATGTCCTTCGCCCGCGCCTCGGCCTCGCCCGGCGGGAACAGGTCCGCCTTCGAAAGCACGACCAGGCGCGGTTTTTCGAGCAACTCGGGCGACCAGGCGCCGAGTTCCTGCTCGAGCGTCGCAAGCGCCGCGCGCGGATCCTCCCCGGTGACGTCCAACAGGTAGACCAGCATGCGCGTGCGCTCGATGTGGCGCAGGAACTCGTGCCCGAGCCCCTTGCCCTGGGAGGCGCCCTCGATCAGGCCCGGGATGTCCTCGAGCACGAACGTCCGCTCGTCGCCGAGGTCCACGACCCCGAGCACCGGGCGCAGCGTGGTGAACGGGTAGTCCGCCACCTTCGGGCGCGCGCTCGAGACCGCGGCGAGCAGGGTCGACTTGCCCGCATTCGGGAAGCCCACGAGCCCCGCGTCCGCGACCAGCTTGAGTTCGAGCGCGAGCCGCTTGCGTTCGCCCGGGATCCCGGGGTCGGCGCGCCGGGGCGCCTGGTTGGTGGCGGTCTTGAAGCGCTCGTTGCCGCGGCCGCCCTTGCCCCCCGCCGCGGCCACCCACAGCGTGCCGGGTTCGAGCAGATCGGCGAGCGTCTCGCCGGTCTCGGCGTCCTTGACCACCGTGCCCGGCGGCACCTTGATGACGAGGTTCTTGCCGTCCTTGCCAGTCGAGGTCTGCCCGCTGCCCTGCCCGCCCTTCTCGGCGCGGAACATCTTCTCGGCCTGGAAGTCGAGCAGGGTGCGCTTGTTGGGGTCGACCAGCATCTGCACGCTGCCGCCCTTGCCGCCATCGCCGCCGTCGGGCCCGCCCTTGGGCACGAACTTCTCGCGCCGGAAGGAGATCGCGCCCGGCCCGCCGTCGCCGGCCTCGACGCGGATCTCCGCGCGATCCGCGAACGCGCTCATTCGCCCTTCTTGTCGGACTTGGGCCTGTCGGACTTGGGCTTGTCGGAAGGGGGCGCCGCCGGTTTCGCGGGCGTCGCGGACGAGGCGCTGTCCCCGCCGCCCTTGCTCGCGGTGTCGCCCTTCTTCTTCTCCTGGTAGGCCGAGGAGCGATAGTCGGTGGTGTAGAAGCCCGATCCCTTGAACAGGAACCCGGCCCCCGCCCCGATCAGCCGCTTCACCTTGCCCTTGCACTCGGGGCAGCGGGTCAGGGGCTTCGCGGTCATGGACTGGAATTCCTCGAACCGGTGACCGCACTTCTGGCATTCGTATTCGTACGTGGGCATGACACCTTTCGGTCCGCGGTCAGGGAGCGAGCGCGCGGCCAATCCGCTTGAGCGCCACCGTGACGTCCTCGGCCGCGGCGGCGAACGACAGTCGAATGCAGCGGTCGTCCCCGAACGCGCCGCCGGGCACCACCGCCACCCCGGCCTCGTCAAGCAGGTACGAGGCCATCTCCATCGAGTTGCGCGCCACCCGTCCCTGGGCGAGCGTGACCCCATAGTACGCCGAGACGTCGGCGAACACGTAGAAAGCGCCGCCCGGCCGCACGAACGTGACCCGCGGGATCTCGGCCAGCATGCGGCAGACGACGTCGCGGCGGAGCTTGAACGCCGCCTGCATGCGCGTCAGGGGCTCCCGCCCCTCTCCGCCCGCGAGTTCGGCCTCGAGCGCCTTGAAGCCGGCGTGCTGCGAGATGCTCGACGGGTTCCCCGCGGTGTGGCTCTGGATCGCCCCGATCGCCTTCATGACCGGGCCGGGCCCGGCGCAGTAGCCGAGGCGCCAGCCCGTCATGGCGAACGCCTTCGAGAAGCCGTTGACCGTCACCGTGCAGGCGCGCATGCCGGGCAGCGTCGCGAACGAGGTGAAGGGTCCGTCGAACGAGAGGTGCTCGTAGATCTCGTCCGAGATCACGAACAGGTCTTCCCCGCGCACGACCTCGGCGAGCCGCGCCAGCTCCTCCGCCGAGTACACCGCGCCGGTCGGATTCGCAGGGTGATTGAACAGCAGCACGCCCGGCCGCTTCGGCGTCCCCGAGAGCGACTTCATCAGCAGCTCGCTCGTGAGCTTGTAGCCGTTCGCCGCGTCGAGCGCGATCGGCACCGGCGTGCCGCCGACCAGGCGCACCATCTCGACATACGACGGCCACGCCGGCAACGGCACGATCACCGAATCGCCGGGATCGACGAGCGCGAGCAGCGCGTGGTAGATCGCCTGCTTCGCGCCCGCGGTCACGACCACCTGGTTCGCGGTCACCGCGAGGCCGTTCTCGTCCTTGAGCTTGCGCGCGATCAATGCCCGCAGCTCGGGCGTGCCGGCGACCGGCGTATAGCGGGTGCGCCCGCTCTCGATCGCCTCGATGCCGCCCGCGAGCGCCGCGGGCGGCGAGTTGAAGTCGGGCTGGCCGGCGCCGAGCGAGATCACGTCCTGGCCCTCGGCCCGCCGCGCCAGGAACTGCTCGTCGATCGCGAGGGTGCCTGAGAGCTTCGCATCCTGCGCGATGCGGGACAGATGCACGTCGCCTCCTTGCGCTTGCGCGATGGCTACGATCCCGCGCCGGGCGCGACCGCGCCGGCGAGGGCGAACAGGGACACGGTGACCACGTCATCGGCCGAGCATCCGCGCGAGAGGTCGTTGGCCGGACGCGCGAGCCCCGACAGGATCGGGCCGTAGGCGTTCCAGCCGCCGAGCCTGTGCACGAGTTTGTACCCGATGTTCGCGGCATCGAGGTCCGGAAAGATCAGCACGTTGGCGTGGCCCGCCACGATCGAACCCGGCGCCTTCTTCGCCGCCACCTCGGGCACCAGCGCGGCGTCGACCTGGAGCTCGCCGTCGATGTGGAGATCCGGCCGCAGCGCGCGCGCGCGCGCCGTGGCCTCGACCACCTTGTCGACCTTCGGGTGTTGCGCGCTACCCTTGGTCGAGAACGACAGCATCGCGACGTGCGGCTCGAGCCCGACCAGAAGCCGGAAGCGATCCGCGGTCGAGATCGCGATGTCCGCCAGTTGCGCCGGGTCGGGATCGGGCACCACCCCGCCATCGGCGAAGAACAACACGCGCTCCTTGCCCGCCTCCTGCCGCACCATCGCGAAGTAGGACGCCACCGTGCGCACGCCGGGCGCGGTCCCGATCAGGAAGATCGCGGCGCGCAGCACGTCGCTCGTCGGGTGCGCGGCGCCGGCGACGAACGCATCGGCCTCGCCCGCGCCGACGAGCGCGGCCGCCTGCATCGTCGGTTTGCGCGCCTCGAGCCCGGCGCGCGCGGCATCGATGCGGTCTCCGCGCGCGGCGACGAGCGCGGCACGCGTCCGCTCGACCAGGGCGGGGTCGTCCGGCGCGATCACGGTCACGGAGACCAGGCTTGCCTGCTGCGCGCGCGCGACGTCGCGGATGCGCCCGGGGTCGCCGAGCAGCGTGACCCGCGCATAGCCCTTCTGGGTGAGGGTCGCGGCGGCGCGGACGATTCGCGGGTCCTCCCCCTCGGGGAGGACGAGGCGGCGTGGCGCGAGCGCGGCCTTCCGCGCGAGCGTGTCGAGCAAACCCACGTCAGGCCCCGGCGCGATAGCGCGCGCGCTCGTCCGCGAACAGCGCGAGCAGGCGCGCCTCGATGTTCGGCGGCAGGAGCCCGGTGATATCGCCGCCGAGGCGCGCGATCTCCTTGACGAGCGTTGAGTTCAGGAACGTATAGCGGGCGGACGGCATGAGGAACACGACCTCGAGTTCGGGCGACAATCGGCGGTTCATGAGCCCCATCTGGAACTCGTACTCGAAGTCGGAGACGGCCCGAATCCCGCGGGTCATGACCTGCGCCTGCGCGCGGCGCGCGCAGTCCACGACCAGCCCGTCGAACCCGATGACCTCGACGTTCGGGAGCGCGTGCACGGCCTGGCGCGCGAGTTCGACGCGCTCCTCGAGCGGGAACAGCGTGCCCTTCTTCGCCGACAGCGACACCGCCACCACGACACGCGGAAACATCTTCGCCGCGCGCTCGGTGAGGTCGAGGTGGCCGTTGGTGAAGGGATCGAACGTGCCGGGAAACAGCGCGGTGCGGGCCGGTGTGCTCATGCGATCTCCGTGGTCGAGTGCCGGTAGAACGTGAGCGCGGTGTCGCCGTAGACCCGCGTGAACCGAAGCTCGAGCCGGGCGAAGCCCGAAGGCGGCGCGGTTTTAGCGGCGTGCTCGAGCACGATCCAACCGCCTTCGAGCACGATCCCCGAAACCAGCAGGGCGTCGAGCGTCTCCTTCGTGCCTCCGTCCGCGTACGGCGGATCAGCGAACACGATGCCGAAACGCGCGGACTCGCGGCCCAGGCGCCGGATCGCCGCGCGCGCGTCGCTCGCGATCACGGTGGCCCGCTCTGAGACCTCCAGTTCGGCGACGTTCGACCGCAGCGCGGCCAGGGGCGCGCGCGCCTCCTCGACGAACGTGGCCGAGATCGCCCCGCGCGACAGCGCCTCCAGTCCGAGCGCTCCCGACCCCGCATACAGGTCGAGCACCGGTAGATCCTCGACGTCGCCCAGGATCGAAAACAGCGCCTCCCGCACGCGGTCGGACGTCGGGCGGGTCGCGAGGCCCCGGGGGGCCCCGAGCGCGTGCCCCTTGAAACGACCGGCGATGATGCGCACGCGGGCAGTGTGCCCTCGTGGACCTTGCCTGTCAAGAATCGCACGGGCACGGACTTGCGGGCGCGCGTTAGACTGGGGCATGCGTCCCTCCCAGCCCCGGATCCTCGTCCTCGGCGGCACCGGACTTCTCGGGCGCGCGCTGCTCGAGCGCGTCGGCGCCGCGCCCGGGCTTGCCGCGACGTGGCACCGCACTCCGCCGCCCGACCTGCCGCACGCCGTCACCTGGCGCGCGCTCGACCTGCGCACCCCCGGCGCGCCCGCGGCGATCGTGCGCGAGCTCGCGCCGGAGGTCGTGTTCCACACCGCGGTCTCCGCGCTCGCGGGCGATCTCGAGGACGTGATCGTGGCGGGCTCGCGCCTCGCCGCGCAGGCGGCGAGCGAAGTCGGCGCGGCGTTCGTTCAGGTCTCGAGCGACATGGTGTTCGACGGCGCAAGCGGTCCGTTCGACGAAGGCTCGCCGCTCTCCCCGATCACCGACTATGGCCGCGCCAAGGCCGCCGCGGAGCGCGCCGTGCGCGCCGCCGATCCGGCGGCGTGGATCGCGCGCTGCTCGCTGCTCTACCGGATCGACCCGCCGGACCGCTCGCTCGCCGGCTGGCTCACCGGCCTCGCGCGCGGCGATGCCTACCCCCTGTTCACGGACGAGATTCGCTGCCCCGCGCAGGTCGACGACGTGGCCGACGCGTTGCTGGTCCTCGCGCAACGCATTGCACCCGGTCGGAAGGAGCGCGCGGACGTGCCGCGAACGCTGCACCTCGTGGGGCCGCGCGCGCTTTCGCGCCACGCCTTCGGGCAGCTCGTCCTGACGGCGCTCGGCAGGGATCCCGCGCTGGCGACGCCGGCGCTCTCTGCCGCCTCGCCGAGCCCCCGCCCCCGGGAGCTGGTCCTTTCCACGGGCGGCACTCCGGAGTGGCTCCTCGCTGGACTCCGTGCGCCGGAGGCAGCGCTCAGGCCGAGGCGCTGAGGCGCTCCACCGCGGCGGGGAGGTCGACCAGGAGGTCGATCGTCTCGTGGGGCGCGAGCTGCTCCGCGCGGTCGGAGCGCGCGGCGACCGAGGCGCCCGCGCTGCCGCCCGCGAGCGAGTTCGGCGAACGCAGCCACACGGTCCACAACCCGAGCGCGCGTGCCTGCGCCAGGTTCTGGGGCGCGTCGTCCACCATCACGATGGTCTTAGGGTCCGCGCCGAGCGCCGCCAGCGCGCGCGCGTACGGATAGGGATCGGGCTTGGGCACGAAGTCCGCGTGGCGGATGTCGAACACGCGCGTGAACAACGGCGCCACTCCGAGGCGCGCGAGCACCCGCGCCACGAACTCGGACGGGCCGTTGGTGAAGACGTGGCGTTCGCCGGGCAGCGCCGCCAGCATCGCCGCGAGCGCGGGATCCGGGGTGAGCAATTCCTCAACCGGGACGTCGTGCACGTCGGCGAGGAACGGCTCGGGATCGAGGCCGTGCTCGACTTGCAAGCCGCGCAGCGAGGTGCCGTGCTTGCGCCACAGCGCGCGCTGCACGATACGCGCCTCGTCTTCGCTCACACCGAGCGCGCCGGCGATGCGGCGCGTGATGCGGCGCGAGACGTGGCTGAACAGTCCGGTCGAGGCGGGATAGAGCGTGTCGTCGAGGTCGAACAGGAAGTGCCGAACCTCGGTCACAGGTCGACCACCGCGGTCCCGGTCGGGAAGCGCGGAACGAAGCGCGCGTCCGGCGTGCCGCGGTTGACCTGAAAGCGATCGAAGTCGAGCCGGATCGTCGACCCGTCCTGGGAGACGAGCGTGAGCCGCTTCGGCCATCCGGTCGCGGGATCGAGCGCGAGCGTCAACCGCGACCATGCCGCGTGCGCGGCGCGCGGCGTCAGCACGAGGCCCGTGCGGCCTTGCTCGTGCACATGATACGTGCGTTCGAGAACGCTCACGGACTCGTCGAGGAAGAGCGCGGGCGGCGCGCCCCCCGCGGCCGCACTGCTCTTGAGAACCGACTTTTGCGACGGCTGGTAAAACCACACGGTATCGCCTCTTACAATGGCGGTTGCGGCAGCAGGTGCGAGCCACTCGAGGCGGACATGGCGGGGCCGCCGGTACTCGAGGCGCCCGCGGGTCACGCGCGCGCCGAGGGCGTCGGTGCGGGTCTGGCGAAACGTGGTGCGGGCGTCCTGCGTGCGCCGCAGCGCCTGGTCGAGCAGCGCGCGCGCGCCGTGCGCCGGGACGACGGCGTGCGCCCCGGGCGCGGTCGACGCGAGCGCGACCAACAGCGCGGGCACGACGAGGAGACCCCGTTTCAAGGCGTGCCCTCACCGAACAGGTCGGGATCCGAAGCGGCGACGACGGTCACGCCGTCGGGCGCGTGGAAGCGGAAGGTCTCGCGATCGACCTTCGTGCCGAATTTCACCTGGTCGAACGTCAGGCTCAGGTGGCTTTGCTCCTCCGGCCAGTCGAAATCGATACGGCTCGGCCACCACACGTCGTGGCGCCGCCGGTAGTCATGGTAGTCGAGCCGCGCGATGCGTTTGCCGCCCTCCCACAACTCGGCGCGCTGGAGCAGCGTCGGGTGCGCGCCGTAACGCGCGCGCACCTCGTGGCCGCCGGCGAGATCCCACGCGACCCAGGGCGTGCCCTCGACCTCGATCGCGCGCAGCCCGGACTCGGGCGCGCCGTAGGGCTCGCCGAACAGCGCGGAGACGATCTCCCCCGGCAGGACCGGCAATGCGACGAGCAGGGATTCCTCGGCGGCGGTGCCGGTGATCACGCGATCGAGCGTCGGCAGGTAGAGCCAGAAGCGGTCGCCGTCGGTCGTGGCGTCGAACACGGTGGCCACGGCGACATAGCCGAGCAGCCGAAGCGAGCCGGGACGCACCGCGGCCAGGCGGCCCTGGCACGACCCCGCGCCGGCCCACGCCTTCGACGCGAGGCCGATCACGACGTCGGCCTGCACGCTCGCCACCTGCGCCCGGCGCTCGAGGCGTGCCTTCTGCACGGCAGCCACGAGGGCCGGGCCGCGCGGCGCCCGCGCGGCGGCGGCGGCCGCCCCGGGCAGGAGGAGCAGGGCCGCCGCGCCGAGCGCGACGAGGGTCTGCGAAACGGGCATGGGGACTCCACGGCGGCGGGGTGGGGACGGGGTTCGCTTCGAACCTAGGCGGGCGCCCTTGGCCCTGTCAAGCCGCGCCCCAAACAACGACGCCCCGACCGTGAGGCCGGGGCGTCGAGGGAGTCGCCGGTACGGGCTGCCGGGAGCTACTTGCCCGACGGTGGCGCGGCGTCCGCGAACGATTCGACCAGCTTCGGCGTGACGAAGATCACGAGCTCACGCTGCTGCTTGACGATCGACTTGTTGCGGAACAGCCCGCCGATGATCGGAATGTTCATGAGGATCGGAACCCCCGTGACCACCGTGCCCTCATTCGTGCGGATGAGGCCGCCGATGACCGCGGTCTGGCCATTGTCGACCATGACGCGGGTGTCGGCCTCGGAGGTGTTGATGATGACGCCGCCCTGGACCGTCGACTGGGTCGAGAGGTCGGAGACTTCCGGATGCATGTCGAGCACGATCCGCTTGTCGTCCGTCAGGTGGGGCGTGACCTTGAGCTGGATGCCGATGGTCTGCAGCTGCGTCACGGCGTTGCCCGCCACGTCCTGCGTGATCAGCGGGATCTTCTGGCCGACGAGGATCTTGGCCTCGCGGTTGTCGACCGTCGTGATGCGCGGGTTCGAAATGATCTGGGCCTGGCGCTTCTGCTCGAGCTGCTCGAGCATGAACTCGACGGTACCCCACGGGCGCGTCAGGATGCCGCCGATGCTGCCGACGCGCGTGCTGTTCGGAGCGTCCACGCCGAGCTGGTTCGCAGCCCAGCCGTTCGGGTCGACGGCCGAGGACGGATTCCCCAGGTTGTTGATGTCGAGGTTCCGGACGCCCCAGCGGATGCCGAGCTGCCGCAGGGCCGAGACGTCGATGTCCACCAGCTTGGCGACGATCTCGATCTGCGGCGTGCGCGTATCGAGCAGCTTCGCCATCGCCTCGGCATCGGCCAACCTCGCCTCGGTGTCCGAGATGATGAGCGTGTTCGTGCGGGTGTCGAAGTCGATGGTCCCGCGCTTGGTGAGCACGTTCGTCAGCGCCTTCTGCACCTCGGCAGCCTGCGCGTAGTTCAGCTTGTAGCTGTGCGTGACCAGCGGCTGGACTTCGAGGCGGCGCGCCTCGTTCGACTCGCGCGCCAGGATCTCGGCCTGCAGCTTCTCCGCATCATCGACCCGGATGATGCCGCCTTCCTCGACGAAGTCGAGCGCCTGCGTGCGGCAGACCGCGGTCAGGGCGTCACGCCAGGGGACGTCCTTGAGCTGGAGCGAGACCTGCCCCTTGACGTTCTTGCTGGCGACGATGTTCTTGTTCGAGAACTCGGAGATGGAACGCAGCACGGTTCGGATTTCCGCCCCCTGCACGTCGATCGACATCCGACCGCCGCCCGTCGACTTCACGCCCATCTGCGCCTGGGCCGACTTCGCCTGGGCGTAGGCCGGGGTGATGCCGGTCAGGCCGGTCTGGATCGACGGGTCCACGAAGGCCGCGAGGGCCAAGACCGCGGTTCCGACGAGGACGCTAATTCGCATTGGAGGCACCTTCCTTCCGCTGGAGTTGGATCGTGACGGTCTGGGTGTCGCCGTACGACGACTGCTTCACGATGAGCTCCTCTTTCGTGAGCCCCGCGATATAGCCGTTCAGGACGGGATCCCCCACCCGGAGGACGAAGCCGTGTCCGTGGCCGTCCTCCACGAGGGCGAACTTGTCGGAGTTGCCCCACACGATGCCCACGAGCTTCATGCTCGAGACGTCGAGGAGGGGCGTACCGACTTCGCCTTCAAACGCGCCTGAGACCAGCGACGCATACGGGTCGCGGCGATTCAGGCTGTTGTAAACGTACTGCTCGCGCTGCTCCATGAAGCGCGCGCCGAGGTTCTGCACCGAGGTCGTCAGCGGAGCCTTCGCACGGCTCTTCGTCCGCGTCGTCATGCTGGTCTTGAACGATGCAATCGCCACGTTCCCGGCCAGCTTGCCGGGCGCGGGGTTCGCCTTCATCGGACCGCTGGTCGCGCCCGACTTCACCGCGGCGAACTGGGGTGCCGGCGAAGTCTTCGCGGCCAGCACGGGCTTCGCGGCCGGCAGCGGCTTCACGACGATCACCACGGGCTTCGCGGCCGGCAGCGGCTTCGCGACGATCACCACGGGCTTCGCATGGGACGCGGTCGCCTTCACCGGGGTGAGCGCCACCGCACCGTGCAGTTTCGCGGTGCTCGAGGACACGGTTGCGACCTCCCGGAAGTGCCAGGCCTGCTTCGCACCCGGCGGCGGAGACTTCCTCACTGCGAGTTTCGCGGGCGCCGGGGTTACGGGCGCGGGCTTCGTGGCCTCGGTCCGCAGCGTCGCGGCCGCGGGCTCCGGGTTCGCGACCGCAGGCTTTGCGTTCGCCGCCGCAAGGGTCACCGGAACCGGCGACGGCTTCGTAGCCGGGGCCGCCTTGGTGGCAGGCGCGGCCTGCAGGTTCGCTGCCTTCGCGCCACTGGCCATGACCGGCGGCGTGACGGAGGTGCGTGACATGCGCTCATTGAACGTCGCCGCGGCCGCCGGCACCTGCGCCGGAGTCGCGGGAGCCATCGGCTTGCGGGGGGCGGGCGCCGCCATCGGCGCCCGGGCGACCAGCTTCGTGTTCGCGGGCGCCGCCATAGCCGGCTTCGCGCTCCTGAACGTCTGCGTGCGGGGCGCCGACACCGTCATCGCGTAACTGGGCGAGGACACCGGGCGACCATGCGTCCCCGCGCTCTTGACGTCGGCGAACCGCCAGTCCTTCGCCTTCACCGGGGCGGGCTTCAAGGCGGCGACGACGGGGGCGGTCTTGGGCGCCAGGACCAGCTTTGCGTTGGCCACCGGCTTCGGGGTCGAGGCGGCCTGGTTCATGATCGCGGCCGCATTCTCCACCGTCATCACCGGGTGCGGGACCGGCTTCGCCGGAGCCGGCTTGGCCGAGTGCACCCCCGCGGCGGGAGTCGTCGTCGCGGCCGCCTGAGGCGTGGTCCCCGCGAGTGCGGAGGCGGCGACACACAGCGCGGCGCCGAGCATCGTGCCCACGATCCAACGGGGGCGGGTGAGGTCAGTTCGAAGAGCCATTGGCCTTGCCTCCCGTGTTCGCGTCGGCGTTCGTGGGCTTCGCGGGACCCGCGGCCCCTTCGGGATTGAGCGTGTAGACGGTGATCACGAGCCCCGCGGCCGTGGTCTGGTCCTCGTCGCCCTTGGTGTTCGTCAGCACCTGCAGGTTCGAGACCCGCATGATGCGCGACATGTTCGCCACCTCCGCCAGGAACTGCCCGACCTGGTGGTAGCCGCCGACGACCTTGAGCTGGATCGGGACCTCGGTGTAGTGCTCCCGACGAACCTCGGGGTCCGGACGAAAACTCTCGAACTGGATGCCGCACTGCTGGCCCGCAAGCGTGAGCCGGCGCAACACGCCCGGCATCTCCTTCTCGGTCGGGAGCAAATCGGCGGCAATCTCGTAGCGCTCGTGCAGCGTGGCGAACTCGGCCTGGAAACGCGGCAGGTCGGCAACCGACTGCCGGGCCCGTGCCAGGTCGCTGGACTTCTTCTCGTAGTCCGACTTGAGTTCCTTGATCCGCCCCGCCGCCACCGAGTAGTTGACCGGCAGGTACGGGGTGAAAAAGAACCCATAGATCGCACCCGCTCCCAGGAGGCCCGTGATGAGCGGGCGCAGGGTCTTCGGGTCGCGCAGACTGAAGGACGCCATCGCCGCCTCCTAGTGATCGCCCTGGGCCATGTCGGCCGGGGTCACGTTCATGGTGAGCTTGAACTGAACCACGTCGTGTTCGTCGATGATGCCGTGCGTCGCACTACCCAGGGCGACGTTCGAGAACAGCGGCGAGCGGTCCAGGCGAATCATGAGATCCGCGATGATCAGGTTCGAGAACGTCACACCTTCGAGCGACATCTGGTCCGCACCGTTGGGGATCAGGGCGGTGAGCCACATGTGATCCGGCACCGAGCGGTCGAGTTCGTCGATCATGCGAACCTGGTCGAAACGTCCGCGCGACAGCTGGTCGATGAGCGAAAGCCGGAGATCGAGGTCGGCGCGCTCGTGCGCGAGCCGTTCGACCATGGCGATCTGGGGAGCGAGCGCTTTGGATTCCTGGTCGACCCGGGCGATTTCGCCCGACAACATGTGGAGCTGGGCCTGCTGCTGGACGATCGTGCCGACGATCAACACGAGCACGCCCGCGACGATGGCCAGCGGCAGCAGGACGCCCCCCACTCCACCCGACTTCCGAGCCGACTGGGGGCGACGGACCTTCTGTCCGCGCTCCTCGAACGGCATCAGGTTGATGCGAATCATTTGTCGCCCACCTTTCTGAGCGCCAGCCCGATGCCCACGGTCAGGAACGGTGCGACCGTCATCGGATCCTCCTGCCCGAACAGGCTTCGGTCGTACTGAATGCGCGCCAGTGGATTGGCGATCTCGGTCGGAACCGCGAAGCGGTTCTGCAGGAACGGCACCAGGCCCGGCGTGAGCGCGGCGCCGCCGCAGAGCATCAGGCGCGAGATCAGGCCGGCCTCCCCCGTCGTCCGCAGGTAGGCCTGCGCGCGCTCGAGCGCCGTGGCAAGGCCCTCGCACGCCTGCTCGACCACCGGGACCACGTCGATCTCGGTGTTGTGCCCGCGCACTGCCTGCACCGCCTGCTCCTGCGTGATGTTGTAACGTCGCTGAACGGCGTCGACGAACGTGTGCCCGCCGAGCTGCAGATCCTTCGTGAAGTAGGGCACGCCATTCTGCACCAGGTTGATGTTCGTGATCTCGGCGCCGATGTTCAGGATCGCGACCACCTCTTCGGGAGCGAAGTCGTAATTGGCCGCGAGCGCATTCTGGATGGCGAAGGAGTCGACGTCGATCACCACCGGCTGCAGGCCCGATTCGCGGATCAGGTCCGCGAAGGTGAGGACCATGTCCTTCTTCGCGGCTACGAGCAGCACCTGCATCTGCTTGTCGTCCTGCGGATTGTCGCCGAGGATCTCGAAGTCGAGCGATACGTCGTTGATGTCGTAGGGAACATGCTGCTCGGCCTCCCACACGATCGCCTGCTGCGCGTCCTCGGCTGAGAGCTTGTTCATCGCAATCTTCTTCACGATGACGGCGCGACCCGAGACCGCGGCCACGACACTGCGCGTCTTGACGCCGCGCGCCTCGAGCAGGTTCGCGATCGCGTCGGTGACGAGCTGGCGGTCCATGATCTCGCCGTCGACGATGGCCTCGGAGAGCGGATCGGAGATGCCGTAGTTGACGAGACGGTGCCCGCCGCCGGGCAGGCTCTCGATCTCGACCACCTTGACCGAGTAGCTTCCGATGTCGAGCCCGACGAGGGACTGTTTCTTGCGGAAGAACATCGCTTCGCTCCCTGAAGCTCGGCGTCCGGAGTCCGTCCGTTCGCGCGTGATGGGATGCCGGCGGCCGCGCGGCTCTGGCCGTGCGACATGCCGGGGAACGAGGCCCGAGGATGGACGGGACCTCTCCGACACCCGGGTTTTCGGCCCGGCCTGCTTGCAACTTGAGACTTTTCGGGGGGCACCCGGCGCCGCGCCGGGAGCGGGGACCGGGGCGATCACAAGCGCCCGAACAAGCTCCCGTACCAGTGCCAGATCGTCGGCCCCGCGAGCGCCGCGAACACCGCCGCCGGGGCCAGCAGGGTCCCGAACGGAAGTGCCGTCCGGCGGGTCCCCCGCCCGGCCTGGATCAGCACGAGGCCGATCAGCGAGCCCACGAGCGCGGCCGAGAAGATCGTGAGGAAGACTCCCGGCCAGCCGAGGAACGCGCCGATCATCCCGGCGAGTTTGACATCGCCGCCGCCCAGGCCCTCGATCCCCGTCGCCATGCGATAGGCCGCGGCCACGAGGTAGAGCGAGCCCGCGCCCACGAGCGCACCGATGAGTCCGGCGAGCAGGCCCTCGACCGTGAACCCGCGCGCCAGCAGACCGATCACCAGCCCGCCGACCGACAGCTCGTCGGGGATGATCCGGAAGTCGAGGTCGATGAGCGCGATCGCCAGCAGCGCGAGCGCGAACAACGCCGCAGGCAGCAGCGCGAGGCGCGGCCCGAGCATCGCCGCAAGCACCACGAGGAGCACGCCCGCTCCGAATTCGACGAGCGGATAGCGCGGCGAGATCGGTGCCCGGCAATCGCGGCAGCGGCCCTCGAGCAGCAGCCACGACAGGACCGGCACGTTGTCGAACGGCCGGATCGCGTGCCCGCACTCAGGGCAGGCTGAGGGCGGCCACGCCAGCGAGACGCCGCGCGGCAGGCGGTGGATGACCACGTTGAGGAACGATCCCAGGCAAAGGCCGAGCACGAACAGCACGGCGTAGGCACCGGGCGTGAACGTGGCTCCGGGCAGCGGCGAGCCCCACGGCGCCCACGTCATGAGCGCGACCAGCGGCGTAGGGGCGTTCACGACTTGCTCCCGGCGCGCGCGCCGGCCTGCGGCACGATTCCCGAGAGCGGCGGCAACGACTGGATCCACGCCTCGAGCCGGCGCTCTTCGCCGGTGCCCTTCAGAAGCGCGCGCAGGTGTCCGGCCGCCTTGTCGCGCAAGACCGCGTTGTCCGTGGTCTCCGCGACCTTGCGCCACAACTCCACGGCCACGGCCTCGTAGCCCGCGCGCTGCCCGGACCACGCGGCGAAGCGCGAGCAGAAGTCGGGCGAGTTCGGCTGGCGCGCAGCCTGGGCGAACTCGAACGTCGCGCGCGTCAGGTTGCGCTTGCCCAGGTAGTGCACGAACCCGAGCTCGAACGGGTAGATCCAGGCTGTCGGGTTGTTGCGCTGACCCTTCTCGAGCAGCTTCACGCCGGCATCGAACTGGTGTCCCTCCTGGCAGAGCGAGGTGCCGCCGAACACGTAGGCGCTCTGGAATCGGGAGTCGAGCGTGGTGATGATGTCGAACACGTGGCTCATCTGGACGAACTGGTTGTCGCTCTCCCGGTGCATGCCGTAGTACTGCACCGCGCGCAACCAGAGCAGGTCGGACCACGCGGTGCCGTCGCCCATCGCCGCCTGGCTGAGCCACGTGCCCGAGGGGTAGTACGACAGTTCGGCGAGCGGTTCCGCGCGCGGGAGATGCAGGGCGGCCCAGCGCGCCTGCCCGATCGCGAGGCCCGCACACCCCGCGAACACCGCGAGGGCGAGGCCGATCACGTGCAGGTTGACCCGGTCGGACGGGCGCTCGAAGTTCACTTGAGCTCCCGGCGCTCGAACGCCACGACCGCGAGCGCGAGCACAGCGCCCGCATAGGCGAGCGCGTAGCCGACCGCGATCGCGAGCTGCACCGTCGGAGCCGTCTCCATGTGGGCGACCTGCGGACGCAGGTTGAAGAGGTCGAGGTTCGGGATCACGTAGGAGATGCCGCGAACCACGCCACCGAGCGCGCCCGGCATCTGCCGGGCGAAGTCGCGCAGGTCGTTCGTCCAGTAGCCGGTGGCGTACAGGCCGAGCGTGTAGACGACCGACAGGATCGGCGTCGACAGCGATGAGAACAGGACGGCGAGCGCCGCGAGCACGGTGTTCGACAGCGCGAGCAGGAACACCGCCTGCGCGACCGGACCCACCGCCACGGGCCCGCGCATCGCGATCGCGACGCCCAGCAGGATCCCGCCCATCGCAAACACGGCCGCCGCCATCGTGGCGGCGAGGCCGGCCCACTTGCCGATGAGGTAGGACGTTCGGCTCACCGGCCGCGAGAGCACCACGTGGATCGTGCGGCGTTCGATCTCCTTGTGGACGAGGCCGGTCCCGACCAGCGCGACGATCACGATGCCGAGCAACCCGAGCGTCGAGAGTCCGAGATCGATCGTGAGGCGTGTCCCCTCCCCCATCGCGATCGGCGAGAGCAGGCGCGACAGCACGAGAACCCCGACGCCGAAGCCGACGACCAGGAAGAGCACGCGGTCGCGCACCGCCTCGCGAAACGTGCCACGAGCCACGGCCAGGATCGCGCTCATGCTTCGGCCCTCATTTCGGAGGCACTGCGCTCGGGGTCGCCCCCGACCTCGTGCGCGCCCTGGAACAGGTCCATGAACAGGTCCTCGAGCGACTGCCGCTCGGGCGTGAGCGAGATCACCTCGTGACCGTGCGATGCCAGCCACGCGACCAGCGCCGAAGCCCGCGTCGCGTCGGAGAGCGCAAGCCGGGTGCGGCCCGAGAGCGCCTCGATCTCGACGCCGAGGAATTCCGGCGGCAGCGCCAGCGCGCCGCCCGGACGCAGCACGATTTCGGCGCCGCTCTTGCCGCTGTCGAGCAGCGCGTCCATCGTGCCCGCGGCCAGCAGGCGGCCGGCGCGCAGGATCGCGACGCGATCGCACAGCACCTCGACGTCGTGGAGGATGTGGCTCGAGAAGACGACCGTCGTGCCCTGCGCCTTGAGTTCGCGGACGAGGTCGACCACCTCGCGGCGGCCGATCGGATCGAGGCCGGACATCGGCTCGTCGAGGAACAGGAGCCGCGGGCGCCCCATCAGCGCGTGACCGAGGCCCGCGCGCTGGAGCATGCCCTTCGAGTACTTGCGCATGCGCGTGGTCGCCGCGTGGGCGAGACCGACGCGCTCGACCAGCTCCTTCGCCTGGGCGCGCGCCGCGCCGCGCGACATGCCGGCGAGCTCGCCCGAGAACTCGAGGAACTCGAGCGCGGTCAGGTGGTCGTAGAAATACGGGTTCTCGGGAAGGAAGCCCACGTCCTGCCGGCTCTCGGGCGTCCCTGCCGGGCGGCCGAGCAGCCAGCCCTGGCCGCGCGTGGGCGGCAGGAGACCGAGCAGCATGCGCAGCGTCGTGGTCTTCCCTGCCCCGTTCGGTCCGAGCAGGCCGAACACCCCGCCCGCGGGCACCTCGAAGCCGATCTCGTGGACCGCCGTCTTGACGCGCTGGGTCCAGGGATGGCGGAAATCCTTCCCGAGGCGGTCCGCCACCACCGCGGGGCGGGCGGAGTTTGACCGCGGTCCCGGCATGCCGCTGGTCGGGTCGGACGGGATGGACATGGCAACCACGGGCTTGAATTCGGTCATGTTTTTATCCTGCATGGGGTTGGCGAAGGCGTTGCCCGCCGGGTGGCGGTTGGCGTCCGCTCCTGACGATGCAGAGTGCACGGTCCATGCCACGAGGGGTCCGGCGCGCGGGGCGTGCGCGCTGCACGGTCCGCTGAACACAAAAAAAGCGGGGGGCGCACCAGACGCGCCCCCCGCAGAGTCGGCTTGGGTCGAACTACTGGCCGGCGGTGAGGACCAGCGACAGGGCCGCGCTCTTGCCGTAACCCTTGATGTTGTAGTTGTTCAGCGACGAGTCGGCATACGACGTGATGCCCGGGGTCGCGCTCGCCGGCGCCGCGAACGTGGCGCGGTCTTCGAGCGCCGTGCCCGTGAACGGGTTCGCGAAGTTCGCCGGCATCGTCAGCGACGTGGCCGCGGCGGCATAGGCGCCGTTGTTCTTGACGCCCCAGTCCTCGGACGCGAGCTGGGTGGTGTGCATGTTCGCCTTGGTCGAACCTTCCTTCGCCCGATCCTGCATGGCGATGAAGTTCGGAATCGCGATCGCGGCGAGGATACCGATGATGACGACCACGATCATGAGCTCGATCAGCGTGAAGCCCTTCTGGTTGCGAAGCATATCGGTGTCTCCTCCGTGAACTTCGGTTTGTAGGCCGGTCCCTCTGGCTGGTCCAGATCTGCGCCCACACCCGGAACCATTTGCAACCCGCGTGCCAGTCACCTGGACTGGCCCGCACTTCCTTGTGCGGCATGCACTTGCCCTGCGACTTCCGGGACTCGGACTCCTCGCAGGCCCTCCTGCCCCATTGCAGCCCGCCTCAATCGCAATCTTTTCCCTGCACACTGCAACAATTTCGGCCGACCCGTGCGCGATGCAACCAGCGGAGCACTATTCGTCGTCCGTGCCGGTCCGCTCCTCGCCCGAGCCCCACTCCTCGGCGAACTCCGGGTGACCGGGGCCGGGGAGGATGCGGCCGCGCTCGCCCTGCTTCTCGAGCCCGTACGCCAGCAGCTTGCGGTAAAGCGTCGACGCGTTGATGCCCAGGATCTCGCTGGCGCGCTTCTTCTGCCAGTGCGTGTAGTCGAGCACCTTGAGGATGTACTCGCGCTCGAGTTCCTCGAGGCTCAGGTTCGGCGAATCGATGATCAGGCTGCCGCGCGGGGTCGAACCGAAACGGATCTTCTCGGGCAGGTCCTCGACCTCGATCACGCCGCTCTCGTCGAGGATGACCGAACGCTCGATCGCGTTCTCGAGCTCGCGCACGTTGCCCGGCCAGTCGTACTTCATGAGCACTTCGAGCGAGTCCTTGGTGATCGACTTCATGCCCGCCTGCGGCGCCAGCTTCTTGAGGAAGTGGTCGACCAGCACCGGGATGTCGTCGCGCCGATTGCGCAGCGGCGGCAGTTTCACCGGGATCACGTTCAGGCGGTAGTACAGGTCCGCGCGGAAGCGGCCTTCGGCCACTTCGCGCTCGAGGTCCGCGTTGGTGGCGGCCACGAGACGGCAGTCGATCTTGATCGGAGTGGTGCCGCCGACCGGGATGATCTCGCGCTCCTGCAGCGCGCGCAGCAGCTTGACCTGGGTGGCCGACGGCATCTCGCCCACCTCGTCGAGGAAAAACGTGCCCCCCTCGGCGACCGTGAACAGGCCGTTCTGGTCCTTGTGCGCGCCCGTGAACGAGCCCTTGACGTGCCCGAACAGGTTCGACTCCAGCAAGTCGCGCGGAATGGCGCCACAGTTGATCGAGACGAACGGTCCGTGGTTCCGCCGGCTGCGATAGTGGATCTCGCGCGCAATCAGCTCCTTGCCGGTGCCCGATTCGCCGACGATCAGGATGGTGGAGTCCGTGTCCGCCACCTTGTCGACCATCTTGAACACCCGGATCATTTCCTCCGAGTTTCCGATGATCTCCTTTTCCTCGTGCGAGCGCTTGAGTTCGCGCTTGAGATACGAATTCTCATTTTGCACTTTTCGCATCTCCAGGGCGTTCTTGACGACGACGCGGATTTCCTCGTTCTTGGCGTTCTTCTCCAGGTACTGGAAGGCACCCAGGTTGACCGCCTCGATCGCGGACTTCTGCGACGCATACGCCGTCATGAGGATGACCGGCAGGTTGGGGTCGATCTTCTTGAGGCTGGACAGCACTTCGATGCCGTCGGCTCCGGGCATCTTGAAGTCGGTGATGGCCACGTCGAAGGTCTCGCTGCGCGCGCGCTCGAGCGCCTCGCTGCCGTTGTTCACGGCCGTGACCTGGTAGCCCTCCTTCTTGAGCACGATGCTCAAGAACTGGGTCATGCTGGCTTCGTCGTCGACGACGAGAATCTTTTCGCCTGCCATGATGGTCTGTTCCCTCGGTCCGGGCCTAGGCTGCGTGCGCGAGCGCTTCCGCGCGCTCGAGCTCCAGGATGAACGTGGTACCGGCGCCGGGCGCGCTCGTGACGGAGAGCCTGCCGCCCAGTCGTTCCATGATGCGCGTGGCGATCGCCAGGCCGAGCCCGGTGCCGCCGCGTTTGGTGGTAAAGAACGGCTCGGTGACGCGCGGCAGGTACTCCGCCGGAATCCCGGGGCCGGTGTCGGCAACCTCCACCCGCACACGGTCCCCTGCCGAAGGCAGGATCCGAACCGCGACGCGGCCGGGCCCCACCAAGGCCTCGATCGCGTTCTGCAGGAGGTTGACCAGCACTCGCTTGAACTGCTCTCGATCGATGTTCACGTGCAACCCGTCGCCCTCGCCTTGCAACGTGAGCGCGATGTCCTTCCGGTAGGCGGGATGCCGCCTCGCGAGGTCCATGGCATCCGCGATCGCCTCCCCCAGGTCCGCGCTCTCGACATGGATCCGGGGCTCCCTCGCGTAGTCCAGCAGCTCGGTCACGAAGCGGTTGAGTCGTTCACACTCCTGGGAAATGAGTCCCATCAGGTGCGCGTTCTCGCCGTCGAGCGTCAGTTCCTTCTGCAGGAACTCGACCGAGCCCGAGATCGGGTTCAGGCAGTTGCGGATCTCGTGCGCGATCCCGGCGGACAGCTGGCCGATGGCAGCCAGCGTCTCCGAGCGGCGCGCCCGCTCCTCCACCGCCTTGAACTCCGACAGATCGGCGAACACCGCGATCACGCCCCGGCGCGAGCCGTTCTCATCCATGAGAAACGAGGTCGAGAGTCCGACCGGCACCATCTTGCCCGTCAGCGTCTGCACGCCGACTTCCTCGCGACTGACCGCCACCCCGGTGGTCAGCGTTTGCTGGATGCGGTCGAGGAGGGGTCGCTGCCCCGCCCCGAACACGTCCTGACACGACCGCCCGCGGACTTCCGCGAGCGGCAATCCAAGCAGCTCTTCGGCGGAGCGGTTGTAATGCAGCACCGTGCCCGTCGCGTCCAGGGTCAGCACTCCGCTCGACATGTTCTCGAGAATCCGATCGGTGTCGAGACGCGCCCGCTCGACTTCACGGGACGCGAGATGCAGCGTCTGACGATCGCGACGGGCTCTACCCCCCAGCGATCCAGCCGCCGCACCGAGCGCGACCAGGAACAGGACCAGGCTCGGGCTGTAGGGCACCGGGGCCATTGCGCGGCCGGCTACCGTGAACCCCGGATCCAGCGCAATCAACGGCGCGATCTGCGCGAGACAGAGGTAGCCGGTCGAGGCCACCACCGCCGTCGCGAGACCGCCCGTGGTTTCGAGGACCACTCCGGCCCACAGCACTACGACCACATAGAAGAGGACGAACTGACTGTTCGCCCCTCCCGTGGTCGCCGCAAAACACGTAACCAGCGCGCAATCGCCGAACGCCTGGATCCACGCCTGTGCGGCTGCGCCGCGGCGCCAGTGGAGCAGGAGGGCGTACCCCCCCGTCACCACCGCGAGTGCGGCCAGTCCAGCTCCCAGGAGTGTGGTCCGCGTCGCCTCACCCACGCCGGGGCGGAGCAGGAGACCGAGCGCGAGCGCCCCGACCCCCACGACCGCTCTCCAGCGCACGAGCGCGGCGAGCATCCTCCAGAGTTCGTCGACGGGATTCCCTTCCCCGCGCGACCGGTTGGTTTCGACGGCGACCTGGGCCACCTAGTGCCCTCCCGCCACGACCGTGATCAGCTTGAACATCGGCAGGTACATCGCGACCACCATGCCGCCCACGATGCCACCCATGAGCACGATCATCACCGGCTCGATGATCGAAGTCAGGTTGTCGACCGCCTGGTCGACCTCGTCCTCGTAGAACACGGCGATCTTGGTCAGCATTTCGTCGAGCGCGCCGGTCTGCTCGCCGACCGAGATCATCTGCACCACCATCGGCGGGAACACACCTGATTGCTTGAGCGGCGCGCCCACCGTCTCGCCCTCGCGGATCGAGGAGCGGGCCATCATGATCGCGTCCGAGATCACGCGGTTGCCCGCCGTACGGGCCGTGATCTCGAGACCGGCGAGAATCGGGACGCCCGAGCTGATGAGGGTGCCGAGGGTGCGCGTGAAGCGCGCGACCGCCCCCTTGAGCAACACGTCGCCGAGCACCGGCATCTTGAGCAGGAACGCGTCGATCTTGCGCTGGCCGAGGTCGGTCTTGTACCAGCGCTGGAGGAAGGTCACGGTGCCGGCGACCGTGAGACCCATCGCCCACCACCACGTGCGCAGGAACTTCGACATGCCGAGCACGATCGCGGTCGGCAGCGGCAGCTCCCCGCCGAAGTCGGTGAACATCTTCGCGAACGTCGGGATGATGAAGATCAACATGAACGCCGTGGCGCCAAGCGCCACCGTCAGCACCACGGCCGGGTAGATCATCGCGCCCTGGATCTTGCGCTTGAGCGCGTCAGCCTTCTCGATGTACTGCGCGAGACGCATCAGGATGTCGTCGAGGATACCGCCCGCCTCGCCGGCCGCGATCATGTTGCGGAACAGGTCGTCGAACACCTTCTTGTTCTTGCCCAGCGCGTCGGCCAGCGTCGAGCCCGCCTCGACCTCGCGCGTCACGTCCGAGATCACCTTCGCGAACGAAGGCTTCGCGGTCTGCGATGCCAGGATGTCGAGGCACTGCACGAGCGGCAGGCCGGCCGAGATCATGGTCGCGAACTGGCGCGTGAAGATCGCCATCTCTTTCGTGCTCGGTCCGCCCTCGGGCAGCGCGAACTTGAAGCCCTTGGATTTCTCCTTGAGCGACGTGACCAGGATCCGCTTCTTGCGAAGGAAATCCATGGCCTCGTCCTGGCGATCGAAGGACACCTCGCCGGCCTGGGTTTCCCCCGCCATGGTGCGGCCCTTCCAGACGAACGTCGGCATCGTGCTTCTCCTCGGGGTGGCGCGCCCGGCCTAGATCGACGCGCGCAGGTTGGTCTTGGCCAGCATTTGCTCGAGCTCGCCCGGATCCGAGGAACGGTTGATCGCTTCCTCGGGGCTGATCTGCTTGTCGTGGACCGCGAGCATCAAGCCCTGGTTCATGGTCTGCATGCCGTACTTCTGACCCGCCTGCATCAGCGAGTAGATCTGGTGCGTCTTGCCCTCGCGAATGACGGCCTTGACGCCGGGCGTGCAGACCAGGACTTCCGCCACCATGGCGCGTCCCGCGCCGCGCGCCCGTGGGATCAGCTGCTGCGTGACCACGCCCTCGAGCACGAACGCGAGTTGGGTGAGGATCTGCTTCTGCTGGTCCGACGGGAACCCGTCCACGATGCGGTTGACCGCCTCGAACGTGGAATTGGTGTGCAGGGTCGCGAACACGAGGTGGCCCGTCTCCGCAATCGTCAGCGCCGCGCCGAAGGTCTCGCGGTCGCGCATTTCCCCGATCAGGATGACGTCCGGGTCCTGCCGCAGGACGTACTTGAGCGCGCTGCTGAACGAGTCCGTGTCGGCGTTGACCTCGCGCTGGTTGACGATGCACTTCTTGTGGTGATGGATGTACTCGATCGGGTCCTCGATCGTCATGATGTGCGCCGCGCGGTTGGCGTTGATGCGATCGAGCATCGCGGCCAGTGTGGTCGACTTGCCGGACCCGGTCGGGCCGGTCACCAGCACGAGGCCCTTCGTCCGGTTCGTGAAGTCGCGCACCGACTGCGGCAGGCCGAGCGCGTCGAACGACATGATCTCGTAGGGGATCTGCCGGATCGCCATCGTGACCACGCCGCGCTGCAGGTAGACGTTCGCGCGGAAGCGCGACAGGCCCTTGATCCCGAACGAGAAGTCCAGCTCGCGCGTGGTCTCGAACTTCTTGCGCTGCTCGTCCGACAGCACGGAGTAGGCAAGCCCCGCGTTCATCTCGGGGGTGAGGATCTCGTACTCGGACGGCGTCATCGCACCGTCGATCCGGAATTCCGGAGGGACGCCCGCGGTGATGTGCAAGTCCGAAGCCTTGCGCTGGATCATGTCCTCGAGCAACTGCTTGAGCGTGACGGTCACTGGATTGCCGGCTCCTTCCGGAAACAGGTTCGGGGCGTCAGACGTTGTCCGACGCGGTCTCCTTCAGCACTTCTTCAGCGGTCGTCATGCCCTTCTTGAGTTTCGACAGCGCGTCCATGCGCAGCGAGCGCATGCCGTCGGCGAGCGCGAGGCGTTTGAGCGTGGTGGCCGATGCGCGGTCCAGGATCAGGTCGCGCAACCCCGGCGACAAGGTCATGACCTCGTACACGCCCTGCCGCCCCTTGTAGCCCGTGTTGTTGCAGTCCACGCAGCCTGCGCCTTCGATCCACGGGTAATCCGCCGCCTCCTCGACCGTCAGGCCGAGTTCGCGCAGCACTTCGGGGTGGGGCTCGACCTCGCGCTTGCAGTTGTTGCACACCTTGCGCACCAACCGCTGGGCGAGAATCAGGTTGACCGACGACGCCACGAGGAACGGCTCGATGCCCATGTCGATCATGCGGCCGATCGCACTCGGGGCGTCGTTGGTGTGCAGCGTCGACAGCACGAGGTGCCCGGTGAGTGCAGCCTTGGTCGCGATCGAGCCGGTGTCGATGTCGCGGATTTCGCCGACCATGATGATGTTCGGGTCCTGGCGAAGGAACGCCTTGAGCGCCGCCGAGAACGACAGGCCCACGTCTTCGTTGACGAGCACCTGGTTGATGCCGTCGAGGTTGTACTCGACCGGGTCCTCCGCGGTCATGATGTTGACCTCGGGCGTGTTGAGCTTGGTCAGCGCCGAGTACAGCGTGGTGGTCTTGCCGGATCCGGTCGGACCGGTCACGAGCACCATGCCGTACGGGTTCGCGATCGCCCGCGTGAAGTCGTTGAACGCCTGCGGCTCGAAACCGAGCTTCTCGAGGTCGACGTTGAGGTTCGTCTTGTCGAGGATGCGCATCACGAGCTTTTCGCCGAAGATCGTGGGCAGGGTCGAGACCCGCAGGTCGATCGTGCGGTTCAAGACCTTGATCTTGATGCGTCCGTCCTGCGGCACGCGGCGCTCGGCGATGTCGAGCTCCGACATGATCTTCAGGCGCGAGATGATCGCGGCCTTGAACTTGAACGGCGGCGCCATCATCTCGTAGAGCGTGCCGTCGATGCGAAAGCGCACGCGCAGGCTGCGCTCGTAGGGCTCGATGTGGATGTCCGACGCGCCCTTGCGCACCGCGTCGGCGATCAGCGAGTTGACCAACTTGACGATCGGGGCTTCGTCCGCCAGCGAGATGTTCGACTCGAGCGACTCCTCGTCCTCGTCCTCGACCACGGCCAGCTCGTCTTCCATGCCCTTCATGACGTCGGCCATCGTGTTGGCCTGGTCGTAATACTTGTCGAGCGCCTTCTTGATCGCAGGCTCCGGGGCCACGACCGCGTCGACCTCGAGGCCCGTGATGAACTTGATGTCGTCGAGCGCGAAGATGTTCGTGGGATTGACCATCACGACCGTCAAACGGCGACCGGTGCGCGAAAGCGGCAGGGCCATGAACTTGAGGGCGACCTCCGGCGGCAGCAACTTGATGCACGCCGGGTCGGCTTCGACCTTGTTCAGGTTGACGGCCGGCACCCGGTACAGCGTCGCGAGGAACTCGGCGAGCCCCTCCTCCGAAATGGCGCCGGTCTTGACCAGGTTGCCGGTCAGGGAGCCACCGCTGTTCTTCTGCTGGAGCTCGGCCTTCTGGAGCGCGTTCTGATCGATCAGCTTCGCGTCCAGGAGCTTCTGTCCCATGTCGTCGAACAAGACGCTCTCCTTCACGTTTCCATCGCGCACAAGACCCGCCTGGGGCGGGCGTGGACCGAGAGCACGGGGACGCGGACCGCGCGCGTTATGCACGGCGCGGTCCGATCCCGTTCCCGCAAGGCAAGGCTCGTGCCGACTGCACGGAGCCGGTTGCGCTTTCGCAAGCCCGCTTCCTGCACGGACTAGCGCGTGGTTCTGCAACTGAAGCGCGCGCCTCACCGGGCGCGTTGCAATCCGATCGGGCGGAGTGCCATTGCAAGATCAACCCTGCTCATCGCGCACGGGCCGAGTCCCGGAGCGTTCCGGCCGTCACATGCGGCCGAAGTCGTTCCAGCGTCTTGGGCCCGATGCCCTTGACCCGTCCCAGGTCTGAGGTTTTGCGAAACGGCCCGTGCGCCTTGCGATCCTCGAGGATGCGCTCGGCGGTCTTGGGGCCGATTCCCGGCAGTCCTTCCAGTTCATCGGCAGATGCGCGGTTGAGATCCAGTCGTCCGTCGAGGCCAAACGCACTTTTTTCCGCGCCTGGGGCCGCGGTGGCCGGGCGGGTTGCAACGTCGGCGGAGGCCATGGGAGCCGCGCGGGGCGCGGTTTCAGACCCTTCGGGAGGGATGAAATCGGGGGCGCCGAGGGCCAGCGAATCCCCCAGCGTGAGAGTGAGGATTCGCGGGTGGCGGGCGTCCAGCCAGGTGAGGGCGGCGCCGAGCGTGACCAGCGCCGACAGCAGCGCGACCGCGCGCAGTTCGTGCGGAGTGAGCATCGTCCATCCACGCGGGGGCGGTGCGCGGGGGCCCAACGATCAGGCGGGGACTAGTCCCAGAAGGTCCAGCGAAGCTCGATCCGGAGCAGGGCCTTCGCGGCCGGGACCGGCGCCGAGGAGACCGGATCGAACAGCGGGAGCCGGCGATTCGATCCGCCAAGATTACCCCACGCCGCGCGCAGCTCGAACTCATCGACCACGGCGCCGGCATGGACGGAGAGGCGAGTCGCCGCGGGCAGGTTTCCCACCGGCGTGCCCGCGCGCGGCCCGATCCACTCCCCCGTCACGCCGAGGCGCAGGTCGGGCGCGCCGCCCTTGAACACGTGCCGTTCCTCGAGGCCGAGCGCGAGGCGCGCCTCGGGATCGGACGGGGAGAGCGCGGCGTCGACCCGCCGGCCGATCGCGTGCCCGCCGAGCGACGCGGTCAGGCCCTGAATCGGCGTCCAGTTCGCAGTCGCCACCAGCGCGAGGAAGCGCGTCGCCTCGCCCGTCGCCTCGAACGGCGCGATCTCGGCGGCCTCCCCGGCGAGCAGCGTGCGCGGCGGGTCCGAGCCCGGCGTGCTCCGCCCCGCGTAGAGCGCGCCACGGAGGTTGAGCGCGCCGCGCGGCGCACCGCCGCGCCACGAGCCGCCGGCCTGCTGGTCCGCGGAGCGGTGCGTGACGCCGATGCCGGAGAGCCAGGTCGACGAACGCGCGATCGGCGGGTCGCCCGGCAGCGGATCACCGAACGCGTCGCGCGCGCGCGCGTCGGGCGCCGCGGAGAGCCCGCGCGCGATGCCGGCCCACGCGGACGTGCCGGCATCGAGTCGGCGAGAGAAGCGCAGGGAGGGGGCGACGTCGACCTTGCCTCCACCGTAGCTGCCCGCGCCGACCGCGGCGTCAAAACGATTACGGCGCCAGTCGCGCGACCCCGTGCCTGCCGACGCCCACCACAGCCTCGCGGCCCGGCGATCGAAAGCGACGTTGCCCTCGCTCTCGAGGGTCTCCCGGCCGTAGGTGAATTGGGCGAACGTCGGGCGGTAGGCGAGCCCGTTCCCCAACCCCGTGAGCCAGTTCTCGAAGCGGGCCGTCGCGCGCGTGCCGCGGCCGCGCTGCCTCGTGAGCCCGACGAGTTCGCCGGTATCGACGTACGAATCCGCGGTGCCCTCGACGGAGAGACTCGCGAGGTGGCCCCCGAGTTCGTGCGCCAGCGACACCACGCCGCCTTCACCCCGGCGTGTCTCATAGCGCGGCGCGGCGTCCTCGATCGACTGCCGCGACGAACGATAAGCCGCCCTGCCCGACCACCCGCTCGAGAACCAGTTCACCGACCCGGCGATGCTGTGGTCGCCTTCGGGGCCGAGCGGCTCGAGCGCGGCGAGCGAGCCCGCCTCCACCGCGAGCATGGCGTCGACCCGCTTGGCGCGCGCCGAGGCCGCGAAGCCGTTGTGCAGCGTGCCCGACTTGCCTGTGCCCGCCCAGCCCTCGACCCGCGGGTGGCCCGGAACCGAGGGCCAGGGCGACAGCCCCACTACGCCGAGCTCAGCGCGATACGCGTTCGTCGCCGACCCCGGGAGCGCCGGCGCGTCGAAGGCGCCGACCGCGGTCCACGGGACGCGCCCAGTCTCGCCCCCCACCGCGCCGACGCCGGTCAACGGCATCCCGAGCCAGCTCACGAGCATGCGGTTCGCACCCGCGACGCCGAAGCGGCCGAGCGGCTCGGCCGATCCCCGATCGTCCGCCCAGCGCTCGACGAAGCCGCCCTCGAGCGTGAGCGCGCGCGACAACGACCCGTCGTCGCGCCGCAGGAGCGTGGCCGGGCCCTCGCCCCACGTCGGCGGCGTGGAAGCGCGAATTTCGTCGCGGTAGCTCACCGAGTCGGCGTGGGCCGAGTCGGCGCGCGCGGTCTCGGCGGGCGTGGGGACGGCATCCTGCGCGCGGGCAATCGGCGCGTGCGCGAGCAGCACGACGCCGGCCGCGGCGAGCGCGACGGCCGCGAGCGAGCGCCGCGTGCGCTCGAGCGCGCGCGTGAGCAGCACGCCCACGGTCGCGAACAGCACGGCGTTGGTGGCGATGTGGAACAGGGAAAACGGGATCGCGCCAAGCAGCGTGACCTTCCACTGGCCGAACATCGCGGCGGTGGCGGCATTGGTGAGCACGTCGAACCCGAGGGTGACGGCGATCCCTCCAAGCACGAGCGCGATCCAGCGCTGGACCGGGCGCTCGAGCGCCAGGCGCCCGATCCACCCTCCGGCCGCGCCCACGAGCGCCATGCCGGCGACCTGGGAGACGAGCAACAACGGCAGCATGAGCCCCGATCCATAAGGATTGATCGTGCTGAAGAGGAATTCGCCGAGCGCGCCGGCGACCGCGCCGCCGAGCGGGCCGAGAACCCAGCCCCCGGTGAACAGGATCACGGTGAGGAATTCGAGGTTCGGGATGCTCTCGGTGTATCCGACGGCCCACGCCAGCCCGGCGAACATGCCGGCGAGCGCGAGGCGCCTGATCGAAAGCAGCGAGGATCCCGGCACGAATGTCCCTTCCTGGGCCCGGAACAAAAAAGCCCCGCAGTCTGGGGGCGGCGGGAGCGGCACCATTCGGGAGTCACGTTAGAGCGGGCCCCGCGTTCGCGCAAGGCCGCGTTGCGGCAGGTGGGGAGGGAGGCTAGGCGCCCCGGGCCTGGGCGCGGCCGAGGTCGTCGCGGCCGGCGGCCTCGCGCAGGCGCTCCACGATCTCGATCGCGACCGTGGTGTCGCCGACCTGCGAATAGCCGGTGCGCGCGCCGTGGCTGTCGGAGCCGCCGGTCGCGATCAGCCGGTACTTCTCGCACAGGCGCAGGTAGCGCCGGCGGTCGCCCTCGTCGTGGCGCGGGTGGTTCACTTCGAGCGCGGTCAGGCCGACCTTTGCGAGCTCGGGGATGAGCGCGTCGCGTTGCATGGTCGCGGGGTGCGCGATCGCGGGCACGCCGCCGGCGCGCCGCACGAGTTCGATCGCGCCGCGCGGCGTCATCGTTTTGCGAGTCACGTGCGCCGGTGCGCGATTGCCGAGGAAGCGCCGGAACGCCTCGTCGATCGAACCCACGTAGCCCGCGGCCACCATCGCCTCGGCGATGTGCGGCCGCCCGATCGAGCCACCCTTCGCGCGTTCGAGCACGTCGTCCCACGACAGGTCGAAGCCCAGCTCCTCGAGGCGTTCGAGGATCGCGTGCGCGCGCAGCAGGCGCTGTTCGCGAAACGACACCAGGGCCTGGCGAAACTCGGCGTCGTGGTCGTCGACATACAGGCCGAGCATGTGCACCTCGACCGCGCCGTCGTGCGCCGAGAGCTCGACACCCGCGATGATCTCGAGCCCCGTGCCGTCGGCGCGCGCACGCGCCTCTTCGAGGCCGTCCACGGAATCGTGGTCGGTGAGCGCGAGCGCACCGAGTCCCTTCTGGAGCGCGCGCTCGACGATCATCGTCGGCGTCATCGTGCCGTCGGAGTGCAGCGAGTGGGTGTGGAGGTCGGCGCCGCCCGTGGGCATGATGGCTGCGCTCAACGCTTGAGTTCGCGGATCTTCGCCGCCACGTCCGGGTAGTTCGGCTGCGCGGTGAAGACCGCCTCGAAGTGCTCGAGCGCCTCCATCGAGCGCCCGGAGGCCTCGAGCACGAGGCCCAGGCTGTAGCGGAACGACAGCGCGCTGTCGGCGGTGATGCCGGGGAGCGAGAGTCCCCGCTCGAACTCGGCGATCGCGGCGCCGAAGTCGCCGCGCTCGAGCAGGCAACGCCCGAGCATGTCGGTGCACTTGATGCTGAACTGGGGATCGCGCGCGGCGAGGCGGAACTCGGCCACGGCCTCGTCGAGCAGGCCCATCTGGCGGTAGGTCATGCCCAGATCATAATGGCTGGAGGCGTCATCCGCCTCCACCTGTTCGCGGACGCCCGCCTGGAAGGCCGAGAGCAGCTCTCCCAGGTCGACGTCGAGGTCCTCGGGCATGCGCTGCGACACCGTCACGCGGTCGCGCCTGAGGTCCACTTCCTCGATCTGCGCGCGCCGGCCCCAGTCGGAGAGGCGCTCGAGGCGACGGGCCGCCTTGTCGTTGTTCGGGTCGTAGGCGCGGGCCTGCACGAACCACTCGTGGGCCGCGGCCGGCTCCTGCGCCGCGAGCGCGAGGTCGCCGAGCTCGCAGCAGACGCCCGCGGCCTCGATCCACTGCTGGCGGCGTTCGCAGTTGCCGAGCCAAAGCCGATAGAGGCGTTCGCTGGCCTGCGGGCTGCGCGACAACTCTTGGAAGATCGCGGCGGCCTGCTCCATCCCGCCCGTGGACTCCCACGCCTGCGCAGCACGCAGCAGCGCTTCGGCCGCCTGCTCGCGCTCCCCGGAGGCCAGCAGGCCGCGGGCATACGCGAGGTGCTCGTTGACCTCGGCCGGGATCGCGTTCTCGGCGGGCAATGGCTCAGCCGGAGACACCTGGGCGACCGCGGCGCCCGACATGCTCGCCGTCGGATTGCTGATGCGGGTGCTCTCGATGCCCTCGCGCGGCGCGGACGCCGGGGGGACGAACGTGCCGTTGCGCGAGATGTCGCCGTGCGAGCTGCGGCCGGTCGGCAGCGCGCGCGGGGATTCGACCACGGGGGCCGGTGCGGGCGCGGCCACCTCTTCGGCCACCTCGGCCGACGATCCCGGGTGCAGTTCCTCGGCACGGTCGCGCGCGGCCTGCGCCTGATCGAGCTGGCCCTTCGAGTCATAGGCTCGCGCAGCCTTGATCAGCGCACGCGACGCCTTGAGCTTCTCACCCTCGAGGTTCCAGACCTCGCCGAGCTTCTCGGCGTACTTCGGATCCTCGGGGATGAGCCGGACCGCCTGTTCGAGCGCATCGGCGGCCGCGGCGCGCTGGTCCTTGCCGAGCATGAGGTCGGCGAACTGCGCGTAGTAATGACCGGCGTCGGTGGAAAGACCGTCCTGGGCGTGCAACTCGGCCAGCGCCTTGAGCGTGTCGAGCGAACGCAGGTTGAGACGGAGCATCTTCTTGCAGACGGCGATCGCGTTCTTGACCAGGCCGGCCTTGCGATAGGCCTCGGCGGCCTCCTGATAGCGACGACCCGCCTCGTCGAGGACCCCCTTTTTGAAATAGAGGTCGCCCAGCGTGACGTGCGTGTACGGATCGCTGTCGTCGGCGGCGAGCAGCTTGTGATACTCCTCGACCGCCCGGTCGAGGTCGCCGTTCTGAACGAAGCGTTGGGCTTTTCGCTTGATCTCGAGAGTCTTTTCCAAGCCGTTCCCTCCGCCTCCAATCCGGCGTCAGGCAGTGCGTTCCGTCGCTTCGGCAAATGCCTTACGGGCATCCTCGAGGGCGTCATGGGACAGGCGGGCGAGTTCGGCGGCACGCCTCTCCACGGCCTCCTTATCGGCCGACGCCGGCAGGTTCTTCAGGTTGATTTGCACGTTCCACAGGGCGGATTCGACGCCGGCCCGGGCGAGGGCGCAGGCGGTGGCCCCGTCGGAGGCGGCATGGAGGTTGCCCTTGTGGACGATGCGGGCGGCCCAGCGGGCCACTTCGGCGCAGGTTTCGGCGGTTTCGAGCGGGACCCGGGTGGCCTCCCAGGTGGCCTCCACGACCGCCTTCTCCCTGACTTCGGCTTCGGCCGGGGTTCCTTGAGGCAATCGGAAGGCCGTCATCACCCGCTCGAACGCCTGGCTATCGCGGCGCATCAGCCCGCCCAGGGCCCGCCGCAGGCGATCGGCCTCGGCCCGGGCCTCCCCCATCTCCCCCTGGACGTCGGCGTACTTCTTCTTGCCGAGCGTCAGGTTCGCGACCATGCCGACCAGTGCGGCGCCGAGCGCGCCCGCCAGCGCGGCGACCGTGCCGCCGCCCGGCGTCGGGTTCGCCGACTGCACCTCGTCGAGGAAGCCCCCGAGCGAGACGCCCTCGGACACGGGCGGATGCTGCATGCGGATCTCCAGCACCTGGTCGCGCCGGAAGTTCTCGAGCTTGAGGTGGTGCTCCGCCGCGTCGAGCATCGCCGCCTGGGGCACGAGGCCGACCACCTCGCAACCCGTGACGAGCGTTCCCCAGCGCCGAGCCTCGTCGTCGATCAGCGCGAGCACGCGATGGATCGGCGTGCCGTCGGTGTTCACCAGGTTCATCGAGACCTGCGCCTGGCGGCCCTCGCGGATCGAGAATCCGAGCGCCTTGACGTAGCGCAGCCCCCCATCGCCGAAGCGAATCGCCTTCGCGATCCGCTTCGCCACGGCGACGTCGGAAGTGGCGAGGTTCGCGTTGAACGCGACCAGCGGTCGACGCGCGCCGATCGCGACCGCGCCCGCGGTCGGATGGACCGCGTTCGGGCCGAAATCCGGCTGGCGCGCGGGGTCCTTGCCGACCAGCTCCCGCAGGCCCTCGAAC
>JBKJJJ010000055.1:0-9649 GCA_046598045.1 Candidatus Eiseniibacteriota bacterium
ATAGATGGCGGAGGCGGCGAGGATGGCGAGGACGAGAAACAGCACGATGCGGCCCACCGAGTGGATGCGTGCGAGGGACAGGTCCGGATCCATGAGGCTCCTTTCGACCGAAGCATCACGTTGTTCTGCAGCACGGGGGAAGTCAAGCGATCTTCATCATTGCTGGGGGGTGCGATGCTGTTCGTCCTGCTCGTCCTGATCGGCATCGCAGCCCTGACGTTGCTTTACGGAAAGCTCGATTGGGATTCGGGGACACGCGCCCTCCGAGCTCGTCTCGAAAGCAATCGAGTCTCGATCGAGTCCTCTGCGCACGCTGCCGCCGAACTCGCCAACCTGCCCGCTCCGGTCCAACGCTACTTCCGGGCCGCGCTGACCGATGGCCGGTCCATTGTCACCGCCGCCACGGTCGAGCACACGGGCCGCTTCAACATGGGCGACTCGGGCGAGCACTGGAAGCGCTTCAGCTCCACCCAGCGCGTGACCACGAACCGCCCAGGCTTCGACTGGGACGCGCGCATCGCGATCATGCCCGGCCTCGCGGTCCACGTGCACGACGCCTACATCGCCGGGAAGGGACTCCTCCAGGCGGCGGCGCTCGGCTTCATCCCGGTGGCGCACGTTGAAGGCGGCGGCGAGCTCGCGCGCGGCGAGCTGATGCGCTACTTCGCCGAGGCCGCGTGGTACCCGACCGCACTGGTGCCCGGTCAGGGCGTGCGCTGGGAGCCCGTGGACGATCGCTCCGCCCGCGCCACGCTCACCGACGGCGCGATTGCGGTCACGCTCCTGTTCACGTTCAATGACGAGGGCCTGATCGACACGATCCACGCCGACGCGCGCGGGCGCACGGTCGGCAAGAGGGTTGTCCCCACGCCGTGGCAAGGTCGCTTCTGGAACTACGCGACACGCGACGGCATGCGCATTCCGCTCGCCGGCGAGGTCGCGTGGCTCCTGCCCGACGGCCCGCGGCCCTACTGGCGGGGGCACATCGAGAGCATCGCGTACGAGTTCGCGCGCTGATCCAACTACGGAGGTCTCCATCCCGCGCAAGGGCGCGTACGAGGGGATCGCCGCGCATTACGCCGCGATGGGCGTCGATCCGGACCAGGTCCAACCCCGTGGCGACTCTGGCGCCGCTTCCGTCCAGGGTGTAAATTCCCCCGATGCCGCTCACTCTGGGTACCCGCCTCGGTCCCTACGAGATCCTCGCGCCGCTCGGCGCCGGAGGCATGGGCGAGGTCTACCGCGCCCGCGACACGCGCCTGGGGCGCGAAGTCGCGATCAAGGTGCTGCGCAACGGCCGGGCCACCGACGCCGAGTCCCGCGCGCGCTTCGATCGCGAGGCCCGCGCCATCGCCGCGCTCAATCACCCGCGCATCTGCACGCTCCACGACCTCGGTCGCGCGGGCGACACCGACTATCTGGTCCTAGAATTGCTCGAGGGCGAGACGCTCGAGGCGCGCCTGGCGAAGGGACGCCTCGCCCCCGCGGACGTCATTGAGTTCGGCGCGCAGATCGCCGAGGCGCTCGCGCCCGCGCATCGCGCCGGGTTCGCGCATCGCGACCTCAAGCCGGGAAACGTCATGCTCACGCGCAGCGGCGTCAAGCTGCTCGACTTCGGCCTCGCGCGCCGACTGCCGCCGACGTCGGCGAGCCGGCTCAATTTCTCCGCGTTGCCGACGCAATCGGTCGCGCTCACGGCCGACGGGCAGATCCTCGGCACGATCCAGTACATGTCCCCGGAGCAACTCCAGGGCCGCGAGGCCGACGCGCGCAGCGACCTCTGGGCGCTCGGCGCGATCCTCTACGAAATGGCCACCGGCAGCCGCGCATTCGAGGCCGACAACCAGGCGAGCCTCATCAGCGCGATCCTCAAGGACGAGCCGCGGCCGATCCACGAGCAAGCGCCGCTCGCGCCGGGGGGACTCCAGCGCCTGGTTGACGCTTGCCTCACGAAGGACGCGGAATTGCGCTGGCAGAGCGCGGGGGATCTTTCGCGCGAGTTGCGGTGGCTCGCCGGCGGCAAAGCCGGAGCCGCGGGCGCGAGCGCCGCGGGGCTGGTTGCCGCACCCTCCCTGATCGCGCGAGTGAGAGCGCCGTTGCTCGGTGCGGTCGCCGCGCTCGTGCTCGCGACCGGCGTTCTCGCCGTGCGGGGCCGCGCCCCGTGGATGGACCTCCGCCCGCCGCGACTGGTGCGCAGTTCGGTGAACTTTCCGCCGGTTGCGGACATCAGCTCCGGGTCCTTCGCGATTGCGCCCGATGGTTCGGCGCTCGCCGTGGCGTCAAGCGACTCCACCGGCAAGTTGAAGCTCTTCGTGCGGCGGCTCGATACGCAGGAGGTGCACGCGCTCACGGACAAGGAGGGCGCGTCCATGCCGTTCTGGTCCGCGGACTCCCGGGAGATCGCGTTCCTGACGGACGAGGGCAAACTGGCTCGAGTGAAGGCCGCGGGCGGTCCGGTGCAGGTCATCTGCGATGCGCCGAAATTCTCCGGAGGCGCCTGGAGCAAGACGGGCTGGATCGTCTTCGCCCAGGGGAGCAGGCCGTTGATGCGCGTGCGGGAGCAAGGCGGCCAGCCGGAGCCGGTGAGCGTCGACGACTCGACCCACCTGAAGGAAGACTACGAGCAGCCCGGGTTCCTCCCGGACGGCGAACACTTCCTGTACGCCGCGGTCTTGGGCGTGGCGTCCCCGATCGTCATCCGCGTCGGTTCGATTCACGGGGGACGGGCTCACGACCTGATGACGGCGGGCTCGGTGCCGCGATGCAGCCCCGATGGCTGGCTCACGTTTCTGCGGGATCGGACGCTGTTCGCGCAAAAGGTCGAGCCGAACGGAGCCCGGCTCCTTGGCGACGCGGTGGCGCTGCCCGAGGCTCCCACGCGCTCGACATATTGGGGACTGACCACTCCCGGCGCCGTGCTCGGCAAGCACGTCATGGCGTACATCCCCGCGAATCGAAGGCCGACCGTGCTCAGGTGGTACGAGCGCTCCGGGGTCCCGGGTCCGATCGTCGCGACGCTGCCGGTGCCGTTCAACGGAGTCTACCCGTCGCCCGATGGAAAGCTGGCCACCGGAGTCTTCGGGGAGGGCCTCGAGACGAACATCTGGCTCATCGATCTCGCCTCGGGAGACGTCTCGCGTCTGACGGACGTCGAGCACCTGAGCCGGAGTCCGATCTGGAACCCCGATAGCCGGCATATCCTCTACCAGTACATCAGTGCCGAGGGGGGAACGATCCGCCGGATGGACGTGGGCGACCCGGCCTCGTTCGAGACGCTGGTCTCGATCCCGCAGCAGACGCCCCTGAACATGACCGATGCCCTCGATAGTGGGCGCACGCTGCTGACGCAGATCGGCTGGTCCGGCCCGATCTACTCTGCATCCGCGGACTCCGGCTATCGCCTCAGAGACTACCTGCCGGCGACAGCGAAGCCCGACGTGGCCTTGTTCGCCGACGGCGGAAAGTGGGTGGTCTTTTCTTCCCACATGGGCGGGGCCGTGGCCCTCTACGCCGACACGTATCCCGTCCGAAGCCGCACGATCCGCCTGACGCGCGAGCCGGTGGCCGAGAGTTACTTGCCGTTCTGGGTGATTCGCCACGAACTCGTATACGTCGCGGCGGACGGCGTGACGCTGCGCAGCGCCGATCTCCAGTTCACGCCGAACGACGTCGTCGCCGGCGCGCCCCACACGCTGTTCACGCTCCCGCCGGAATTGCTCGGTGCGAGCCCTTCCGCCGACGGCCGGCGATTCCTGGTCGCGACTCCCGGGGCGGGTCCCCAGGTGCCGTCCATCACGCTGGTCCAGAACTGGGAGCTGGAAATCGGCAAGAAGTAGCGCTCACCCCTTTGGAGGTCTCCATGTTCCTCGGCCTGCGCACCGTCATCTATCCCGCCGCGGATCTCGCCCGCGGCAAGGCGTGGTACGCGAGCGTCCTCGGCTTCGATCCCTACTTCGACCAGCCGTATTACGTCGGCTTCAATGTCGGCGGCTTCGAGCTCGGCCTGATCCCCGACGGCACGCCCTCGGTCGACGGGCCGCAGGCGTGGTGGGGCGTGGGCGACGCCGAGGCCGAATACGCGCGCCTGCTCGAGCTCGGCGCGACCGCGCTCGAGCCGGTGAAGGACGTGGGCGGGGGGATCAAGGTGGCGGCGGTCGTGGACCCGTTGGGTAATCGGCTGGGTGTGATCGAGAACCCGCACTTCGTCCCGAAGGCGGTGGGGTAGGCGGGGACTCGTTATTAAAAGTTAGGCCCCGAACTTTTAATAGCGCGGTCGGCTATTCAAAGTTCGGGAGGGAGGACCGCATGAATCGAGAACAACTTACGCTGCGCTCGATCGTGATGGCCCTCCGCCGCAACTACGGCAAGGCCATACCCCCGATCGGCCGCGACCCCTTTCGGCTGATCCTCTGGGCGCAGGCCGCACTCGTCGGCCGGTCGCCGAAGAGCAAGGCGTGGCTCATCGAGGCTGCGGAACCCCTGCGGCAGCAAGGTCAGGAGCACTGCTCCTATGGCCCGCCCGTACTGGCCTGAGCTCCGGCGGCCTGTTAGTCTCCCCGGCGTCGTCCCACTCTTGAAAGGAGAGCACCCATGCAGCTCGGCAATTTTTGCATCAGCCTCGCCGTGAAGAACCTCGAGGCGTCCCGCGTGTTCTACGAGAAGCTCGGCTTCAAGAAGGTCGCCGGGGATGCGGCGCAGAACTGGCTGGTTCTCAAGAACGGCGAGACCAAGATCGGGATCTTTCAGGGCATGTTCGAGAGGAACATGCTCACGTTCAATCCGGGCTGGGACAACAGCGCGCAGAAGGTCGACCAGTTCACCGACGTGCGCGAGTTGCAGCGCCAGCTGAAGGCGCAGGGGCTGACCCTCTCACCCGAGGCCGACGAGTCCACGACCGGCCCCGCGTACTTCATGCTTACGGATCCCGATGGCAACCCGGTGCTGGTCGACCAGCACGTTTGAGGCCGGCACGGGCCGTCCCTTCGCCTGGGGGGCGGTGAATTCCGCGTGCCGCGCGACATGTCGAATCGGATTCGGCTGTTGCGCTGTAATGACTCGCGGCGAAACCGTGTCGTCGAGGCGCCGCGTCGAGGGCACGATCATGGAGCGGCCGGGAGTGCGCATCGTCGAGTCGAGCGAGAGCAAGGAATACTGATCCGTGATCGAGATCGCGCGCGCCGAGTCCGACAGACAATTCGAGCAGGTCAGGGAACTCATGACCGCGTTCGCCGAGTGGGACCGAGCTCAGACCGAGGCGCTCGGCCTCGATGGCCAGGCGATGCTCGATTTCTACTACGGCGCGAAGGACGACACGCTCCCGGGCCGCTACGCGCCGCCCGAGGGCTGCCTGCTTCTCGCCACGGTTGAAGGCCGAGCGGCCGGATCGATCGCGTTTCGCCGCGTGACGCCGGAGACCTGCGAAATGACGCGCCTCTTCGTGAGCCCGGAATTCCGGGGCATGCGCGTTGGGTCCCAAATGGCCGAACGCCTGATCGAGACCGCACTCGGGGCCGGCTACCGCGTCATGCGGCTCGAGACCACCACGTTCATGAAGAACGCGGTCGCGCTGTACGGCTCTCTGGGCTTCGTGAAGTGCGAGCCGTATTACGAGATCCCCGAAAGCTTCCGGGCGGTGACGTTGTTCATGAAATTGGAGCTCTACCGCCCCTCGATGTGAATCACCTTCTCCGTCTTCGTGCCCTCGGCCGCCTCGAGCCGCGCGAAGTAGGTCCCGCCGCGCACCGCGCGCCCCTTGTCGTCCTTGCCGTCCCACTCGATCGCGTTCCACCCGGCCGAGCGCGCCTGGTCGGCGAGCGAGCGGACCTTGCGGCCGCGCGAGTCGTAGATCGAGATCAGCGCCTTGCCGTCGCGCGCGAGGCGGAACTGCAGGACCGCACGCGAGCCGCTCGGGTTCGGGAAGACCTCGAAGCCGAGTGGCTCCGGCGTCGACTCGACCGCGGTCACGCTGTTCGACTCGACGTAACCCGACCACGAGCCCGACCAGGTGATCGGGCTTCCGGTGTTCGACACGCCGAGCGTCGCCAGGGTGTTCTCCTCGAACACGATGCCGGTCGTCCAGCCGATGTGCGGCGTCGCGCTGCCGGGGACGAGTCCCTCGTACCACTTGATGTTGTTCGAGTTGTCCTGGATCCACACGGCAGCCGGATCGACGAGCGTGCCCGAGGGCGGGAACTGGTACTTCCCGAGCGTCCAGGTGAGATCCGTCAGGACGAAGCGGGAACCCGTGGGCACGGCGAACAGCGGCACGGTAATCAGGCCGGTGAAATTGCTCGCCTCGACCTTTCCGCTGCGCATGTTCACGGCGGGGACGGCGGAGGCGATCGTCGAAGCGCAGAGCGCGACCGCGCAGAGCGCGAGCGCCGAGAGCGTGAGGGCGAGGCCATGGCGCAATCCTTCGGTGAGGGTGCGTGGCAATGAGTCGAACCTGCCCCGGGGCAGGTTGAGCCGCGTAAAGCATTGTGCTGCAACGATCGGACCTCAACTCGCATGCCACGTGGCATGCGAGATCCTGGGCGCCGCACTTGCGCCGGCGCAAGTGAACGCTAGCGGTACTGCGCCTTCAAGGCGCCCCAACTCCTCGGCAGCGCCCCGGTGGTCATGCAGGCCGGATCCGCCGCGAGGGATGCCTCGGTGGTCGGAGGTTGCGGACCGTTGTAGATGCAGTATCTCTGCGCAGCCCAGCCCACGGCATTCATCGCACGAATGAGCCCCAGGCCGCCGGGGCCGGACAGCAACCCGCTCATGACCTGGAGCTGGCGGCTCGCCCCGCCGCAGCCGCAGGCCGTGCCCGAAGGGTCGACGCCCTCGACCGTATTCGTCATGTCGAAGTGAATGCGCGCGAGGCCATAGTGCTGATTGAAGACGAGCAGCTTGGGTTCGAACTCCTGCACCAGGTGAATGAACAAGACGGGGTAGGTCAACGGCGTGTTCGTGGGGTAAAGGAACTCCGTATAGGGCGCCACGGTGATTTCCTCGACCACGGGAGTCCCCGGTGCGGGCGCGAGGCTCTCGCAGCCCCCGTACGACTCCGGCCGTTCGACGCGCAGCGCCCCGGACTGGCAACCCGCGACGTCGAAGCGCCAGGCCTGCGGAATGAACGGCGAGTCCGTCGTGCAGCGATCGAACACGCCGATCGTCACGTCCACGCTCGACGCGACGAAGCCGCGGCCGATGATCGTGACCGTCAGCACGTGGTCCGCCGCGCTGTACGGTTCGATTTCGTTGATTACCGGGGTGCAGCCGCTCCAACCGACCAGCGCGTTCGAGTGCGCGGGGGTGGTCGCGGATACCAGCGCGAGCGCGGACAGCAGGAGGATGGAAGCAGTCGAGCGCCTCATCGATACTGCGCCTTGAGCGCGCCCCAGCTGCGCGGCGCCGCCGCCGTGGTCAAGCATGCCGGATCGCTGGCGGCCGCGGCATCGCCTGCCGGGAATTTTGGAGCGTCGATCACGCAGCCCACACCCTCGCTCCAGAACGCCTGGTTCGCGTATGACTGCCTGAGCCCATAGGGTTCCGTGATCGTACCGAGCGACGCGTTGACGACCTGGATCTCCCGTCCGGTCGAACCGCAACCGCAGGCCTGCCCGGTAGGATCGGCGCCGGCGACGGTGTTCGACATGTCGAAGTGAATCCGCGCGACGACGTAGCGCTGGCCTTCCAGGAGCACGGTGGTCGGGAAGGTGTGCGCGACGCGTACGTAGACCACGGGGTACGTGTGGGGAAAGCCCTCGCGTCCAACGTATTCCGTCACATTGCTCACCGACACCAACTCGAGCATGGGATCGTTGGGGCCGGGTGGGAGCCCGGCGCATCCGCCGAACGAAGCCGGATGCTCGACGCGTAGCGCGCCCGACTGGCAGCCGGCAGGGTCGAATCGCCAGGCCTGTGGAATGAAGTCCCCTTCGCCGAAGCAGCGATTGAAGATCGCAAGCGTGATGTCGATCCCGTTCGCCTGGACGCTTATGCCGTCGATCGACACCGTCAAGACGTGGTCCGCCGTGCTATAGGACTCGATCTCGAACGGCGGGGGCGTACAGCCGCCGCTCCAGCCAAGCCAGACATCGGCACGCGCCGCCGGGGGAGTGGCAACGAGCGCGAGTGAGACGGCAACAGCGGGCAGGATTCGCAAGACGACCTCCATTGCTACGGACTGCGGGCAACGATCCTACCACAGGCGCCCGCGCCTTGACACCCGCCCGGCCGGGCTGGTAGGTTTCGCTCCGACTTGGACTTGGCCGCGCGACGAGGGGGCGAGTCGACCCCGCCGCGCGGCCTTACGCTTGCGCCCCGCCGCGACCGCGGCCCGATGGACTTCCGCGCAAGCTTCCTACCGCTGACCAGGACGGACCATGAATCTCCACGAGTATCAGGCCAAGGAACTGTTCGAGCGCGCGGGCATCCCGATCGCGCCCGGCATCGTGGCCACGACGCCCGCCGAAGCGCGCGCGGCCGCGATCAAGATCGGCGGCGCGGTGATGGTCAAGGCGCAGGTGCACTCCGGCGGCCGCGGCAAGGCCGGCGGCGTGAAGTTCTGCCCGACGCCCGACGACGCCGAGTCGAAGGCGAAGGACGTCCTCACGCTCACGATCCAAGGCTTGCCGGTGCGCAAGGTGCTGGTCACGAGCGCCGTCGACATCGGCACCGAGACCTACGCCGCCATCCTGGTGGACCGCGCGACCAAGCGCCCGATCCTGATGTTGAGCGCCGCGGGCGGGATCGAGATCGAGGACACCGCGCACGCCAATCCCGACGCGATCCTCCGGATCCCGATCGACCTCACGACCGGCCTCCTGCCGTGGCAGGCGCGCAGCGCGGTCGGCCGGATCGGCAAGAAGGGCAAGGAAGCGCTCGCCATGGCCGACATCCTGGTCAAGCTCTACGGCGTATTCTGGGACGAGGACGCGTCTCTCGCCGAGATCAACCCGCTGGTCGTGACCAAGCAGGGCGAGGTGCTCGCGCTCGACGCGAAGGTGTCGATCGACGACAACGCGCTGTTCCGCCACGACGACCTCGAGGCCATGCGCGACGTCGCCGACGAGAGCGCGGGCTCGATCCTCGCGCGCGAGCGCGGGCTGTCGTACGTGCCGCTCGAGGGCGACATCGGCTGCGTGGTCAACGGCGCCGGCCTCGCGATGGCGACCATGGACCTGGTCAAGTACTACGGCGGCGAGCCCGCGAACTTCCTCGATATCGGCGGCTCGTCGAACCCCGACAAGGTGACCGCGGCATTCCGGATCATCACCGGCGACTCGCACGTGCGCGCGATCCTGTTCAACATCTTCGGCGGCATCACGCGATGCGACGATGTCGCCAACGGCATCGTGCAGTCGCTGAAGGAGTCGCCGCTCGAGGTGCCGCTCGTGATCCGGCTCACGGGCACCAACGAAGAACTCGCGCGCAAGATCCTCGCCGACCACGGCCTCGGCGCGACGACCCGCATGGACGAGGCGGTGCGCATGGTGATCGAGAAGGCCCAGGAGGTGATCGCGTGAGCATCCTCATCGACAAGAACACCCGCCTCGTGGTGCAGGGCATCACCGGACGGGACGGCGGCTTCCATACCCGCCAGATGATCGACTACGGCACCAAGGTCGTCGCCGGTGTCACGCCCGGCAAGGGCGGTGAGCAG
>JBKJJJ010000076.1:0-27184 GCA_046598045.1 Candidatus Eiseniibacteriota bacterium
GCCGGCGAGCCGCTCGTGCTCGCCGGCGTGTCGGGCGCGATCGACGAGGCGCACTGGCGCGCGGGCGCGCTCGTCGGCGGCCGGCACGACGTGTACGGCACGGGCGACGGCGGCTCCACGACGCTGCTGCGCGACGCCGCGCTGTGGCGCCGCTCGGCGCTCGACGCGGTCGGCGGGTTCGACCCCTGGTTGCCTTCCGAGGACGACGCCGAACTCGGCGCGCGCGTCGTGTCGGCGGGCTTCGGCCTCGGGACGCTCGGTCGCGCGGTCGCGGTGCGGCACGGGATCGCGCGCGATTCGTTCGGCGATGTGCGCGCGTTCCTGGGCGGCGGCCGCATGAGCGGGCCGGGCATGGTGCTGCGGCGCGCGCGTGGAACCATGGCGTTCCCGCGGCACATCGCGCGCTATCGCGCAGCGTTGCTGCTCCTCCTGTGGGTGGTGGCCGGCGCGGTCACCGCGGTTGTCGCGCGCGACTTCGGGCCGGTCATGGTGTGGTTGTGGGCGTCGCTCGGGTTGCTCATGTTCTTCGCCGTGCTGAGGCAGAGCCTGCCGCGCGCGTTCTGGCGAGGTGCGCGGGCGTTCCTGGTCGCAATCAGTGTCGTGCGCGCGCTCGCGTTGCCCATCGGGCTGCCGCGCCTGGGCGTGGCGCCACGGCCGATCGCGCCGCCGCGCGAAGCCGGAGTCGACGAGACGGGCGCCGCGCGCGCCGCCGGGGCCGGCATTCCGTTCCGCTCGGCGCCACGCGACGTCGACGATCCGCCGCCGCTCGTGCCGGGCCGGTAGGGCCGGGCATTCGCGTGAGCGCCGGACTGCGCACGGTGATCGTGGCCTGGGGCGGCGCCGAGCGCCTCGGACCGGTGCTCGACGCGATCGAGCGCGCCGGGGCGCCGTACGCGGGCGAGATCGTGGTCGTGGGCCGCGCGGGCGATCCGCTGCTCGACCCGTGCGCGGCGCGAGCGACGGTGCTCGCGCCCGATCCGTCCGTGCCGAACACGCCCGGAGCGCACCGGAACCTCGGCGCGCGGGGGGCAGCGGCGGAGTGGATCCTGTTCGCTGACGGTGACGTGATCGTCGAGCCCGCGTTCGTCGCCGAGGCGATCGCGCTCCTGATGGCGCGGCCCGAGGTCGCGGGTGTGGGCGGGCGGATTCACGAACGCCAGTGGCAGGGCGATCGCCTCGTGCGCGAGGTCCCCGATCTGCACCGGAGCGGCGCGGGCGGCCCGGTGGAGATGCTCGCCGCCGCCTGGGTCGCGCGCCGCACGGCGTTCGAGGCGGTGCACGGGTTCGATGCGCGGCTGCCGGCCGAGGAGGACAGGGAGCTGTGCGTGCGCCTCGTGGCAAGGGGCGGTGCGCTGGTCGCGCTCGACCAGCGAGCGGCGTATCACGATTGCGCGCCGCGGCCGAGCTGGGCGGAGATCAGGCGGCGCTTCGGCTCAGGCCTGTTCGCGGGGCAGGGACTCCTGCTGCGCTACTCGTGGGGCACGCCGTTCTTCGCGCGGCACCTGTGGCGGCAGCGCTTGTTCCTCGCCACGCTCCTCTACGCCGCGCTCGGCGTCGCGCTTGCGTGGTGGGTGATCCTCTGGCGCGCCCCCCGGGCGCAGGCGGTGTTCACGGGCTGGGAGGTCTCGGTGCTCGTGCTCTGGTTGCTGATGTCGGTGCGCAAGCGGAGCCTCTCGCTCGGCGGGCTCGCGATCATGACCTGGCTCGCGCTCGGCCTCGGCATCGTGCGCGCGTGGGTGACCGGCAACCCGGGACGGGCCACGTGAGGCTCCAGGGCGTGGTGGACAACAACGTGTACCCGCCGCGCATGGGCGTGACCGCGCGCGTGTGGAACCTCTACCGCGGGCTCGCCCGCCGCGGTGAGGTCGACTCGGTGCGGGTCGTCGCCACGCTCAAGTCACGCGAGCGGGCTGCGGCGCGCGAAGAACGGGAGGGAGTCTCGATCGTGCGCGTCAAGCCCTGGCACCCGACGCTGTTCGCGTGGCTCGAGCGCGCGGGCGTGGCGCCGTTGTCCCTCGTCGCCGAGGGGCATCGCCGCCTGCCCGGCCTGGTCACGCGCGCATTCGACCCGCAGGCGGACGTGCTCGAGGTGGACTCACTCAACCTCACGCCGCTGCTCGCGCACGCGCGCCCCGGAGCGCTCAAGGTCTACGGCGCGCAGAACGTCGAAGCCGAGTGGTTCGAGCGCGTCGGGCTCGGAGTCTCGCGGCGCGCGCGCTGGGTGCGTCAGCTCGAGGACTTGGAGCGCGCGGCGCTCGCGGCGGCCGACCTCGTGATCGCGGTCAGCGCGGAGGACAAGGCCACGTTCACGCTGCGCTACGACACCGAGCCCTCGAAGATCATGGTGATCGACAACGGCTTCGAGGCCGATCGCCTGCGCGCGCCCACGCCCGAGGAGAAGCGCGGCGCCCGCGCCGCGCTCGGCCTCGCACCCGGGGAGCAGGGCCTGCTGTTCCTGGGGACCGACTTCGCGCACAACCGGCTCGCCGTGCTCGACCTGTTCCGCTTCGTCGTCCCGGCGCTCGAGTCGCTGAACGCGCGCCTGTTCGTCGTCGGCGGCGTGAGCACGAGCTTCAAAGGCCGCGCCGCGAGCGAGGGCCTGGGGCGCGTGCGCGCGGTGCCCGAGCAGGCCGACCTCACGCCCTACCTGTGGGGCGCGGACGTGGGCCTCAACCCGATCACCACCGGTGCGGGTTCGAACGTCAAACTGCCGACCTATCTCGCGGCGGGGCTCGACGTGGTCTCGACGCCGTTCGGCCTGCGCGGGTTCGATCGCCTGCGCCCGCTGGTCGCGATCGCCGAGGTCGACGCGTTCGCCGAGGAGCTGCGCGCGCCGCTGCCCTCGCACGCGGGCCGGGCGCAGGCGCTCGCGGGCTATGCCTGGCAGGCGCAGGCCGACCGGCTGTACGCCGCGTACGCCGCGCGCATCGCGGGCAAACCGGTGCCCGCGTGAGGATCCTCATGGCGCACAAGTTCCACTGGGCGAAGGCCGGAGCCGAGGCCTACGTGCTGCGCCTGACGCGCCTGCTCGAGGACGCGGGGCACACCGTGATCCCGTTCGCCATGGAGCACCCGAACAACCTGCCGTCTCCGTATGCGAAGCACTTCGTCTCGCGCGTCGAGTTCCGCGGGCGGCGCAACCCGTTCACCGACCTGGGGCGCGCCGCGCGCGTGATCCACAGCTCCGAAGCGCGCGCGAAGCTTGCGCGGCTGTTGCGCGAGGAGCCGGTCGACGTCGCGCACCTGCACAACATCGCGCACCAGCTCTCGCCCTCGATCCTCGCGCCGCTCGCGAAGGCCGGCGTGCCGATCGTCCAGACCATGCACGACTACAAGCTGGTCTGCCCGGTCTACACGTTCCGTTCGCAGGGTGAGGTGTGCGAGCGCTGCAAGGGCGGGCGCTACTACGAGACCGTGCTCAGGCGCTGCAACGCCGGCTCGCTCCCACTCTCGCTCACGAGCGCGGCCGAGGCTTACGTCCACCGCCTGTTCGCCAGCTACCGCCGCGTGCACGTGTTCCACTGCCCGAGCCTGTTCCTGATGGCGAAGCTGATCGAGCACGGCGTGGCGCGCGAGCGCATCGCGTTCGTCCCGCACTTCGTCGACGCCCAGGCGTACGCGCCCGCGTTCGGCGGGGGCCGCTACGCGCTGTTCGCCGGGCGCCTGTCCGAGGAGAAGGGTCTCGCCACGCTGTTCGAGGCGCACCGCCTTTCGCCGGGCCTCGAGTTGGTGATCGCCGGGGAGGGCCCGATGCGCGCCGCACTCGAGGCCCGCGTCACGCCCGAGCAACGCTCCCGCCTGACCTTCGCGGGCCACCTGTCGGGCGACGCCTACGACCAGGCGTGGGCCGGCGCGGCGTGTCTGGTGTTGCCGAGCGAGTGGTACGAGGTGCGCCCGATGGTGATCCACGAGGCGTGCGCGCGCGGCAAGGCCGTGGTCACGACGCGCCTGGGATCGATGCCCGAGATCGTCGAGGATGGCGTGACCGGGCTGCTCGTGCCGCCGGCGGACCCGGCCGCGCTCGGTGCCGCGATGGCCGCGCTCGTCGCCGACCCCGCGCGCGCGGAGGCGATGGGTCGCGCGGGGCGCGCGATGGTGAGCGCGCTCTACGATCCCGCGAGTCACCTGAAGGCGATGCTCGACGTCTACGCGCAGGCCGCGCGCCGCGCGGGCCGGCCGCTCCCCGAGGGGGTGGCCGCGTGAAGATCGCGATGATCGGGCAGAAGGGCATCCCCGCGCTCTACGGCGGGATCGAGCGCCATGTGGAAGAGATCGCGCGCCGCCTCGCGCTGCGGGGGCACGACGTGTCGGTCTACTGCCGCCTGCACTACACGCCCGCCGGCGGCCGCTACCACGGCGTGCAACTGGTGCGGCTGCCGAGCATCAACACCAAGCACCTCGACACCGCGACCCACGTCGCGGCCTCGACCGCGCACGCGATGATGCAGGACTACGACGTCGTGCACTTTCACGCGCTCGGGCCGTCCGTGTTCGCGGGGCTGCCCCGCCTGGCCGGCAAGCCCACGGTGGTCACCGTGCATGGGCTCGACTGGCAGCGCGAGAAGTGGGGGAAGGGCGCATCGTGGGCGCTCAAGCAGTGCGAGGGGCCGGCGGTGAACTTCCCGAACCGCACGATCGTGGTCTCGCGCACGCTCCAGAAGTACTTCGCCGAGCACCACCACAAGGCGACGGTCGCGATCCCGAACGGCACCGTGCTGCCCGAGCCGCGCGCCGCGCACCGGATCCTCAAGTTCGGGCTCGAAGCCCACAAGTACGTGCTGTTCGTCGGTCGGCTCGTGCCCGAGAAGGGCGTGCACTTCCTGTGCGAGGCGTTCTCGCGCCTCGACACCGACCTGACGCTCGCGCTCGTCGGCGGCTCCTCGGGCTCGGACGACTACGTCGCGCAGATCAAGAAGTTCGAGGGCCCGCGCGTGAAGATGCTCGACTACGTCTACGGCGAGGCGCTCGAGGAGCTGTGGTCGAACGCCTACTGCGTGGTCCAGCCCTCGACGCTCGAGGGCCTGTCGCTCGCGCTGCTCGAGGCGCTGAGCTACGGCCGTTGCGTGCTGATCTCGGACATCCCGGAGAACCTCGAGGTGACCGAGGACAGCGCGTTCACGTTCAAGAACAGAGACATCGACGACCTGACGCGCCAGCTCGGTCGCCTGATCGCGGAGCCCGCCCTGGTGCGCACGTTCGAGGCGAAGGCGCGCGGCCACATCGCCGAGCACTACTCGTGGGACCGGGTCGTCGACGCCACCGAGGCGGTGTACGAGGAGTTGCTCGCGTCGCGCAAGCCCGGCGCCCGGAAGTGAAACCCCGCGTCAGCGTCATCACGCTCGCGGTGGACGACCTCGAGCGCGCGCTGCGCTTCTATCGGGACGGTCTCGGACTCGCGACGAAGGGAATCGTCGGGACCGGGTTCGACCACGGCGCGGTCGTGTTCTTCGACCTCGCGGGCGGGCTCAAGCTCGCGCTCTGGCCGCGCGCGAGCCTGGCGCACGAGACCGGTCTCCCGGCCGGGAGCCGCGGCGGGGCGGCGCACGCGCTCGCCCACAACGTAAGGGCGCGCGAGGAGGTCGACGCCGTGCTCGCACAGGCCGCGCGCGCCGGCGCGGCGTTCGTGAAACCCGCGCAGGACACCTTCTATGGCGGCTACGTCGGCTGGTTCCAGGACCCGGACGGGCACGTGTGGGAAGTCGCGTGGAACCCGAAGTGGCCGATCGAGGAGTGAGGCCGCGCCGCGCCGGTTGACAGCCGCAGGGCATCGGAGTACTGAATTGAGGTCATGGCCCCCGCTCCTCCGCACACCCGCCAACTCGTGGACTGGCGCGCCGCGCTCATCGCCGGCGTGGTCTCGGGCGTCGTGCTGCTCGCGCTCGAGATGTTCCTCATGGCGCGCGCGGTGGGCAGCCCGTGGGTGTTCCCGCGCCTCGTCGCCGCGATCGTGCTGGGCAAGGGTGTGCTCCCGCCGCCCGCGACGATCACGCCCGGGATCCTGCTCGCCGCGCTCGCGATCCACCTGCCGCTCTCGATCGGCTATGCCTGCCTGATCGCATTCGTGCTCCACCGCTGGGGCCTCCTCGTCGGCATCGTGGGCGGCGCAGCGCTCGGGCTCGCGCTCTACGCGATCAATTTCGGCACGACGTGGGCGATCTTCCCGTGGTTTGCGCCGATGAAGAGCTGGATCTCGCTGTGGGCGCACGTCGCGTTCGGCGCGGTCGCCGGCGGCACGTACGAGCTGCTCGAGGTCGAGCGCTTCGTGCCCGGGGACGCACGGAAGTGAGCGGCCTGCCGCGCGGCCAGGCGGGCTACGGCGCGCGCCCGAACCGCGGCTTCGGCGGCGCGCGGCTCCTGATCGGGCTCGCCGTCGCCGGTTTCGCGCTGTTCAACTACCTCGGGCAGAAGACGGTCAACCCGACGACGGGCGAGACGCAGTACGTCGCGATCTCGCCGAAGCAGGAGATCGCGCTCGGGCTCCAGTCCGCGCCCGAGATGATGCAACAGTACGGCGGCGCGAGCCAGGACGAGCGCGCGTCGGCGCTGGTCGAGGCGGTCGGGCAGAAGGTGGTCGCGCACTCGGACGCCGCGCGCTCGGGGTACGAGTTCCACTTCGTGCTGCTCGGCGACCCGAAGACCATCAATGCGTTCGCGCTCCCCGGCGGCCCCGTGTTCATGACCGAGGGCCTGCTCTCGAAGTTGACCACCGAGGGCCAGATCGCGGGCGTGCTCGGCCACGAGGTCGGCCACGTGATCGCCCGCCACGGCGCCCAGCATATCGCGCAGCAGCAACTGACGCAGGGTTTGACCGGTGCGCTCATCCTGTCGACCTACGATCCGAACAATCGCAACAGCGCGAACACGGCGCAGATGGCGCTCGTGGTCGCGGGCCTGGTCGGGCTGCGGTACGGCCGCCAGGACGAACTCCAGGCCGACCAGCTCGGCGTCAAGCTGATGTCCGAGGCGGGCTACGACCCACGCGCGATGTTGGGCCTGATGAAGGTCCTCGCCGAGTCGAGGCAGGGCGGCGCGCCGCCGGAGTTCTTCAGTACACACCCGAACCCGGAGCACCGCAGCGAACGCATCGCCGCGGAAATCCAGGCGCAATTCCCCGGGGGCGTGCCCGCCGGACTCACCCCCTGACCTCACCCCGCAAGGAGGGCAACATGCCTGTCGCCAAGATCACGGAAATCTCCTCGACCTCGCCCAAGGGCTTCGACGAAGCGATCAAGGTCGGATTGCGCCGGGCTGAGAAGACTCTGCGCAACATCACGGGCGCGTGGGTCAAGTCGATGAAGGTCGACTACTCGAAGGGCAAGATCACCGATTACCGCGTCCTGTTGAAGGTGTCGTTCATCCTCAAGGACTAGTTCCGTCAGGGATCGCGACAGGGAAGCTCCCGGGGTTTCATCGACCCCCGGGAGCTTTTCGCGTAGTGTAAGGGTTCACCGCCAAACTCCACCTTGAAGGAAGGAACACACGTGACCAAGTCGCTCCGCCTGACCCTGTTCGGACTCCTCGTGGTCGCCGTCATCGCCGTCGCCGGTGGCCTGTGGTACGCCCAGCGCGCCGGCGTCGTCGGCGGACAGGTGGGGAAGGCCATCCAGGCCGACCTCAAGGCCCGCGACATGCCCGATGACGCGCCGTGGCGCGACCGTCGCACGCAGGCGCTGCTGCGCTCGTTCTACGCGAAGCGCCGGATGCGTCCCGCGTGGACGACCGCGGCCCGGCCGAACCAGCAGGCCTCGGATCTCGCCTCGATCCTCCAGCAGGCCGACAGCGAGGGTCTCAACCCGGGCGACTATGCGACCGCGCCGCTGCTGGCGCAGCTCGAGGAGCACAAGCAGGCCGCGATCGAGAAGATGGACGCCAAGGCGCTCGCCGAGTTCGACCTGCTATGCAGCATCGCGGCGTTGCACTACATGAGCGACGTGTACGACGGGCGCATCGCGCCGCGCGCGCTCGACGCGGTGTGGATCGCGCATCCGCGCCCGGGCGACCTCAACGAGATCCTCGAGCAGGCGGTCGAGCACAATCGCATCAAGGACGCGTTCGCCGCGCTGCCCCCGACGCACGAGGGCTACGTCAGCCTGCGCGCCGGGCGCGCGAAGTACGCGGCGATCGTCGAGCACGGCGGCTGGCCGGCGATCGGGCCGGGGCCGGCGTTGCGCAAGGGCCAGCAGGGCGCGCGCATCCGCGCGTTGCGCGCACGCCTCGCGGCCACCGGCGACCTCCCGGCGAGCGCCGCGGACGACGGGGACCGCTTCGACGACGGGGTCGAGGCGGCGGTGAAGAAGTTCCAGGAACGCTACGGGCGTGACCCCGACGGCGTCGTCGGCGCGACCGAGCTCGCGCAGTTGAACGTCCCGGCTGAGAATCGCCTGCGCCAGATCGAGCTCAACATGGAGCGCTGGCGCTGGCTGCCGAAGACCTTCGGCGACCGGCATCTCATGGTCAACATCCCCGAATACATGCTGCACTACTACGAGGGCGGCAAGCCCGTGCTCGACATGCGCGTGGTGGTCGGCAAGGCGATGAACCAGACGCCCGTGTTCAGCGACACCATGACCGTGGTCGTGGCCAACCCGACGTGGAACGTGCCGGCGTCGATTGTCGCCAACGAGATCGGCCCGGAGATCGCGAAGGACAAGGGCTACCTCGCGAAGCACCACATGCGCCTGCTCGACGGCACCGGCGAGAACGCGAAGGAGGTCGATCCCTCGGACGTCGACTGGGGCGACTCGACCGGGATCCGCAAGCTCGCCGTGCGCCAGGATGCGGGCGAGGACAACGCGCTCGGGGCGCTCAAGTTCCTGTTCCCGAATTCGTTCGACATCTACCTGCACGATACGCCCGCGGGCGCGCTGTTCTCGCGCGAGGACCGCAGCTTCAGCCACGGTTGCGTACGCGTCGAATACCCGATCCTGCTCGCGAGCTACGTGCTCCAGGGCGCGCCCGAGGCCGACTCCACGAAGCTGCGGGAGCTGATCGCCAAGGGTGAGACCAAGTACTTGAAGATTCCGCACCCCTTGCCGGTGAACATCGTCTACTTCACCGCGTTCGGCGGCGAGGGCGGCACGATCGGATTCCGCGAGGACATCTATGGGGTCGACGCCGACCTCGTCGACCAACTGCGCGGGCGCGCGCATGCGCAGGCACAGGCCCGCGCGCAGGCGACCCGGAAGTAGCATGGCGGCTCGGCCCTTGCGGGACGCGCCTGCCCTCTCTAAAGTGCGCGCATGCGATCCGCGCTGATCCTCGCCGGTGGCCGGGGCGAACGCTTCTGGCCCTGGAGCCGTCCGGGGCACCCGAAGCAGCTCCTGCCGCTGGCGGACGGAAAGATCCTCCTCACCGCCACCCTCGAACGCCTCGCGGGCATCGTTCCGCCCGAGGCGACGTGGATCCTGACGAGCAAGGACCTCGCGCCCCGCGTCGAGGCGCTCGTGGGGAACCTTGCGCGGGTCGTGGAAGAACCGGTCGGCCGCAATACCGCGCCCGCCGTGGGCTACGCCGCGCTCCTGTCGCAGGCAGCGGGCGCCGAGGACGGCATGGCCGTGCTCGCCGCCGATCACCTGATTCCCGATCTCGCCGTCTTCCAGGAGGACCTCGAGGCCGCGCTCGAGCTCGCCGAATCGGGCGATCGGCTGGTCACGTTCGGCATTCCGCCCACGCGGGCGGAGACGGGCTACGGCTACCTCGAGCGCGGCGCGCCGCTCGGGCCCGAGCGCGCATTCGCGGTCACGGGGTTTCGCGAGAAGCCCGACCTGGCGACCGCGGAACAGTATCTCGCCAGCGGGCGGCACTTCTGGAACAGCGGCATGTTCTGCTGGCGCCCGCGGGTCGTGCTCGAGGCGCTCGATTCCCACCGTCCCGCGCTCGCGCAGGGCGTGCGCGCGCTCGGCCAGGCGGCGCACGCGTTCGTCTCGGGCCGGTCCGCGGGGGCGGGGCACGTGCTCGAGGAGGGCTTCCCGCGCCTCGAATCGGTCTCGATCGACTACGCGGTGATGGAGCCCGCAACCAACGCCGCGATGATCGAGGCCGCGTTCGAGTGGGACGACCTCGGGTCGTGGACGGCCTGGGCGCGGCGCCAGGCGCGCGACCCGCGGGGCAATGCGGCGAGCGGCCGCGCGGTCACGATCGACAGCGACGACTGCGTCGTGCTCGGCGGCGGCGACCGGCCCGTGGTCGTGCTCGGCGGCAAGGGGCTGATCGTGATCGAGCACGAGGGCGGCACGGTGGTCTGCCCGATCGAGCGCGCCGACGAGGTGCGCAAGGCCGTCGCCGAGCTCGAGCAGCGCGGCTGGCTGGCGGGGGACGAGCCGCGATGAGGAGCCTCGCGCTCGCGCTGCTGCTCGTGCTCACCGCCGGTTGCGCCTCGCACGCGCGCCGCGCGGCACCCACGGCGACCGTCCCGCCGCCGCCGCCGGCCGGGGCGAGTCCGCCCGCGACCGGTCCAGAGACGGTCCCTCCGCCCGCGGGCACGGTCACCGCGCCCTGGGACACCGCCGGCACCGCCTCCGCGAAAGCCGCGCGCCGTAACCACGTCTATCCCAAGGGCCCGAGCGCGCTCGGGCAGGAACTCGTCGACTCGCTGCGCGACCCGGCGGCGCTCGCACGCGGGGCCGGGAGCGCCGAGCCGGCTCCCGCCCCGTCCGCACCCGCGCCCGCCAAGCCCGAGCCGCTGCCGGTCAACGATCGCGCGTGCTGGGAGGTGCAGGTGCTCGTGACCACGAGCGAGAGCCGCGCGAAGGAGGAGGCCCGCCACATCGAGAAATCGCTCGACCTCGCCGCGTGGGTCCGCAGTGGGGGCGCAATCTACCGTGTCCGCGTCGGCGGCTGCCTGACGGCCGACGGCGCGGCCGAGCTCGCGAACCGCCTCCACCTCGAGGGCTACCCCGAGGCGTTCCGCGTGATGAGGGAGCCGTGAAGCCCGCGGTGGTCGTTCTCTTCGAGGACGCGGGGCACCGCCTGCTCTGGCCCCTCGCGGCCACGCGCCCGGTGTGGGACCTCCGCCTGGGCGGCCACACGCTGGGCGAGAAGCTCAAGGGGCACTTCCCGGGAGCGCAGTTCGCCTACGTGGGCCGGCGCGAGGTGATCGCCGCGCTCGAGGAGGACGAGGGCCACCTGCCCGCGCCCGCCGACCTCAAGATCCAGGGCGACGTGCTGTGGCTCAACGGCCGCGCGCTCGCCGACGAGCGCTGGCTCGAGGCGGTCGCGCAGTCGGAGGGCGCGATGCGCTGGTGCACGGGCAACCGCGTGCTCGCAGTCGCGCACCCGCCGCGCATGACGTCCACCGTGCTCGAGTCGAGGACACTGCTGGTGCGCACCGACGTGCCGGCCGGCGAGGGTTTTCGCGACGAGGAGGTCGACGCCCCGTTCGTCGACGCGATCTGGGACCTGCTCAAGCACAACCACCACGAGCTGCTGGTCGAGGGCGAGCTCGCGGTGCGCGCGGCGCACGGCGCCGAGCTCGCGCCGAAGAACAACCCGGCGCTCTCGCCCGGCGCGCACCTGGTGGCGCCCGCGGGCATCGCGCTCCATCCGACCGCGCGCATCGCGCCCGCCTGCGTGCTCGACGCGAGCGCCGGTCCGATCGTGGTCGAGCGCGACGCCGTGGTCGAGGCGCACACGCACGTCGTCGGCCCGTGCTGGATCGGCGCCGGCACGCACGTGCTCGGCGGCAAGCTCGGCGGGGGCGTCGCGCTCGGGCCGGTGTGTCGCGTGGCGGGGGAGATCGAGGAGACGATCTTCCAGGGCTACGGCAACAAGCGGCACCACGGCTTCGTCGGGCACTCGGTGATCGGCCAGTGGGTCAACCTGGGTGCGCTCACGACCACGAGCGACCTCAAGAACAACTACCGCCCCGTGCGTGTGTCGCTCGAGGGGCGGGAGCACGAGACGCACGACAACAAGGTGGGCGCGTTCCTCGGGGACCACGTGAAGACCGGGATCGGCACGCTGCTCACGACGGGCGCGGTGGTCGGCCCGGCCTCGAACCTGTTCGGCGGGGGCACGGTGAGCCCGCGCGAGCTGCCCGCGTTCTCGTGGTGGGACGGCCACGAGCGGGTGGCCTACGACGTCGCGAAATTCCTCGAGACCGCAGCCGTGGTGTGTGGCCGGCGGGAGCGGGGCTTCGGCGAGGCGCAGGAACAACTTTACCGCACAATCGCCCGAGGCCGGCCGGCCTAAGCTCCGGCCGCCGATACGCTTAGAGCACCGTCCGGAGCCCGACCATGCTTGACGCCCCGCCCCCCCAGCGCCTACAGTCGCCTCGCTTGCCGCCGCCAAGGGACACGGGAGGACTGCAGATGCCGGAGTTGCGCAAGGACCCGGTGGTCGGACGCTGGGTCATCATTTCGACCGAACGCGGGCGCAAACCGTCCGATTTCGCCGAGACCGTCGAGATGAAGCGCGCGACGTTCTGCCCGTTCTGTCCCGGCAACGAGGGCACCACGCCGCCCGAGGTGCTCGCCTACCGCCCCGACAACTCGCCCGCGAACGGTCCGGGCTGGACGATTCGCGTCGTGCCGAACAAGTTCCCTGCGCTGCAGATCGAGGGCTCCCTCAACCGCCGGGCCGAGGGCCTGTACGACAAGATGAACGGCATCGGCGCCCACGAGGTGATCATCGAGGGCACCGACCATCGCCTCGACTTCGCCGACATGAGCGAAGACCACATCGCGAGCATCCTCTGGGCGTATCGCGAGCGCATGGTCGACCTGCGCAACGACAAGCGCCTCAAGTACAACCTCGTGTTCAAGAACCACGGCGAGGCCGCCGGCGCCTCGCTCGAGCACACGCACACGCAGTTGATCTCGACCCCGATCCTGCCCAAGCAGGTGCAGGAGGAGCTCGACGGCTCGCTCGCCTACTTCCAGATGAAGGAACGCTGCGTGTGGTGCGACGTCGTCGAGCAGGAGGTGGCCGAGGGCAACGGCAAGCGCGTGGTGCTGGCGACGCCGCGTTTCGCCGCGATCGTGCCCTACGCGGCGCGCTTCCCGTTCGAGTGCTGGATCCTGCCGCGCGTCCACCAGGCGGCGTTCGAGGCCCAGCCCGCCGAGGAGTACAAGGAACTCGCGGGCGTGTTGAAGGAGACGCTGCAGCGGCTCAACCTGGCGCTCAACTTTCCGCCCTACAACCTGGTGATCCACACGGCGCCGAACCGCGATTCCGATCACGAGTACTATCACTGGCACATCGAGATCATGCCCAAGCTGACCAAGGTCGCGGGCTTCGAGTGGGGATCGGGCTTCTACATCAACCCGACGTCGCCCGAGGACGCGGCTGCCTACCTGCGCGAGGCGCGTCTGCCCCCGGCGGAGGGCGCGGGCGAGAGCACGGCAACTCCGGAGGTCCCCGCATGACAGAAGTATTGCGTGTCGCGCTCGTGGCGACGGAGGCGTCGCCGCTGGCCCGGCACGGTGGCCGCGCCGACATCGTCGCCGCGGTCGCACGCTCGCTTGCCCGGCGTGGCCACCAGGTCACGCTGTTCCTCCCCGCTTACCGTGACCTCACGTTTCCCGAGGGCAGCCGCCGTGAGACGCTGCGCGCCGAGTTGCGAGTCCCCGGGCCGGCCGGCGTCGAACCCGCCGCGCTGATCCGGGTCTCGCTCCCCGCGCGGCGCGGCGCGGGACCGTCGCCCGAGATCATCCTCGTCCACCATCGCGGCGATCGCCGGTTCTTCGATCGCCCCGGACTGTGGACCGATCCCGCCGACGGCACGCCGTACCCCGACAACGCCGCGCGCTTTGCGTTCTTCGGGCGCGCCGTGCTCGAGGGGCTGAAGGCGCTCGACGTCAAGCCCGACCTCGTGCATGCGTTCGACGCGCGCGCGGCGTGGACGCTCGGCTTCCTCAAGCGCGTCTATGCCGAGGACGCGCATTTCGTGCGCACCGGGTCGCTGATCAGCGCGCTCGACCTCGGCGACCAGGAGCCGCAGCCCGCGGCCGCGCTGGTCGAAGCCGGGCTCGAGGCCGACGCGCAGGAGCCGTGGGCGCTGTACAAGGGCGAGGAGCCGGTGCCGCTGCTCAAGATCGGGCTGCGCCACGCGGATCTCGTCGTGCTGCCGTCGAAAACCTACGCGGCCGAGTTGCTCGGGAATCGCGAACTCGCGCGCGGCCTCGCGCCCGTACTCGCGATCCGCGCGCAGGACACGGTGGGCGTGGTGCACGGGATCGACGCCGTGATGTGGAATCCGGCGACGGACGCGGGCATTGCCGCGCCGTTCTCGGCCGGCGACATTGCGGGCAAGTCCTCGTGCCGCCGCGCACTCGCGGAACGCGCCGGCTGGCCGAGCGACCCCGCCGAGTCGAGCCATGCGTGGCCGATCGTCGGCCTGATCGCGAAGCTCACCGACGAGCAGGGCATGGCGCTGCTGACCGAGTCGCTCGAGCGCCTGCTCGCGCTCGACGCGCGCTACTTCGTGCTCGGGCTCGGCGACCGCGTGCACCACGATGCGCTCGGGGAGGCGGCACACCGTCACCCGGACCGCCTGTTCGCGCGGCTGACGTTCGACGACACGCTGGTGCGCGAGATCGTCGCCGGCGCGGACCTGTTCCTGCTACCCGCGTTGCACGAGCCGACCGGGCGCCAGGCGCTGCGCGCGATGCGCTACGGCGCGGTGCCGGTCGCGCACAAGGTGGGCGGCCTGGCCGACGTGGTGACCGACTTCGATCCGTCCTCCGGCACGGGCACCGGGTTCACGTTCCTTGCCCCGACGCCGCTCGACCTCTGCGCGGCGCTTGCGCACGCGATCGACACCTACCACCAGCCCCATGCTTGGCGCCGCCTGGCGAAGAACGCGATGCTGCACGACGGCTCGTGGGAAGCGACTGCGCTCGGGTACGAGACGGCGTACCGCGACGTCCGCAAGCGCGTCGAGGCGAAGCGCTTCGGCGCCTGGGCGCTGGGGATCGCGCGGGGCTAGCGCTTCACCCCGGCCGGCTCGAGGTAAGCCGCATGCAGGGCCCCAAGCGCGGTCTCCGCGGCCTCGCGCGGCACCACGAACGAGATCGCGAGCGAGCCGATGCGCATGCCGCGCACCTGCGCCTCGGCGCGGCCGAGGCGGCGCGCAGCGTCGAGCGCGAACGCCGAGTCGTCGGCCAGCCCGTGGCCGATCATCGAGACCAACGCGAGCCCGCGGTGAACGTTGAGCGCCCAGCGGCCGGCGGGCTTCTCCATCGTCTCCCAGAGTTCCATCAGCCGCGTGGCGTCCTCGTCGGGTGCGATCCAGGACAGGCGCACACGCTCGACGCGGTTCGCCTCGAGCGCGAGCAACTCGAGCGGCAGGCCCGTGGTCTCGAGCAGCGCGAGCGCCGCGGCCGCCGCGCCGGGGGGCGTGTCGGCGCCCTTGATCTCGATCAGCGCGACGTCGTTCTTGTGCGCGAGGCCCGTGACGTGCGGCCCCTCCATCGGAATGTCGTGACCGTCCACCAGCGTGCCCTCCTCGTGACTGAAACTCGACAACACTCGAATCGGAACGCGGTAGCGCGCGGCCAGGTCGACCGAGCGCGCCGACAGCACCTGCGCACCGAGACGGGCGAGCGCCGCCATCGCGCGGTAGGAGATCGCGGGGATCTTGCGCGCGAGCGCGACCCGGCGCGGGTCGGCGGTGTAGACGCCGTCGACGTCGGTGAAGATCTCGCACGCCTTCGCCGCGAACGCGGCCGCCATCGCGACCGCGGTCGTGTCCGAGCCGCCGCGGCCGAGCGTCGTGATCTCCTTGTCGACCGACACGCCCTGGAAGCCCGCGACAATCACGATCGTGCCGTGCGCCAGTTCCTCGCGCAGGCGGAACGGGCGCACCTCCTTGATGCGCGCCTTGCCGTGGCCGCGGTCCGTGATGATGCCGGACTGCGATCCCGTGAACGACGCGGCGCGTGCGCCGCGCTTTTCGAGCGCCATGGCGAGCAGCGCCATCGAGATGCGCTCGCCGGCGGAGAGCAGCATGTCGAGTTCGCGGCGCGGGGGGTGAGGGTGGATCTGGCGCGCGAGGTCCATCAGGTGGTCGGTGGTCTCGCCCATCGCGCTCACCACGACGATCAGGTGGTGGCCCGCGGCGTGCGCCTCGAGGATGCGCTCGGCGACGGCGTCGATGCGTTCAGGCGTGCCGACGGACGTGCCGCCGTATTTTTGAACGAGGACCGGCATGGACTGCGTTCTTACGCCGTTCGGGGAGCCACGTCAATCGCGCAACTGCAAGGAAACACGGGGCCTTGACACCGTTTGCCCGGCTCGGCTAGATTCCCCGAGTCAGTTCTCTGCCGGACCCGGCGAGAGGCACGATTTTGCGGAAGTAGCTCAGCCCGGTAGAGCCCCACCTTGCCAAGGTGGTTGTCGCGGGTTCGAATCCCGTCTTCCGCTCCATGCTGCGGCCGGCCCGACCAAGGCCGGCCGTTTTGCTTGGCCCCACCCCGAGCGCACGCCATGAGCCCGACCTCATCCGATCTCGAAAGACTGCGCATCCAGCGCGCCGATGATTCCCCGAAGCCCGGCGCGCCCTCGCCCTTCGACGTGGGCGCGCCGGAGCGCCGGGTCGGGGGCCGCTCGCGGCGCGGGCTGTGGATCGGCCTGTTCGTGGTGCTGGCGGCACTCGCCGTCGGCTGGTTCCTCTTCGCGCCCCGCACGCCCGAGGTCCAGACCGCGCCCGTCGAGGTGGCCGGCGGCGTCTCGGGTTCGGGCGCGAGCGCGATCACGGCGAACGGCTACGTGGTCGCGCGCACGAAGGCCTCGGTCGCGGCCAAGGTCGCCGGCCGGCTCGCCTACCTCGGGGTGTCGGAGGGCTCGCGCGTCACCAAGGGCCAGGTCATGGCGCGCATCGAGGGCGCGGACATCGCCGCCGCCTACGAGGCCGCGCGCGCGAGCGAGGGTGAGTCGCGCGCCACGCTCGCGCAGGCGCAGAGCGACCTGGCGCGCGCGATCGCGCTCGAGGGGCGCGGCGTGATCTCTCGGGTCGATCTCGAGAACGCGCGCACGCGCGTGGCGACGCTCGATGCGGCGTACCGTTCGGCGCGGGCGCAGACCCGGCTCGCCGGCGCGAACCTCGAGAACACGAACGTGCGCGCACCGTTCGACGGCACGGTGCTGCGCAAGGACGCCGAGGTGGGGGAGATCGTCGCGCCCTCGTCCGCGGGCGGCGGGCTCACCCGCACCGCGATCGTGACCATGGCCGACCTCGGCACGCTCGAGGTCGAGGTCGACGTCAACGAGGCCTACATCGCGCGCGTCACCGGCAGCCAGCCCGCGCGCATCACGCTCGACGCCTACCCCGACACCAGCTTCGCCGGCCGGGTTCGCCAGGTCGTGCCCACCGCCGACCGCCAGAAGGCCACGGTGCTGGTCAAGGTGGCGATCGACGACAAGGACTCGCGGATCCTGCCCGAGATGGGGGCCCGCGTCGACTTCGTGCCCGAAGGCCAGAGCGCGACCCAGGCCGCGGCCCCGCGGCAGGTTTTCGTGCCGAAAGCCGCGCTGGTCGGGACGGATCGCGTGTGGACCGTGGCCGACGGCAAGGCCCGGTTGCAATCGGTCACCACGGGGATGGAGGATGGCGCCCGCATTGAAGTGAAGAACGGCCTGACCGGAGACGAGATGGTGATCCTCTCGCCGCCGGCAGGTCTCAAGGACGGCGCGGCGGTCCGCGTCGCCAAAACCTAGGCGAGAGGGCTCCATGGCGCAGATCGAGGTCAGGGACGTACGCAAGGTCTACCGGCGCGACAAGTTCGAGGTGCCGGTGCTCGACGGGCTCACGCTCGACGTCAACGCTGGTGACTTCATCGCCCTGATGGGGCCGTCGGGCTCGGGTAAGACCACGCTGCTCAACCTGATCGGCGGCATCGACCAGCCGACCTCGGGCACGATCACCGTCGAGGGCGTGAACACCGCCCAGCTCAAGACCCGCGAGCTTGCGAAGTGGCGCTCGCGCCACGTGGGCTTCATCTTCCAGCTCTACAACCTGATGCCGGTGCTCACCGCCGAGCAGAACGTCTCGCTGCCACTCCTGCTGGTCAAGGGCATGAGCGGCAAGGAACGCAAGGAGCGCGCGAAGCTCGCGCTCGACATCGTCGGCCTCGGCGGGCGGCTCGACCACTACCCGCGCCAGCTCTCGGGCGGGCAGGAGCAGCGCGTCGCGATCGCGCGCGCGATCGTGACCGACCCGACCCTCATCCTCGCCGACGAGCCGACGGGCGACCTCGACCGCAGCGCGGCCGACGAGATCCTGAGCCTGCTCGAGAAGCTCAATTCCGAGTTCAAGAAGACGATCGTGATGGTCACGCACGACCCGCACGCCGCCCAGAAGGCGCACCGGATGGTGCACCTCGAAAAGGGCGTCCTGTCGGCGAACGGGGTCTGACCATGGCACTGCTCTCGCTGGTCTGGACGAACCTGATGCGCAACAAGCTGCGCACGATCCTGACCACGCTCTCCGTCTTCGTGGCGCTGTTCCTGTTCGTCATGCTGCACGGGATCACGGACACGCTCAGCGCGTCGACCAAGGTCGCGAGCGAGCGCCGGCTGGTCACGCGCAACAAGCTCTCGCTGGTGTTCCCGATCCCGATGTCCCACCTCGAGAAGATCCGCGCCACCCCGGGCGTGAATGCGATCACGTGGTCGAACTGGTTCGGCGGGGAGGACCCGGTCCACCCGGAGAAGTTCTTCGCCAAGTTCGCGGTCGACTCGAAGACCTACTTCCCGGTCTACGCCTCCGACCTCGCGATCACCGAGGCCTCCCGCGCTCCCGAGGGCTCGCCTGTGCCTGCCGGCGTGGACCCCAAGCTCGCAGCCTACATGAACGAGCGCACCGCCTGCGTCGTGGGCGAGGGGCTGCTGAAGAAGATGGGCTGGAAGCTCGGCCAGACGATCCACGTCAACGGCACGATCTACCCGGGCTCCTGGCCGTTCACGATTCGCGCGATCTACCATCCGAAGGTCAAGGCGATCGATGCCGAGACCATGTTCTTCCACTGGGACTACCTCTACGAGAAGACGAACCACCAGGCGATGGTGGGCATCTTCATCTTCTCGCTCGCGGATCCCTCCCAGGCCGCCGCGATCGGCAAGCGCGTCGACGCGACGTTCGAAAACTCCTCCTACGCCACCCACACCGAGACCGAGCGAGCATTCCAGGCGGGCTTCGTCTCGATGTTCGGGAACATACCGTTCGTCATCATGGTGATCGGACTGGCGGTCGCGTTCTCGATCTTCCTCGTCGCGGCGGTCACCATGATGATGGCGATCCGCGAGCGCACGAACGAGTTCGCCGTGCTCAAGACGCTCGGGTTCGAGGACGGGGCGCTGTTCGGCATGGTGCTGGCGGAGGCCGCCGTGATCACGCTCACGGGGGGGATCGCGGGCTGCCTCGTGGCCAAGTTCCTGCTCGAGAGCACGGGACTCGGGGTCCCGCCGTTCCAGGTCATGATCGTGCAGTGGGAGACCGTCGCGCTCGGCGTCGGCGTCGCCGCCGCGATGGGCGCGGTGTCGGGGCTGCTCCCCGCGTGGCAGGCATCGCGCCTCAAGATCGTCGACGCGCTCCGGAAGGTGGGCTGACCATGGCGATTCCCTTTTCCTACAACGTCCGCAGCGTGATCGGCCGGCCCTGGTCGACGCTCGCAACCGCGCTCGGCATCGGCCTCGTGGTCGCGATCCTCGTGCTCGCGCTCGCGCTGGCGAACGGATTTCAGGCGGCGCTGGTCGCGACCGGCTCGCCCAACAACGTGATCGTCCTGCGCACGGGCGCGGACAGCGAACTCTCATCGGGTGTCAGTCGCGAGGCGGCGAACATCATCAAGAGCCTGCCCGATGTCGCGATCGGGACCGACGGCCGGCCGCTGGTCAGCCCCGAAGTCCTGGTGCTGATCAACCAGGAGCGCAAGAACGGGATGGGCACCTCGAACGTGACGATCCGCGGCGTCGACCGCGAGGGCCGCGCGCTGCGCGAGTCGCTCAAGATCGTTGCGGGGCGCGACGTCGCACCGGGCGCGGCCGAGGTGCTGGTCGGCAAGCGCATCGCCGACCGCTTCCAGGGGTTCGGCTTGGGTGACCGGGTGCGCCTGAGCCAGCGCGACTTCGTCGTGGTGGGGCACTTCACCGCGGGCGGCAGCGGTTTCGAGTCCGAGGTCTGGGGCGACAACGCCGTGCTCATGCCGGTGCTGCGCGGGGACGTGTTCCAGAGCGTGACGTTTCGCATGAAGGACCCGTCGCGCTTCGCGGCGATCAAGAAGGAGATCGAGGCCGACCGCCGGCTCACGGCGCTGGTCAAGCGCGAGAGCGAGTACTACGAGGGGCTTTCGGGCACGCTCGCGGCGAGCATGCGCGTGGCGGGCTTCCTGATCGTGCTGATCATGGCGGTGGGCGCGATCTTCGCGGCCATGAACACGATGTTCGCCTCGATCGGATCGCGTTCGCGCGAGATCGCGACCATGCTCACGCTCGGCTTCGCGCCGGGAGCACTGATGATGGCGTTCCTCGTCGAGTCGATGCTGATCGCGCTCGTCGGCGGCATCATCGGATGCCTGCTCGCGCTGCCGATCAATGGAACCGCGACCAGCACGACGAACTTCTCGACGTTCAGCGAGATCGCGTTCGCGTTCCAGATCACGCCCGTGATCCTCGCGGTCGGGATGATGTTCGCGCTCTTGCTCGGGTTCGTGGGCGGGTTGCTGCCGGCGTGGAAGGCATCGCGCCAGCCGCTGGCGGCGGCAATGCGCGCGATGTAGCTACCGCGCGGGCACGAACCTCTCGGCCGCGAACGCGCGCAAGGACTCGATCTCCTCGCGCCGGGAGCGCGAGAGCGGGATGGTCGCATTGAGCTCGCCAAGCACGCGCTCGGTGGTGAGCGTGTCCCCGTGCTGCGCGATCATGCCGTAGAGCGCGGTCACGATCGCCTGCTCGATCTCGGCGCCGCTGAAGCCGTCCGCCGCACTCGCAAGCGCCCCAAGGTCGAACGCGGCCGGGTCCTGCTTGCGCCGGCGCAAGTGCAGCTCGAAGATCGCGCGCCGCTCGTCCTCGTTCGGCAGGTCCACGAAGAACACCTCGTCGAAGCGGCCCTTGCGGAGCAACTCGGGCGGCACGGCCGACAGGTCGTTCGCAGTCGCGGCCACGAACACGCCGGGTTGCTTCTCCTGGAGCCACGTCAGGAACGCGCCGAACAGCCGCCGCGACAGCCCGGCGTCCGCGTCGCCGCTGCCCGATCCGCTGGCGAACGCCTTCTCGATCTCGTCGATCCAGAGCACCACGGGCGCGACCGCCTCGGCGGTCTCGAACGCCTTGCGCAGGTTCTTCTCGGACTCGCCCACGTACTTGTCGAACAGTCTCCCCGCGTCGAGCCGCAGGAGCGGCAGACCCCACTGGCGTGCGACCGCGCGACAGGCGAGGCTTTTGCCGCAGCCCTGGACGCCGATCAGCAGGATGCCGCGCGGCGGGGCGAGGCCGAGTTCGCGGGCGCGCTCGGAGTAACCGGCCTGGGCGCGCGTCAACCAGCCCTTGAGATTCGCGAGCCCGCCGAGCTCGACCGCGTCCTGCTTCGGGTCTTCGAACTCGAGCACGCCGGAGTCCTCGACGCGGTCCTTCTTGGCTTCGAGTGCGATCGCGAGGTCCCGAATGTCGAGCGCGCCGTCGTCCAGCACGCAGCGCGCCACCACGCGCCGGGCTTCGGGTGCGCTCAGCCCGGCGAGCTGGCCGACGAAACGATCGAGATCCTCGCGCGACAGCTGGTAGTGGTAGGCATGGCCCCGGTTCAGTTCGTTGAAGGTCGCGAGCACGAGCGCGGACATCTCCTCGCGCGGCGGCAGCTCGAGCGTCCAGCGCGCGGCGAGTGGGCGCAGCTCCGCGGGCAGCTCGATCGAGGGGCCGGAGAGCACGATCGTCGCGCGCTTGGCGTCGGCGGACTGCGCGACCTCCCGCAGCCGGCGGACGAGCCGCGCGTCCGTGAGATAGGGGGCGAGGTCGCAGAACGCGTACACCGCGGGCATGGCCGCGGCCTCGATGTGCGCAAGCGCCTTTGCGGGGTCGGCGGTTTCGTAGACGGGGCTGGCGGCGCCGAGGCGCTTGATGCCCTCGGTCACGGTCCACGAGAACAGTGGCAGCCCGAGCGTGGCACACGAGTCGGAGAGATGGGCAAAGAGCCGCTGTTCGTCGGCAGATTCGACGACGACGAGAGGGTGGCGCGACTGGATCAGCAGGGTGAGTTCGTCCATGGACACTCCATCGGAGCCGACCCCATTGTTTTCGGACGATTCGCAGCGCTCCTTGATGGGAGAATCGGGGCCCTCCGACCCTCCCCGCCCGTGCTATTCGACCGGCGGCAGCCGGAGGCCGCGCGGCACGACCCAGTGCCCGAGCCCGTCGAACGCCCACGACACCAGGAGCGCTAGCGCGGCCGCCGGCACCGCGCCCTGCGCGATCAGCGCGGGGTCGCGCAACTGGATGCCCGAGAGGATCGGCTCCCCGAGGCCGCCCGCGCCGATGAGCGCGGCGATGGTCGCGGTGCCGACCGTGATCACCGCGCTGGTCTGGATGCCCGCGAGGATCGTCGGCGAGGCGAGCGGCAGCGCGACGCGCAAGAGGCGCGCACGCGGTGAAAGGCCCATCGCCTCGGCCGCCTCGGAGAGCGCGCGGGGCAGCGTGGTCAGGCCGACATAGGTGTTGCGCACGATCGGCAGGAGGCCGTAGACGAACAACGCGATCAGCGTCGGGCCGGTGCCGATGCCGACGAGCGGGATCAGGAATGCGAGCAGCGCAAGCGAGGGCACGGTTTGGACGAGGCTCGCGGCACCGAGCGCGAGCCGCGCCAGCAGCCGCGACCGCGTCGCGAGCACGCCCAGCGGCAGCCCGACCGCGATCGAGAACAAGAGGCCCCACGCCACGAGCTTCACGTGTTCCAGCGTGCGGCGGGCGATCGTCGAAAGGACACCCGCCCGGGCGCGCGGGGCGGCGCCCGCCGCCCCGGCCTGCCCGAGCGCGGCGTCGAGCAGCGAGTCCGAGGCCTCGGCGAACGGGCGCTTCTCGAGCGCGACCGCGCGGTTGGCGGCGATCATGCGCGCCTCGTCCACGCGGCCTTCGAGGCGCGCCCACGCGGCGACCACCGCGGGCGCGCGCTGCGCGAGGTCCGCGCGGTAGAGCACGACCGCGTCGTAGCGCGGGAAGAACGCGCGGTCGTCGGTGAGCACGACGAGGTCGAGCGCCGCGATCTGGGCGTCGGTCGTGTACACGTCGGTGGCGTCGATCGCGCCCTTCGCGAGCGCGTCCCACGCCAGCTCGTGCTGGATGCCGCGCACGTCCTTCGGCGCAAGTCCATAGGCGCGCGCGAGCCCGGGCCAGCCGTCGGCGCGCCCGAGAAACTCGTGGGTCATGCCGAAGCGCACCTCGGGATGCCCTGCGAGATCGGAGAGGGTCTTCACAGAGAGGCGCGCCGCGGTCGCGCGCGCGATCGCGATCCCGTACCCGTCGTTGAAGCCGAGCGGCGGCCCGACCGCGATGCCGAGCGGCGCGAGCCCCGCGCGCAGAGAGTCGAGAGACGGGTGATCGGTGCGGTGGAGCAAAACCTCGGCGATCGTGCCCGTGTACTCGGGGTAGGCGTCGATCGCGCCCGAGCGCAGCGCCTGGTAGACGATCTCGGTGCCGCCGAGGTTCGAGCGGTGCTCGATCGGCGACGCGCCGGCCTGGCGGGCGAGCGTCGTGAGCGCCTCGCCGAGGATCCACGACTCGGGGAACGCCTTGCTCCCGACCGTGACCTTGGGCGGGGCGGCCGCCTGCGCGAGACCCGCGACTCCGAGCATTGTCAGCGCGAGGAGCGCGCGCCTCACGACGCGCCCCCGGCGAACGCACCCACGCGCTGGGCACGCACGAACTCGGTGACGAACGGCTCGGCCGGGCGTTCGGCGAGGTCGCGGGCGGTGCCGCGCTGGACGATGCGCCCCGCGCGCAGGAGGACCACCTCGTCCGCGAGGAACGCGGCCTCGGCGAGGTCGTGGGTGACGAACAGCACGGTCTTCTGGAGCTGCCGGAACAGGCCGCCCAATTCATCCTGCAGGTTCGCGCGAATCATGGGATCAAGCGCGCCCAAAGGCTCATCCAAGAGCAGCACCTCGGGGTCGAGCACGAGCGCCCGCATGAGTGCGACGCGCTGGCGCTGGCCGCCCGAGAGTTGGGCCGGATAGCGCGCGAGCAGATCGGCTGGCAGGTGGGCGAGCCGCGCCAGCTCCGCGACGCGAGTTGCGGTGCGATCCGCCGTCCAGCCCTGGTCGCGCGCGATCAGCGCCACGTTCCCGGCGGCGGTGAGGTGCGGGAAGAGAGCGCCCTCCTGGATCACGTAGCCCATGCGCAGGCGCAACGCGTCGCGCGTGGCGGGCGTGACCGGCGTGCCGAACGCCTCGATCGTGCCCGCATCGGGCGTGAGGAGTCCGACCACGAGGCGTAGCAGCGTGGACTTGCCGCAGCCGCTCGGGCCGAGGAGCGCGAGCGTCTTGTGGGGCGGGACGAGCAGGTCGATCGGGCCGAGCGCGGCCTGGCCGCCGAACGTGCGCGTGACGCCCTTGAGTTCGATCACCGTGGGTCGTGCCTCGAAGATTGCATGGGGCTCCCTGGGCCGGTCGGGGCGGCAGCCGATGAGACCGTAACTCGTTTATTTGCAACAGAGGCTTGACCGGCGCATGGTACCCGAGGAATCGAAATCGCGGCATCTGCATTTTCAGGGGCACAACCGTCCCAGCGGGGCCTAGGCTTACGTATCGGCTGCGGAGACCGACGCCTTCCGGGAACCCACAACCCCGACCGAGCATTCCGGGGAATGTCGGACCCAAAGTGACCCAGGGAGGAGCCATGCCCGGAACCGCTGCCGCACTCCGCACCGATCTCGCGCATCGCCTCGCGGACGCGCGCGCCCGGACGGATCGCTTCTTCGGCCTGATCGCGGAGTCGGCGCTCTACGAACGCGCGATCCCCGAGCGCCACCGCATCGTCTTCTATCTCGGCCACCTCGAAGCGTTCGACTGGAACCTGATCGGCCGCGAGGTCTCGGGGCTTCCTTCCTTCCATCCCGAGTTCGACCGGCTGTTCGCGTTCGGCATCGACCCGGTCGAGGGCGAGTTGCCCTCCGACGGGCCGGCCGACTGGCCGTCGCTCGCCCAGGTGCGCGCCTACCGCGACGAGATCCGTCGGCGCGTGGACGAGTGCCTCGCGCTCGCCGGTCCGGCCGCGGACGATCGCCCGTTCCAGATCGCGATCGAGCATCGCCTGATGCACGCCGAGACGCTCGCCTACATGCTGCCGCACCTGCCGCTCGAGTGCTTCTCGCCCTCGGCGCGCGTGCGCCCCGACCAGCAGCCCGGTCCGGCCGAGCCCGGCTATGGCCGCACGGGCGGGCCCGGCGCGGTACGGCGCATCTCGATCCCGGCGGGGCGCGCGACGCTCGGCATGCCGCGCGCGGGCGCCGGCTTCGGCTGGGACAACGAGCTTGGCGAACAGGTGATCGAGGTGCCCGCGTTCACGATCGACGCGCGCAACGTGACCAATCGCGAGTTCCTGACATTCGTGCGCGCCGGCGGCTACGACGACCCGCGCATCTGGACGCCCGAGGACCTCGCGTGGAAGAACGCGCACCAGGTCACGCACCCGGTGATGTGGCGCAAGCGCGCCGACGGTTGGTGGCAGCGCGCGAGCTTCGTCGAGTTGCCGCTGCCGCTCGACTGGCCGGTGCAGGTGAGCCTTGCCGAGGCGCGCGCATTCGCGCGCTGGAAGGGCCGGCGCCTGCCGACCGAGCCCGAACTGCAGCGCGCGACCTACGGCACGCGCACGGGCGCCGAGCGCGCGTACGCGTGGGGCGACCACGCGCCCGATGCCGCGCGGCACGGCAATTTCGATTTCATGCGCTGGGACCCTGCGCCGGTCGGGGGCTACCCCGAGGGCGACAGCGCGTTCGGCGTGGCCGATCTCACCGGCAACGGCTGGGAGTGGACGACGACGGTGTTCGCGGGCCTGCCAGGCTTCGAGCGCGACCCCTTGTACCCCGGCTATTCCGAGCCGTTCTTCGACGGCAAGCACTACGTGATCCACGGCGCGTCGGCGCAGACCGACCGCGTGTTCCTGCGGCGCTCGTTCCGCAACTGGTTCCAGCCCCATTACCCGTATGTCTTCGCGGCGTTCCGCTGCGTCGACCACGCCTGAAGGCAGGAGGCCGACATGGTGCACACGCTGCTGGAGCTGGGGACGCTGTCCGACCTTGCGCGCGACGTCCGGGCCGGTTTGAGCAAGCCAAAGCAGAAGGAGCTGCCCTCCAAGTACTTCTATGACGACGTCGGCTCGGCGCTGTTCGAGGCGATCTGTGTGCTCCCCGAGTACGGACTCACGCGCGCCGACGCGCGCCTGCTGCGCGAAAGTGCCGACCAGGTCGTCGCGCGCCTGCCCGCGGGCACGATCGTGGCCGAGCTGGGCTCGGGCAGCGGCAAGAAGACGCGCTTTGTACTCGAGGCGCTCGCGCTGCGGCAGCCGGTGCTCTACCACCCGATCGACATCTCGGGCGCGGCGCTCGCACAGTCGGAGAAGGAACTCGGGCTGATCGACCGCGTCAGTATCGTCGGCTTCGAGGCCGAGTACCTCGACGGTCTCGCGGCGGTCGCGAAGCGGCGCGAGCCGGGGCAGCGCCTGCTCGTGCTCTTCCTCGGGTCGACGATCGGCAACTTCGACCGCCCGGCGGGGGAGGCGTTCCTGCGCCGCGTGCGCGAGGCGCTCGAGCCGGGCGACCGCCTGCTGCTGTCGACCGACCTCGTCAAGCCCGAGCCGGTGCTGGTCGCGGCGTACGACGACCAGGCGGGCGTGACCGCGGCCTTCAACAAGAACCTGCTCGCCCGCATCAACCGCGAGCTCGACGCCACGTTCGACCTCAAGCGCTGGCGCCACCGCGCGGTCTGGAACTCGGTCGACCGCCGCGTCGAGATGCACCTTCAGTCGATGGAGGAGCAGACCGTCCACGTGCGCAAGGCGCGATTCGCGGTGCGTTTCAAGGAGGGCGAGACGATCTGGACCGAGAGCTCGCACAAGTACACGGCACCCGAGGTGTTCGCGCTCGCGGACCGCGCGGGCTACACGTGCGAGGCGCAGTGGGTCGACGCGGAGTGGCCGTTCGCGCAAAGCCTGATCGTTGTGCGCTGAAGATTGAGTACAACATTGAGGGCTCTCTCCTCCCGGGGGG
>JBKJJJ010000017.1:0-12383 GCA_046598045.1 Candidatus Eiseniibacteriota bacterium
TTCCGCGAGCAGGCGCTCGGCCTGGTCGAGGGCGGCGTCGACCTCCTCCTGATCGAGACCCAGCAGGACACGCGCAACGTCAAGGCCGCGCTGCTGGGTGTGAACGAGGCCCTCGCCACGCTCGAACGCCGCGTGCCGATCATGGTCTCGGGCACGATCGAAGCCACGGGCACGATGCTCGCGGGCCAGGGCGTGGAGGCGCTCTACGCCTCGATCATGAACGCCGACCTGCTGTCGGTCGGGCTCAACTGCGCGACCGGCCCCGAGTTCATGACCGACCACCTGCGCAGCCTCTCCGCGATCGCGAAGACGCGCGTCTCCTGCATCCCGAACGCGGGCCTGCCCGACTCCGAGGGCCGCTACCTCGAGACGCCCGAGGGCATCGCGCGCGTGCTCGAGCGCTTCGTCGACTTGGGCTGGGTGAACATCGTCGGCGGCTGCTGCGGCACCACCTACGCGCACACGCGGGCGCTCGCCGCGATGGTCAAGGGCAAGCGCCCGCGCGTGCCGGCGATGCACCACAAGACGCTGCTCTCGGGCATCGAGTTCCTCGAGGTCGCCGACGACAATCGCCCCGTGCTCGTGGGCGAGCGCACGAACGTGATCGGCTCGCGGCGCTTCAAGCGCCTCGTGGGCGAGGGCCAGTGGGAAGAGGCGAGCGAGATCGGGCGCAAGCAGGTCAAGGGCGGCGCGCAGATCGTGGACGTGTGCCTGGCCGATCCCGATCGCGACGAGATGGCCGACATCCTCACCTTCCTGCCCGAGCTCATCAAGAAGGTCAAGGCCCCGCTGATGATCGACTCGACCGACGCGGCCGTGATCGAGCGTGCGCTGACCTTTTGCCAGGGCAAGGCGATCATCAACTCGGTCAACCTCGAGGATGGCGAGGAGCGCTTCGAGGCGGTGCTGCCGCTGGCACGCCGGTTCGGCGCGGCCGTCGTGTGCGGCACGATCGACGAGGATCCCGAGCACGGCATGGCCGTCACGCGGCAGAGAAAGCTCGAAGTCGCGCGCCGTTCCTACGACCTGATGACGAACAAGTTCGGCATCCCGGGCGAGGACATCCTGTGGGATCCGCTGACCTTTCCCTGCGCCACGGGCGACGAGAAGTACGTCGGCAGCGCGGTCGAGACGATCGAGGGCATCCGCCTGCTCAAGGAGGCGTTCCCGGACACCAAGACCATCCTCGGCATCTCGAACGTGTCGTTCGGCCTGCCCGAGGCCGGGCGCGAGGTTCTGAACTCGGTGTTCCTCTATCACTGCACGAAGGCCGGGCTCGACCTCGCGATCGTCAACACCGAGAAGCTCGAACGCTACGCCTCGATCCCCGAGGAGGACCGCCGCCTCGCCGAGGACCTGCTGTGGAACCGCGGCAGTGACATCATCGCCCGCTTCGCCGCGCGCTACCGCGAGGCCAAGCCCAAGGCCAAGGCGGACGCGCGAGCGCTCCCGCTCGACGAGCGCCTCGCGCGCGCGATCATCGAGGGCACGAAGGAGGGCCTGATCGCCGACCTCGAGCTCAAGCGCGCGGACACCTCGCCGCTCGACATCATCAATGGCCCGCTGATGAAGGGCATGGACGAGGTCGGGCGCCTGTTCAACGCGAACGAGCTGATCGTCGCCGAGGTGCTGGAGAGCGCCGAGGCGATGAAGGCGGCGGTGAACCACCTCGAGCAGTTCATGGAGAAGGCCGACAGCGCGTCGCGCGGCAAGGTGATCCTCGCGACCGTCAAGGGCGACGTGCACGACATCGGCAAGAACCTGGTCGACATCGTGCTCTCGAACAACGGCTACACGGTCGTCAACCTCGGCATCAAGGTGCCGCCCGAGGTCCTGATCGCGGCCGTCAAGGAGCACCGCCCCGACGTCATCGGCCTCTCGGGCCTGCTCGTCAAGTCGGCGCAGCAGATGGTCGTCACCGCCGGGGATCTCAAGACCGCCGGCATCGACACGCCGATCCTCGTCGGCGGCGCGGCGCTGACCGACAAGTTCACGCGCACGCGCATCGCGCCCGCCTACGGCAACCTGGTGGCGTACGCGAAGGACGCGATGAACGGGCTCGACCTCATGCACAGGGTCATGGACCCGGTGCGCCGCGAGGCGCTGATCACTTTGCTCACGCCCAAGGAGGGCGAGACGCCGGCCGCGATGCCCGGCGGGCCGCCGACGCCCCAGGGCGACGCCGCGCGGCGCGCGACACGCTCGCCTTCCGTGCGTACCGACCTCGCGATCCCCGCGGTGCCCGACCTCGAACGCCACGTGCTCGAGTTGCGTTCGCTCGACGAGATCTGGACCTACCTCAGCCCGCAAATGCTCTACGGCCGCCACCTCGGCCTGCGCGGCAGCTTCGAGAAGCTGCGCGCCGCGGGCGATACGAAGGCGCTCGCGCTCGAGCAGGTGATCAAGGACCTGCAGGCGGAGTGCCGCTCGGGCGCGATGCGCGCGCGCGCGGTGTGGCAGTTCTTCGAGGCCGAGGGGGAGGGCAACGAGCTCAGGCTCTATGCCGGGCGCGGCGCGACCCAGCCGGCGGCGCGCATCACGTTCCCGCGCCAGGCGCGCGAGCCCAACCTCGCGCTGCCGGATTTCGTGTTGCCCGCGCGCGGCCACGAGCGCGACCACGTCGCGCTGTTCGTCACCACGGCGGGCGCCGGCGTGCGCGAGTTGACCGAGCAGGCGAAGCAGAAGGGCGAGTACGTGCGCTCGCATGCGCTCGCCGCGCTCGCGCTCGAGACCGCCGAGGCGAGCGCCGAGTGGCTGCACGCGCGGTTGCGCAATCTGTGGGGCTTCCCCGATCCGCCGGAGACGACGATGGCCGACCGCCTGCGCGGCCACTACCGCGGCAAGCGCTACTCGTTCGGCTACCCGGCCTGCCCCGAGCTCGCCGACCAGGCGACGCTGTTCCGACTGCTCCAGCCCGAGGACATCGGCGTGGAACTGACCGAGGGGTTCATGATGGATCCCGAGGCGAGCGTCTCCGCGATGGTCTACCACCACCCCGACGCGATCTACTTCGGCGTGGGCGGGGATGCTCTGGCGGAGACGACGGGCTAGGAAGCGCTAGTTCTTCGCCACCGCGTGCGTGGCCTGCTTCCCCCAGATCCGGTCGAGCTTCGCGTCGCGTCCGCAGGCCATGCTGTAGGCGTGGTAGTGCAGCCAGTTCTTCTTGTAGAAGTCCTGGTGATACTCCTCGGCGCGGTAGAACGGCCCGGCCTTCGCGATCGTGGTCACGATCGGCGCGGACAACGTATGCGCCGCTTCCATCTGCTTCCTCGACGCCTCGGCGAGCGTGCGTTGGCGATCGTTGCGCCACCAGATCGCCGAGCGATACGAGTCGCCGTGATCGCAGAACTGTCCGTCGGCCTGCATCGGGTCGATCCGGTGCCAGTACAGCGCGAGCACCCCGCCATACGAAATCCTGCGCGGATCGAAGATCACCTGCACCGTCTCCCGGTGGCCGGTGGTCTCGGTGTTGACGTCCTCGTAGCTGGGATTCACGGTCCTGCCGCCGCTGTAGCCGGAGGCGACGTCGAGGATCCCCGGGCGCCCCTCGAAGCCATACTCCATGCTCCAGAAGCACCCGCCCGAGAACAGCGCGGTGTCCGCCGCCGCGGCGCGCATCGCAGGCTTCATGGCCGACGCCGGCGACGCATGGGCGACGGCGGCGGCGAGCAGGATCAGGATCGAACACGTGGAAAAGGCGAGTCGGGCGCGCATGCTTCCGCTCCAGGGCAAGGGTGGATCCCGGGCGGCGCATCCGCGGGGCCGGGTCACGACACTCACCTTACGGGCGCAAGCGCGGCCCGTGAACCACGGGAGGGTGCAATTGACGAATTCGGGACGCTACGGAGTCGCGCCGGGATCGGGCCCCAGTTCGAGCCGGAAGCCGTACTCCGCCTGCTCGAACGCGCCGGGGAGCGCGGGATCGGGCTCGTCGCTCATCACGTGCACGGCATAGGGTCCGGGGCGCAACGCACTCCCCTCGGGCGCCCGCGCCTCGATGGCGGGCGGGGCATGCTCGCCAAACAATGCTCTGTGCGCGAGCGCGGCATGCCCGAGCGCGGCTCCCCCGGGACCGGTCACGTCGATGCGCACGCGCGCCGTGGGGCCGACGCCGAGCAGCGGCGGCACGCGCAGGGACAACTTCGCGGTGCCCACGGGGACACGCACGACCTGGCCTCCGCCCGAGCGCACAGTCCCGCCGAGCTGGACGATCGGGACGGACGGGCGGGCCGGATTCGGCGGTGGGGCGATCTGGTGGAAGGTCCGGGCGCTGGGCGCTTCTGGCGGCGAAGGCGAGGCGGAAGCTGTCCGCCGGCCAGGCGGTGGCGACTCGTCGCCGCGGATCCTGCCGGTCGGGCGGTCCCGCAGCACGCCGAGCGCGAGCGCCGCGACGACCGCGGCCCCGGCCGCGGCGCCGAAGCCCAGCCGCCACCGCAAGCGCGACCGGGACTGCCGGGGAGGCCCGGCGGCCCGCATGCGCGCCGCGAACGCCCGGCTCCCGGCACAGCGCTCGCACCTCGTCACGTGCTCCTCGATCAGCGCGCGCTCGGCCCCGGGAAGGGCGGCGAGCCGGCCGTCGTCGAGCACGAGCAGCGCGAGCGGCACGTGACCGGGGCGCTCCTCCTCCTCGCTCGACAACTCACCGAAGGGCTCGAACGCCGCAAGGCAGCTCGCGCATGCCCGCAGGTGCTCGCGGAGTTCCTGCGTTGTCGCCGCGTTGAGCAAGCCCAGCCGATAGGCCTGGAAACGCGCGTGCACAGCCTTGTGATTTCCGGGAGCGAACGTCGTCTCACTCATCGTGCGAGCGCTCCCCCAGCATCCAGGCCAGGCCGCGACCCCGCAGGGACTCCGTGAGCGCGTTGCGGCAACGCTCCCATTGCTTGATGACGGTATTCACCCGCACGTCGCGCGCTTCGGCAAAATCGCGCCACGATCCATCCTGGAAGTAGGCGTGCAGGTGCGGCAGGCAATCGGGGTGGTTCTCGCGGAACCAGGTCTCGGCGATCGCGGGGAGCGATTCCAGCATGCGCAGCCGGAGAACGCCCTCGGGCCCGGGAGCCGGGTCGGGCGCGTCGTGCTTCGCCGGATCGTGGCCGTCCACCAGCCGCGCCCAACGCTTGCGCGCGCGAAACAGGTCCATGGCTTTGCGGTGGGCAATCGTGCGCAAGAGACCCTCCGGGTTGCGCGGCACTTCGGCGCGCGTGCGTTCGAAGAGATCAGCCAGCGCTTCCTGGACCAGGTCGTCGCGCTCGACGGGGCTCAAGTCATAACGCGCACCCGACAATACTTGCCGCGCGAACGCCAGACGCTTGAGCCACTCCGGGCTCTCCAGATCCCAGGGACCGAGATTCCTCACGCTCCGGTCCCCCCGGAATGGCGGACGCGCGCAGGACCTCACTGCACTTCGATCTCATGCATGGGTCGTCGGAACTCCCCTCGAGTGACACAAAAACGGACCCGTCACAGCCGGGGGAGACAAGAAGCTTACACGGCATTCGATTCCACGGTGAATCACAAAAACAACACCGGAATATTTTCGTCACCATCAATGGACCGAAGCGACATGCGTTCGGAGCCGCGAGGTTCCAAACCAAGGGCGGAGGTGGCTCCGGGCTGCTCGGGGGGAGCGCCCGGACGCCCTTCCGTTCCCGTTTCCAGCCCCGGCCGGGGTGGACCCTCGGCCTCCTGAGGGAGGAATGAAAAGCCCAACGGCAGCCCGCCCGCATGATGAAGAGACCATTGCCCGAATCCTGAGGGAGAGCCACGCCCCCGGGGCGAACCGGGCCGCGGTGCTCGAAGCCGCCGGGGTTCCGCTCCGCACCTACCATCGCTGGGTCCGGCGCTTCGGGCGCCTGGACGGCGAGACCATCCGGCACATCGTCCGCCTGGAGAACGACTGCGCGACCATGGATCGGCGCGTGCGCCAGCTCGAGCGCGAAATGGAATTGTTGCAGGCGGTCGTGGGAAAACCCTGGAGACGGCGGCCGCCCGGCGGGCCGCCGTCCGTTACGCCATGACCCACGCCGGGATCAGCGAGCGCCGTGCCTGCGCCCTCGTCGGCATGACGCGTTCCGTCTATCGCTATCGACCGAACGGACATCACAACGGGTCTTAGGGCCCCGACACCACCATGCCGCCCCAGCGGCGCGGCGCGTCGTCCTGCCCGGCGGCGCGCAGTTCCGTGCGCACCGTCCGCATCGCCTCGCGGTTGGCGAGCGCCGGCGGGAGCCCGCGGTTCCAGAGCCCCTCGTAGAACGCGATCGACCAGCGCTCAGAGGCCTGGTCGTCGAGCGGCCAAAGGGCGAGCGCCAGCGAACGCACGCCCGCACGCTCGAGCGCGCGGCGCAGGCCGAATACGCCCTCGCCGGTCACGTACTCGCCGAGCCCCGTGTTGCAGCCCGTGATCACCATGCCTTCGACGCGGGAGAGATCGAGCCCCGCGAATTCGTCCGCGGTGAGGATGCCGTCGGCCCCGTGGCCCGTGGCCCCGGTGCGACAGTTCGCGCCGGCAAGCGCGATGCCCGAGTAGAGCAGGGGATCGAACTCCGGGGCCCCGAGTCCCGTGCGGTCGCGGCAGGCCTGGTCGAGGAAGAATCCGTGGGTCGCTCCATGGATCCACGCCGCTCCCGGCGCGGCGCTCAGGAAATTCGCCTCGCCCGCCGCGCTTCCGACCAGCGTGCGCACGCGCGTCCCGCCAAAACGGCGCCGCGCGAGCGCGCTCACGTCGGCCGCCTCGCGCGCTGAGAACGGCAGCTTGCCGAAGCGGCGCGCGAGGAACGCGTCGCACTCCCCCGTCGCCGAGCGCAGCGACGAGGTCGCGGACGCCGGAAGCGTCGAGCCGGCGAGCAGCGCGGGCGTCCCGCCCGGGGCCGCGTCGAAGTCCGCGCCGCCGAGCACGAGGATGGGCCGCCCGTCCTCGTGAACCGGGGCGCGCTCGAGCAGGTCCTTCTCCGAGGACAGGAGCCGCAATTCCAGGTCCTCGTCGAGCAGCCGCCGCGAGCCCCACGGCAGCGCATACCACGAGACGCCGTTCAGCCGGCCATCGGGCACGAGGTAGACGATGCGTGGGTCCGGCGCCCGCGCGCGCACCGGCTCCCACACCGCCCGCCTCAGCCGCTCGCCCGCCGCGCGTTCGGCGCCCGCAGGCCCGGTTTCGAGAACGCGCCGCCAATCGTCCACCAGGGCATCGATCGCCTCGCCGGAGCCGAGGTCGACGAACGCGGGCTGCGCCTTCCCCGCGGTTGCGATCCAGGCGCCATACTTGAAGCGCTGCTCGCGAGCGTTCCCGCGGAGTTCGAATCCGGACGCGTCGTTCCAGCGCACGTACGCCACCAGCGCCGACGAGGGCGGCAACGCGGTCCGCACCTCGGCGAGGCCGGGCTCGGCGCCGCGGGCGTCCGCCGGAGCGGCGGCCTGCGCGAGCGCCTGCTCGAGCGCGTCGGCCTCCGCCGTCGCCGACGCCAGCGCGTTCGCCGATGCGGGATCGGGCGCGGCCTGGTTCTGCTGGAGCACGAGATTCGCAATGCGCTGCCGCACCGCGAAGTGGCGCCGCTGGAGCTCGCTCGTCGTGCTGTCCGCGCGCTCGCGCAGGGCGGCCTGGCGCGCGGCGAACTCGTCGAGCACGAGGCCGCGCGAGCGCACCAGGCAGTCCCACGCCCGCGGAGCACGTTCGGGCGCCGCGCCCCGTTGCGCCGCAAGCGAGAGCACGAGGTCGAGCGCCTGCGGCCGCGAGCGCGCGAACGCGAGCGCCTGGCGCTCGGAGATATAGCGCAGGATCTGCTGCGACTTCGCGCGCGCGGTGGACTCTGACGCGAGTGCCTCGTCGAACGCCGCTGCACCGTCCCCGGCATCGGCGACGAGTTCCGCCTCGAGCGTGTGCGCGGCGGCCGGGAGCAGGGCCGAGCGGCCGACCTGCCGCTCGGACATCGTGATCACGTGCCCGAGATCGACCCGCGCCGAATCCCTCTGCCCGATCGCGCGCCAGGCCTGCGCGCGCTCGAGCAGCACGCTCGCGACCGCATCGGGTCCGAGCCGCTTCGTGCGCATCGCCACCACGCGCGTCAGGTGCGTGATCGCCGAATCGGGCTGTCCCCCGTTGCGGAGCAACTCGCCGAGGTTCTGCTCGATCGCCTCGAGTCCCTCGGTCGAGGCCGCCGGGCGCGCCCGCTCCAGGCGCAGCGCGGCCTCGAGTTCCACGCGCGCGGCCGCGAGATCGCCGAACGACCGCAGGCACTCCGCGTGGTTGATCAGCACGTTCCTGGTCTGGAAGCTGTCGGGCAAGGCGAGCGAGCGCACGATCGCCTGCGACTTGGCCTCGCACTCGTAGGACCGGCTCCGGTCGCCGAGGTCGCGGTAGGCGAGTCCGAGTTGCGCGTACTGTTCCGCCAGCCCGCCCGAATCGACCGGCGTGGCCTGCTCGAGCCCGGCGATCGCCTCCTGGAATGCGGCAATCCCGCCGACGGGATCGCCCGCGAATAGCGCCGTGATACCGAGGCTGTTGTAGGCGTTGATATGGTTTGGATGCGACACGGGGAGCTTCTTGCTGATGATCCCGGCGGCCGCGCGGCTGTCGCGGTACGCGCCCTCGAGGTCGCCGCGGATGCGGCGCGTGATCGAACGGTTGTTGAGCGCCGTGGCGATGTCGAGATGCCCCGCCGGCAGGAGCCGGGAGCGGATCTCGAAGACCTCGTTGACACAGCGCTCGGAGGAGTCGAGGTCGTCGCACTCGCGCGCGGCCTTGCCCGCGAGCACGAGCGCAGTAGCGAGGTCGAGCCCATCCGCGCCCGGCACGACGCGCCGGAGCGCGACCGCTGAGTCCACGGCCGCGCGCGCCGCGCGGGTCTGGTGCGCGCGCAGGAGCAGGCGCCCGAGGTTGAGCTGGCTGGTCGAGGACGCGAGCGAGCGCTCCCCGTGCAACGCCGCCGACAGTTCGACCGCGCGGCGCGCGCGGGACACCGCCGCGGAGTCGACAGGGAGGGCGCTCTTGCCGAGCGCCTCACACCAGGCCTGGAGGAGCGGCTCGGCGGGTTCGCTTCGCGTATCGAGCGCAGCGACGACGGGAAGCAGCTGCTTCGCCGCGAGCGCGGGTTTGCCGTCCTGGATCTGCGCGCGCGCGGCGGCGAACACGCCGGCATAGGCCGTGTCCGTCGGCGCCGTGGGTCGGGCCTCCGGGCGCGCGGCGGCCGCCGGGCACGCGGAGGTGAGCGCGGCCAACAGCGTCGTGAGGGCGAGCGCTGGGAGGCGTGGGTTCATGACGGTGAGCGAGTATGGACCCGGGCGGGGACCGGGGGAAGGGCCTTTCCGCTACTTCCGGCTGACCAGCAAGTGAAACCCCGACGTGACCTCGATGTTGCCCGTGCCCTGGCTCTTGGCCGGAACGAGCAGGTAGAAGCGTTCCCCGTTGGGGTCGCAGGTCCAGCTCCGACCACTGGCCGTGATGTCGGCAGTCGGCAGCGGGAACAGCACGTGGGGCGTCCCGACGCGGAACCCATCGCTGGTGTCGATGTCGACGGCCAGGAGCCGGCTGTCGCGGGACTCGAAGATCAGCTCCTTGCCGCCCTTCACCCAGCGCGGGCGGGAGGCGGGCGCGGAGGAGATTTGCCAGCGGCCCGGCGGCCCGACGAGGCTCTGCACGAACACCTGCGTGCCGGGGATGATGCCGGCGGTCCCCGCGACGAAGCGTCCGTCGGGCGAGATCACCAGGTGCCAGAACGAGATCGTCGAGTCCAGGAGCGCGCGCGACGAGCGATCCGGACCTTCCGCATTCACGACATAGGAGAAATTGGTTCCGATCGTGTGGTACACGAGCCGGGAGCCGGGCTCCGACCACTGCCACAGAAGGATGCTCCGCCCCGCCGGGATCGCGATCGAGTCCTGCGCTCCCAGGCCGTCGCTCGATCCGATCTGGATGTGGTCGACACCGCCGGGCGCCTTCGTGACACAGGCGAAGCGGCGGCCATCGGCGGACCAGTGCGGCGTATACGCGCCCCCACCGCTGAACGTGAGGCGCGTGTCGGTCGCGCGATCGAGGTCGAGCACGTAGACCTCGCCGGTTTCCGAGTTGATCGAGCCCGCCCGCACATAGAGGAGCCGGTGCCCGTCGGGCGAGAGTTCCGGGCCCCCCAGGTTGCCACTCGCGAGGACCTTGCTCTCGAGCGCGCCCGTGCGGTCCGCCGCCTGGACCGTCAACGCGCCGGCGCCATCGTCGATCCCGAATGCGAGGATGCCGTTGCGCGACGCCGAGAAGTGCCCCGACGAATTTCCCACGCGAACATTGTCGGCGATCGTGATGGGCTGGCCCGTCAACTTGCCGGCGCCCAGGTCGAGCTTCTGGGCCAGGAGCGTCAATCCGCGAAGGAACAGAACCCAGCCTCCGGGTGCGTATTCCACGCGGCCGTCCGAGCGGCCGAGCAGCTTCGAATCGAGGGATCCGATCTTGCCGAGGCGAATGTCCCCCGTCGCGCCGCCCGACAGCGTGCCGATGAACAGGAAGTGCTCGCCGTCGGGGAGAAAGTGCGGCCACGCGCTGCCGATCTCGCCCGACGCGCGGTCGATGCGGCTGGCCGGCCGCAGTTCCCCCCCGCCCGCGGGCACGACGCGCAGCGAATCGGTTTCGGACCTGTCCACGAGGATCAGGCCCTTCGAGCCCCAGCTCAGGTCGTAGCCGCCCGAGGCGGCGCAGATGACCGTGGGCGATCCGCCTCCGATCGGCACGCGCTGGAGCTTGTCCCCGGCGACGAACCCGATCTCCTTGCCGTCCGGCGACCAGTACGCGCGCGCGAGCGCATCCGTCCCGGGAACCGGGTGCGCGTCGATCTCGTCGATCCGGCGGGTGTAGGCGCGCGTCACGCCGAGCGAGTCGGTGGCCTGCAGGAGCAGGTAGCGCCCATCCGGCGAGATGCGCGGCCACTCCGTCCGGATCGCGCCCGGAATCCCGCCGACGCGGAATCGGAACTCGGGCAGGTCAACCTGCGTGCGCGGGTAGAGCCAGGCGAAGATCCCGGCCGCCGCGAGCACGCCGAAAGCGGCCAGCGCCCACGCCAGGCGCGCGCTTCGTGCGGCCGCCGCGCGACCGGCGACGGCGGCGGCGCCGACCTCCGAGGCGGGCGACACCGCGCTGCCGAGCGCGAGTCCCGCGCCTTCGGCAATGCCGAGCAACTGCAGTTTCGCGTCGTGCGCCGTCTGGATGCGCTCGTCAGGGTCCTTCGCGAGGCAGTTGCGGATCAGCCGCTCGATGCCGTGCGGCGGCGCGGATGCCGGGGCCGCTGCGCGGCTCGCGCTCCCCGCGTCGGACGGGCGTTCGCCCACCGGCGGCGGCTCGCGCTCGAGGATCGCGGCGATGAGCGACGCCTGGCTGCGGCCTTCGAACGCGCGGCGGCCCGTGAACATCTCGTAGAGCACGCAGCCGAGCGCCCAGATGTCGCTGCGCGCGTCCGCCTCCTTGCCCTCGAGCTGCTCGGGGGCCATGTACTGGAACGTGCCGAGGATCGTGCCCTCGGCGGTCAGCGCCTTCGCCATGCTCGGCGATTGCGTGAGCATCGCCATGGTCGCCCCGGACGTACCCGCGGGCCCGGCCATGCCGGTCGCGCGCGCGAGTCCGAAGTCCATGAGCTTCGCGCCGCCGCGCATGAGCATGACGTTGCCGGGCTTCAAGTCGCGATGGATCACGCCCGCTCTGTGCGCGCGATCGAGCGCGTCGGCGATCTGGGCGCCGATCCGGAGCGCCTCGGTGCCGGTCATCGAGCCCTTCGCGAGGCGGGCCTCGAGCGTGTCGCCCTCGACCAGCTCCATGACGAGGTAGTCGATGTCACCTTCGCGCCCGACGTCGTAGAGCGCGCAGATGTTCGGGTGATTCAGGCTGGAGACGGTCTTGGCCTCGCGCTCGAAGCGCGCGCGGATCTCGGGCTGGGCGGAGAGATGCTCGGGCAGCACCTTGACCGCGACGTCGCGGCCCAGGCGCGTGTCCTTCGCGCGGTAGACTTCGCCCATGCCGCCGGCGCCGAGCGGCGAGAGGATTTCGTAGGGGCCGAGCCTTGTCCCCGGGGTCAGGAGCATCGGGGGAATCTACCTCATCCGTCGAGCGTGGGTGGAGGAACGGCGCTCAAGCATCGAATCCGACGCGGCGCAGGATGCCCGGCCAGCGCGGGTCGCCGTGCAGCGGCTCGAACGTGGGCTCCATGAGCACGAGCGTCATCCCCGCGTCGCGCTCCTCGATCGCGCGCTCGAGCCAGCGAAACGCCTCGTCGAACTCGCCACGCACAGTGTGCACGGCGGCGATCTGGAACGCTGAATCCTTGGCGTGCTTCTCGATCAGCTCGGCGAGCGCAGCAGAGGACTCCGCGGGCCGCCCGCCCAGGAAGTGAATCGCTCCGAACGCGGTCAGG
>JBKJJJ010000117.1:0-15917 GCA_046598045.1 Candidatus Eiseniibacteriota bacterium
CCGCTCGCGGTCACGGTGCCCGGAGCGTTGCGCGGCTTCGACACGCTGCTCGCGCACTACGGCCGGCTCGGCTGGGCGCGCGCGTTCGACGCCGCGCGCCGCCACGCGCACGAGGGCTACGCGCTCACCGAGAAGATCGCCGAGGGCTGGGAGACGCTCGAGCCCAAGCTCCGCAAGACGCCCGAGGCGACGCGCGCGTTCCTGCCGGGCGGTCGCGCGCCGCGCGTGGGCGAGCTCGTGCGCCTGCCCGACCTCGCGCGCACGCTCGACACGCTCGCCGCACAGGGCGCGGACGCGTTCTATCGCGGGGAGATCGGCGAGGCCGTGGTCTCGTTCGTGAACGCGCACGGGGCGCAGTGGACGATGGACGATCTCGCGCGCGAGGAGCCGACCTGGGCCGACGCGATCCATGCCGATTACCGCGGCTACCGCGTGGCCGAGCACCCGCCGAACGGGCAGGGCCTGGCCGCGTTGATCGCGCTGCGCCTGCTCGAGGGGTTCGACCTGCGCTCCGCGGGCGCGCTCTCCGCCGACGCTCTCCACCTCGCGATCGAGGCCATGAAGCTCGCGTTCGCCGACACGCACCGCCACGTCGCCGATCCGGATTTCGCGCGCGTGCCCGTCGACGCGCTCCTGAGCGACGCGTTCATCGACGGGCGACGCCGGCTGATCGATCCGCGCCGCGCCACGCCGTCGGTCGCCGCCGGCACGCTGCCGCGCGGCTCGGACACGGTGTACCTGTGCGCGGTCGACGCCGAGGGCAACGCGGTGTCGCTCATCCACTCGCTCTACTACGGGTTCGGCAGTGGGCTGGTGGCGGGGGAGACGGGGCTCGCGCTCCAGAACCGCGGCGCCGGCTTCGCGCTCGATCCCGCGCACCCGAACGCGCTCGCGCCGCGGAAGCGCCCGTTCCACACCATCATCCCCGCGATGCTGTTCCGCGCGCCCGCCGCCCAACGCGTCGGACCGGTGTGGGCCAGCGGTCGCGAGGTCACGCCGCCGGCGAGCGCCGCACCCCTGATGCCGTTCGGCGTGATGGGCGGGCCGATGCAACCGCAGGGCCATGTGCAAGTGGTGACGAACCTCGTCGACTTCGGGATGGACGTGCAGCAGGTGCTCGACGCGCCGCGCTTTCGCGTGATCGAGGACGGCGGCGCGCGCGTGATGTTCGAGGCCGACATGCCCGCGAGCGTGATCGCGGACCTGGCCGCGCGCGGGCACGAGATCGTCCCCGCGAACGACCCGGGCTTCGGCGGCTTCGGCGGCGGGCAGGCGATCTGGATCGATCCCGACTCCGGCGTGCGCGCGTGCGGATCGGACTCGCGCAAGGACGGGCAGGCGGTGGTGGAGAGCTAGAGTAGGTTCAGAACCTTTTTCGTGATCGTGGTGAGCGCGAGCCGTCTTCGCTCTTCCGCATCGACCCAGCGCATGCCCTTCGGCGCTGCCCGGCGCGCCTTGGCCCGCACCCGGACTTCGATCCGATAATTGCTCGCGAGGATCGAGTGTTTGATCGTCCCGATCGCCTCGCCCGGCATGCCCTCGCCCGGCTCGCTCAGGGCGATCTCCCACATGCCCGCGTTGTGCTCGTCTTCGCCGCGCTGCTGCATGAGAATCGCGCCGTCCGAGATGCGGCGCTCCACGATCGCCACTCGCTCGACGCGGGTCGGCTTTGTGCGCGGTTTAGGCGGCGGATAATCCTCCTCGCGCCCGAGCGCATGCGCCTTGCAGAACTTCGCGAGCGGGCACTCGCCGCAGTGCGGCGCGCGCGGCAGGCACACCGTCGCGCCGAGCTCCATCAACCCCTGGTTGAACGCCGACGGTTCGGCCGCGGGGACCAATTGCGAGGCGAGCGTCCACAGCCGCTTCTCCCAGCTCGCCTCCCCCGGGCCGCCCTTCAACGCGAACACGCGCGAGAGCACGCGCGCGACGTTGCCGTCGACGATCGGCGCCGCATGCCCGAATGCGATCGAGCGGATCGCGCCCGCGGTGTAGCGCCCGATGCCGGGCAGCGCGCGCAACGCTTCGTCAGTGTCGGGCAGGCGCCCCGCATGATCGCGCACCACAGCCGCCGCGGCAGCGTGGAGCTGGCGCGCGCGGCGGTAGTAGCCGAGGCCAGACCATGCGTGGAGCACGTCGTCGAGCGGCGCGTCGGCCAGCGTATGAACGCTCGGGAAGCGCGCGACGAAGCGCTGGTAGTAGGGGATCGCCGCCTCGACGCGGGTCTGCTGGAGCATGATCTCCGAGACCCAGATCGCATACGGGTCGCGCGTGCGGCGCCAGGGCAGGTCGCGGTTCGCGGCGCGGAACCAACGCACGAGCGCGCCTGAGAGCGCGCGGGCGCGCTCGGGCGGCTTCTCCCTGGGTGGGGGCTTTGCGGGGGCGGTCTTCACGCGTGCGATGCTAGCACGGGGCGCAGAATTGGCATCAGTCCCCGAGCACGACCACCTTGCGCGTCGCCGAAGCGTCGCCGCGAGTCGCGCGCACCCAGTACACGCCGGGGGAGAGGCGACCGGCGTCGAGGGTGACGTGGTTCGGGCCGGGAGCGAGCGCGATCCCGTCGCGCGCGTAGACCGCGCGGCCGCTTGGTGCATAGAGCGCGACGCGGGCGGTGCCGGCGGCCGCGGATTCGAGCGTGAGTGCAAACCGGCCCCTGCTCGGGTTGGGCGCGAGCGCGCGGATGGCGAGCTCGACCTGCGCCCGAGGTGAGCGGAACGGATTGACGCCGGTCACGCCCGCGCGATTGAGCAGGACGGTGAACGAGGACCGCGGGGTGCTGCCGAGTCCGCCACCCGCGAAGACGTCCGTCCGGCCATCGCCGTTGAAGTCCCCGAGCGCCGGAACCGTGCCCAAGTACGGGGAGACGTACGCCTCCGGCGGGCCGAAGGTGCGATCGCCGCGTCCGCGCGCCCCGATCAAGGCGAACAATTGCCCGTCCCTCGCGAGCAGGTCCACGCGGCCGTCGCCGTCGAAGTCCTGCGCGATCACACGCGAGACCTTCGGCGGCGGGGACCCCAGCGGTGTGTCCGGCCACCAGTTCATGTTGACCAGCGACTCGCTGTCGAACGTGCCGCCCGCATGCCCCTTGAACACGTGCAGGATCGGCGTGGGAGTCGGGGTGCCCACCACGATCGTTCCGTCGTTGACGACCAGGTCGAGCACGCCGTCTCCGTCGAGGTCGGCGAGAGCGAGGTCGGTCGGGAAATTCGGCGGCGAATGTGCCTCGAGGGTCGCGTACCCGCCGAGACCGTTGTCGAGCTGCACGACGACCTGCCCCGTGCAGGCGATCACGCGATCGAGGCGCCCGTCGGCATTCAGGTCGGCATAGCGCACCGCGGTGGGCCCGACGGGCGTCGCGCTGACGATGGATCCGGTCAGTCCGCCGCCCGGCGCCTGCTTGAACACGTACAGGGCATTCGCCCCGGTGCACGGAACCACCACGTCCCGCCGGCCGTCGCCATCGAGATCGACCACGACCGCGGGTTTCGGGGTCGTCCCAAGCGCGAAGTCCACGGGCGGATCGAACGTACCGTCCCCCCGGCCCTTCAGGAACGAGAGCGTGTTGCTCACGGTGTTGCAGATCGCGACCACGTCGAGCTTCGTGTCCCCGTCGAAGAAACCGGAGACGGCGTAGCGATACGAGAGTGCGAGCGGAGCCGAGACCACGATCGGGTCGAAGGTGCCGTCGCCGCGGCCGCGCGCAAAGTCGATCGTCTTGTCCGTGAAATTGAGTCCAATGCCGTCGAGCCTGCCATCGCCGTCGAAGTCTCCCGGAGCCGCCGCCACGATTTGGCCGGCGACGGACGCCGGCTGCGAGGGGCCGCCGAAGGTGCCGTCCCCGGCGCCCATGGTGAACTCGATGAATGGCAGGAAGGCCGTCCCGTAGGCGAGGTCGACGTTGCCGTCCTCATCGATGTCCCCGGCCGCGAGGTCCTCGGGAATGTACGTCGTATGGCCGGAGACGATCGGGGGCCCGAAGCCGCCGGCGCCGTCCCCGAGCCAGGAGCGAATTGAACGTTCGGGGGAGAGTTGGTGGCTTCCCAAGACATCCAGATGGCCATCATGATTGAGGTCTCGGACCAGGAGGCCCGTGCTCCACACGACGGACGGCAGATCGGACGGAGCGGCGTAGGCGCCCTCCCCGAGGCCGCTTGCGGACGAGATCATGGTCGCCCGGGCGAGAAGCAGGTCCAACGGGGCGCCGGCATCCAGCGCCGCGAGCGCGACGAAGTTCGTCGACCCGAGGGACGGAACGTCCAGCCGGGGCCCGAGCGTGCCATCCCCGTTCCCCGGAAACACGCTGACGCCCCCGAGTTCGGGACCGCCCACCACGACGTCCACGGCAGGGGAGCCGATCACCTGCCCGAGCGCCGCATCCCGCGGGTTGCCCGGCGTGGCGTACAAGCCCGATGCGGTCATCGTGCGACCCGGCCCGGCGACGTACAATTCGATCGACGAATCCGCCAGGACGACGAGGTCGCTGCGGCCGTCCTGGGTGAGATCACCGGCGACCGTCACGGTGGAGTAGGTCGCGGTGCGCAGCACGAAGGCGTCGACCCAGCCGCCATTGCCGTCGCCGTAGGCAACGAAGACCTCCGAGGTGTCGACGAAAACGTTGGATGCCACTCCGCCGACGTCCATGTTGCCGTCGCCGTCGAAGTCGGCGACCCGCACGAAGAGATCGAGATTCGGGTGAACCGGAAACGCGCCCGTGAACGGCGCGAACGATCCGGCACCCGTCGCGAGAGCGGTGACGAGGCTCGGGTGGTCCGGAGTCCCGTCGAGTCCCAGGACGAGATCGGACATTCCGTCGTGATTGACGTCGGCGAGGTTGATCGAGCTCCACCAGTAGGGAGGGCCGAGGCCGTAGCCCGGAGCGGTGAACATGGGGCCGGGCGTCGCACCCCGGGCTGCGGCCGGGAGGAGCAAGAGCAAGGCCGCGAGGGAGGTCCCTGCGAGGGTGCGGAAATTACGAGCCACAATGCGTCCTGCAGATTCCATCAGTTCGCCAATACGACCATTTTGCGGGTCGCCGAAGCGTCGCCTCGAGTCGCGCGAACCCAGTACACGCCGGGCGCGAGAAGTCCGGCGTCGAGGGTCACGCGGTTCGATCCGGCCGCGAGCGCGATGCCGTCGCGCGCAAAAACTCTGCGGCCGCCCGGTGAGCAGAGCGCGATGCTCGCCGTGCCTGCCGCCGAGGACCGGAGATCGATCGCGAACTTGCCGTGAGTCGGATTCGGGGCAAGTGCCGTGATCGCGAGATGGATTGCGGCGGCGGATACAGAATGCGGTGGTACGGAAGCGACACCCGCCGAGCGATTGCGGAGGAGGACGATCGACGTGATCGGGGTGGAGCCGTTCGAGCCCGATCCCAGGACGTCGTCGAATCCATTACCGTCGAAATCCCCCAGCGCGATGGCGCTCGAGCCATAGGTCGAGGCATAGGCCTCGCGCCGCTCAAACGTCCGGTCGCCCCGGCCGCGGGCACACATCACGAATCCGGTGTTGCTCACGTCCTTCGAGAGTAGATCGACGTGCCCGTCGTGATCGAGGTCACGGGCGACGATCAGCGCCGCGGAGGGGTGCGTGATGACGACCGACGGGACCAGCTGATACCAATCGAGGCTCGCGAAGGAATCACTGTCGAAGTTCCCGCCCGGGTGGCCCTTCAGAATGCGGATCATGGCGGGCGGCGGCGGAGTCGCCGGACCAATCGACATGACGACGTCGAGCGTTCCGTCCTCGTCGAGATCGGCGAGGTCGAGGTCGTTCGAGGACGGCGATTGGGCATGCGATTCGAGCGTCGAGTATCCCCCCGTGCCATTGTCGAGTTGCACCACCGTCTGCCCCGCGCATGCGACAACGCGATCGGGGCGGCCGTCCGCATTGAGGTCCGCGTACCGGACGGCAGCGGGGCCGGGGGGTGTCGGGCTGAAAGCCGGCGCGGTTAGGCCCGTCGGCCCCTGGAGGAACACGGCGAGGCCATCCGCCGAGGCGCATGGGACGACCACGTCCGCCCGGCCATCCGCATTGAGGTCCAACACCGTGAACGGACTGGGGTTTCCCGGGAGGGTGTAGTTCACGGGCGGATCAAAGGTTCCGTCGCCGTGCCCGCGCAGGAAGGAGAAGGTGGGCGCATTGGTTGGCGCAGCCACGAGATCGAGATTCGAATCCCCGTCAAACAGTCCCGCCGCAAGCCTCGTGTAGCCGATCCCGACGTTTCCCGAGACCACGAGCGGATCGAACGTGCCGTTACCGTGACCCTTCGCAAAGGCCAGGGTGTTGCTGCTCGTATTGCTGCCGACCGCATCGAGGAACCCATCGTTGTCGAAGTCCCCGCTCGCGAGGGAGGAAAGTCGGCCCGGGATCGCGGGGCAGGGGTCTGGCGCGCCGAAGGTCCCGTCGCCGTTGCCCATGCAGAGGACGAAGCTGTACTGGAAAGAACCAGGGTAGACAACGTCGAGATTCCCGTCCTCGTCGACGTCCCCGCCCGCGAGTCCGCCGGGGGCAAACACAGCGCGCCCGGAGAGCATGCGGGGTCCAAACCCGCCCGTTCCGTCACCGAGCCAGGACACGACCCCGCGGCTGGGCAGGGGAATATTGCCGGAGACCACGTCGAGCTTGCCGTCGTGATTCAGGTCATGCACAACCGTTCCAAACCCAAGCGCTCCCATCGGGAGCATCATCGGGGCGGCGAACCCGCCTGGCACGCCGGAGGCGAATTGCACACTCGGGGAGTTGAGCACAAGATCGAGCCCGGGTGCGCTGTCGACGTTGGAGAGCATGGGCAGGCTGACCGTTGTTCCCAGCCCGATGTCCGAGCGCGCGCCAAGGGATCCGGTCCCGGTGCCCTCGAACACGGAAACTCCGGCGTATTCGGACGAGCCGACGAGCACGTCCACCGCGCTTGTCCCGACAAGATCGCCAAATGTTACATTGCGCGCTTCGGCCGGAGTTGGATACTCGCCCACCAGGGTCAGTGTTCGATTTGCGTTGGAGTGATAGACCACGATGTTGGAATCCGACAGCGAGACGACGAGATCGGCGCGTCCGTCGCCGTCGAGGTCGCCTGCGGCGATCGCTTCGCTGATCGCGGGCAGGCGAACCTGGAACGAGTCCACCCAGCCGCCGCCGCCGTCTCCGAACGTGGCGCACACGACCGAGGAGTCAGGCCCGAAGTGAAAGAACCCTGCTCCCGCCAAGTCCAACAGCCCGTCCCCATCGAGGTCGGTCACCGTGACGACCAGGTCGCCGCGACCCGGTAGCGCCAGCGTGAACGGCGCAAACAGTCCACCGCCGAGCGCGAGCGCCGTGCCGAATCCCGCCCCGCCGGAGAGCCCGACGATGAGGTCGTCCATGCCGTCGCGATTGACGTCGGCGAGGGTGGCGCCGCGTGGAAACTGTGGCGAACCGATCAGGAGCCCGGACGCATCGAACAGCCGTCCCGCTGATGCGATTTGCGGCAACAAGAGTAGCGCGAGCACGTATCCGGCGAGGTTGGATCGATGCGCATGCATGGCGAGGACAATCCCTTCGGGCAAAGGGTCGTTTCGACTGGGGCCTCAAGACTAGACTCGGAGCCGCCGGTTGTCCAGCCTGTGCTCGCAGGGGGCCGTGCTCGACCGAAGGCCTGATGCGTGATAGAACGGGCTCTCGCCTCAAACCGATTCACCGGAGTCCCATGCCCAAGCCCGCCGCCCTCGCCGCCACCGTCGTGCTCCACCGCCGCAATCCCGCGCTCGAGGTCTACTGGGTGCAGCGCGCGGACGCGCTCCAGTTCCTGGGCGGCTTCCACGCGTTCCCCGGGGGGCGGGTCAACCGCGCCGACCGCGCAGTCCCGGTCGCCGGGCTGCCGGCGGACGCGGGGGAGGACCTGGGCGCGATGATCGTCGGCGCCGCGCGCGAGGTGTTCGAGGAGACCGGCGTGTTGCTCGCCCGCGGGGCGCGCCGCGTCGCGGCCGATCGTCGCGCCGAGGCAAGACGCGGCTTGCTCGAGGAGCAACTCGACTTCGGAGCTTTCCTCGAGGCGGAGCAGCTCGCACTCGACGCGCGCGACTTCGTGGCGACGGCGCGCTGGCAGTCGCCGCCGTTCCAGCCGGGCGGGTTCGACACGCAGTTCTTCCTCGCCGAAATGCCCGACGGCGAATCCGCCGAGATCTGGCCCGGCGAACTCCAGGGCGGCGAGTGGATCGCACCCGACGTCGCGCTCACGCGCTGGCTCGACAACCGCGCGCTGCTCGCCGCTCCCGCGCTCTACACGTTGCGCGAACTCGCGGGGCGGCCCGACGCGAGCGTCCCGGAATGGGCAGGCGTGTTGAGCGCGCCGCCTGAGGCGCGCGGCGGCAAGGTGCCGCGCATCGAGGTCCACCCGGGCTTCGTGCTGTTCCCCGTGCGCACGCCGACGCTCGCGCCCGCGACCCACACCAACTGCATCGTGATCGGCGGACCCGAGGTGCTGATCATCGATCCCGGCAGCCCGTATGAGGACGAGCAGGACGCGCTCGACCGCTCGCTCGACACGCTGCTCGCGGGCGAGAGCGGCGCCGGCACACGGCGGCGCGTGAAGGGCATCCTGGTCACGCACCATCACGCCGATCACTGGGGCGGCGCCGCGCGCCTTCGGCAGCGGCTTGGCGTGCCGGTCTACGCGCACTCGTGGACGGCGGCGAAGGTCGGCGCCGACACGCCGCTCGAAGGCGGCGAGACGATCGAGCTCGCGCGGGGCGGCGCGCGCGAGTGGCGGCTCGAGGTGCTGTTCACGCCGGGGCACACGCCCGGGCATCTCGCCCTGTTCGAGCGCGAGTCGGGCACGATCGTGGCGGGGGACCTGGTGTCGGGGCTCTCCACCGTCGTGGTCGACCCGCCCGAGGGCGACATGGCGCAGTACGTCGAATCGATCCGGCGCCTCGCCGAATTGCCGGCGACGCTGATCCTGCCCGGGCACGGTCCGCCGATCGGCGGGCCGGCGCACCGCCTGCGCTTCTACCTCGAGCACCGCGCCCAGCGTGAGCAGAGGGTCCTCGACGCGCTCGCGGGGGGACCGCTGGCGCTCGAGGCGCTCGTGCCGCTCGCCTACGCCGACACGCCCGGGGCGAACGCCGCGCTGGCGGCCCGTTCCGCGCTCGCCCACCTGATCAAGCTGCGAGGCGAAGGTCGCGCCGAGGTCTCGGCGGATGGCCGCTGGCGGCTGCCCGGCGCCTGAGCTATGCTCGTCGACGCCATGCCCGTTCCTGCACCTTCGAGCCCTGCGCGCCGCGCGCTCCATGCGGGCCTGTTCCTCACGGCCGGCCTGCTCGCGGCGTGTTCGAGCAATACCAACGCCCCGGTTGCGCCGATCGTCGTCAATCCGCATCCCGCGCCGGTGCCCATGTTCCGCGTCGTCGGGGAGCCACGTGTCGCCGTCCGATTCGCGGGCAGCTTGACCGAACCCATCGGCGCGACCGGGCTCACGGGCACGTTCAGCGTGACGCTCACCGACTCGAGCGGTCGCCGCGCGTTCCTGAACGACGTGCGGTTGAACAACGTGCCGATGCACGAGGAGTTCGACGTGGTCTCGGGCCTGCCGTCGCGCTACCTCCTCGACGCGTCCGAGATCCCGGGGCTCGCGTTCGCGGACTCGCTGCGCTTCGAGGCGATCGATGGCGGGGACTACACGCCGCCGTTCAGCTACCTCATCCTGCCGTCGCACTTCACACTGCCGCCCGACTCGACGCAATTGCACACCAGCCAGGACCTCACGCTGCCGTGGGGCGGCGTCGTCGAGCACGTGATCGTCACCCTGGCCGACCTCACCGGGAAGAAATTGCGCTTCAATCTCCAGGTCGAGAATTTCACGGGCGCGACCGAGGTGTTCATTCCCGGCAGCGATCTCGCCGGGCTCTACCCGGGCGAGATCCAGGTCGGCACCTACGTGCTCGACACCGAGTTGCGCGTCGGGGCGTCGTTCCGCACCCAGATCGTGCAGATGGATGTCAAACAGTACCGCGTGTGGAACCTCGGACCCTGACCAGAGATCGCTCCGCCATCCTCCTGCTCGCCCCGCTCGCCCTGGTCCTGCTCGCTTACGTGCTCGCGCCGTTCGCGCCCGGGATGGCGCTGTGGGGCGTGAACGCGTTGCGCTTCCTGCCGGGCGCGGCGTGGCTGCTGCCCGCGATCGGGCTGCTCGCGCTCATTCCCAGCCTGGCCAGGCGTGCCGTGCCCCTGGCCCGCGCGCTCGGGGACCTCATCCTGCGCAAGCCGGTGACGGCGACGATCGTCCTGGGCGGCGCGCTCGCCGCGCTCGTGCTCGCGTTCCCGGACCGCGCCCGCTTCGTCGGCGACTTCCTCATGCGCCAGGGCACGGTCGAGGAGGCGATCCGGCCGAACCTCCTCTTCCCGCAGGCGTTGCCGCTCGACACCTGGCTCCACTACCGCCTCCCGCTCCTGCTCTCGGACGCGCACCTGCTGACTCCGGCCGCGTACGGGCGCGCCCTCGGGGCGCTCGAAGCGTTCGCGCTCGGGGCACTCGCGGTCGCGCTCGCCCGCGCGCTCGCGCTCGCCGGGCCGGCGGCATGCGCCGCCGCGTGCGCAGTCGCGTTCACCGGAGCGCTCGGCCTGATGACCGGCTACAGCAAGGCGTTCTCCGAACTCGCGCTGGTCACGCTCGCGCTCGCCGCGTTCGGCACGCGCGTCGCGCGCGAGGGGCGCGGCGCGTTCGGCTTGATGCTCGCATGCGCGCTCGGACTGGCGCTCCATCGCTCGGCGCTGGCGCTCCTGCCGGCGGCGCTGGTCGCGCTTGCGCTCGCGGCGCGCGACCCGGGCCTGCGTCCGCGCCTCGGCGCGCGCTCCGCGCTCGCCGGGTACGGCGTGCTCGCGGTCGCACTTGCCCTGTTCCTGCCTTCGATCATCCGCACCGCGACCGGCTTCGACGTCACCCAGCACTTCGCCTCGGAGGACGTCCAGCGCGCGGGCGGCTTGATCCCCGCGGCGTTCGGCGGCCGGAGGCTGCTCGACTTATTGAACGTGTTCGTGTTCCTGACGCCGCTCGCGCCGTTCGTGCTCGCCGCGCCGGGTTCAGCCTTGCGCCGCCAGCCGGCCACGCTCGTCCTGGGCGCGCTGTTCCTCTCCTGGTTCGGCGTCGCGTTCCTGGTGTTCCCCGCGCAGGGCGTGTTCCGCGACTGGGACGTGTTCGCCGCCGCAGGCGTCGCCACCGCGGCGCTGGGCGGGTGGGTCCTCGCCCATGCGATCGCGGAGCGCCGCGAGCGCGCCGTGCTCGCTGTCGGCGTCTCCGCGGCGTGCATCGCGCTCGCGATCGTCGGACTGTGGTTGCCGCGCGACCGCGATCGCGGCTGGCGGCGGGTCGAGGCGTTCGTCGCCGGACCGCCTCTGCGCAGCGCGGTCGAGCGCGCGAAGACCTGGGACTTCCTCGGAGCGAGCTGGTACCAGGCGGGGCGCTATGCCGACGCCGCGCGCGCGTTCGGGCACGCGGCCGAGACCTCCCGCAGCCAGCGCATCTACCTGCAGTGGGCGACCGCGACGCGCGATGCCGGCGATGCCGTGGGCTACCAGCGGGTGCTCAAGGACATGGTCGCGTTTTCGCCCGAGACGGGGCTGGCGTGGCAGATGCTCGGCTCGGTGTCGTGGCAACTCGGCGATTACCCCGAGGCAGCACGCGCGGCGAAGAACCTTGCGCGGCTCGCGCCGGGCGACGCGGACGTGGCCGCGCGCGCGGCGTACGTCGAGCGCTTCTACGCGGCATGGCGGGATAGTGTCGAGGGGCGGAGCAAGGTCGGGCCGCACGGCGGATTGAACGTCGGACCGTCCCGTTAACGCACGGTTTCCTTCACCAAGTCGGCGAAGCGCAACACGAACGCGGAGCGGGGCACGACGCGCGTGATCCCGAGCTCGATCGCGCGCTGGCGCACGCCGGTCTCGACGTGCGAGTAGAACCCGAGCGTCGGCGGCGCGGAGATCTGCGCGAGGCGCTCGAGCAGCGCCATCCCGCGACCGCCCGGGTCGCTCAGGTCCGCGAGCACGAGTGCGGGCGGAGTCGCGTCGCGGGTCGCGCCCGATAGCGCGCCCACCAGTTCGTCCCCCGTGCCGAAGAAGCGCACGGCGACGCCCGCGCCGGCGGCGAGCACCTCGACCTTGGTGCGCAGGAACAGGTCCGGGACCAACGCCCAGACATTGATCTTGCGCACGTCCGCTTGACTCAAAGTTCACTCCTGCACACGATGGCAACACGGTTACGATCCCGCCCGACGCATTGTTCCACGACGCGGCCCACGATGCCACGTTTCACGGTCCCCGCGGGCGTTCCTTTCCGGACCCACGTTCCCGATCTTTGATCGCGCTCGCGTTCGGGTTCTCGGCGGCGGTCGGGATCTTCTTCGGGTTCTACCCGGCACGCAAGGCGTCGCTGCAGGACCCGATCGAGGCGCTGCGTTACGAGTAGCCGCGTGCCGGCGGCGGCGCGTCGAGAAACGGCCGAAGGGCGTCGTTGAACTCCCGTGGATAGGACAGGTAGGGCATGTGGTGCCCGGGCGTGCTCGCGACTTCGCGGCCGCTCAGCCGCTCCCACGCGGCGAGCATCTCGGGTGGCGTCACCGCCCGTTCATTCCGGCCCTGCATGACGAGCACCGGGTGCTGCTCCGGCGCGGTGAGCCGACGCCAGTCCCATCTCCTCAATTCGATCACGCGCGCGAAGAAGGGGGCGATCTGCACGTCCGAGGCCCGGCGTGCGAGCAGCTCGAGTTCGTGCGGGCTGATCTCGGGCTCGGGCGAATACAGGCGGCGCTCCGACAGGAAGGTCGCCACCGGTGCGTGGTAGCGCGGCGGCGCGTAGCGCAGCAGCGCGCCCCCGAACAACCAGCCCGGCCCGAAGATGCTGCGCCAGGGACCGTGCCGCACGACCGGAGGCGCGACCCACACCATGCGTGCGACCCGTTCCGGCGCGAGCAGTGCGACGTTCGCGGTGACGACCGAGCCGAACGACGCGCCGAGCACGTCCGCGCGTTCGATCCCGAGCATGTCCATGGCGGCGAGCACGTCGCGCGCCGCGGATTCGATCGCGCCCAGCCCCTTCCCGATCGTGGCATTCAGGTTGGTCGCGACTACGCGGCGGTCGGTCCGGAACGCGGCGACCTGGTGATGGTAGGTGTCGCGCGGTCCGCCGATCCCGGGGACGAGCACGAGCGGCGTGGCGTCATCGGGTTGTGTTCCGGTGTCGGTGACGGCGAACGATCCGCCATGGCGCGGACGGACCACGCAGGTTGCTTGATCGGTCATGTGCCGAGTCTAGCAGAGGGGCGCGCCGGGGCCGGGATGCGCTATCATGCCGCGGTCCATTCGCCGCCGGGAGGATCCGTGTCGCTGGCCCGATTCCATGCCGCAGCCGCTGCGCCCAAGAGCGCGCATGCCTACGAGATCCCGGTGCGCTACGGCGACACCGACCAGATGCGCGTCGCCTATTACGCAAATTATCTCTACTGGTTCGAGATCGCGCGCACCGAGTGGCTGCGCGCGCACGGCAAGAGTTACCGCGAGCTCGAGGCGGACGGAGTGATTCTCCCCGTGACCGAGGCGTACTGCCGATACCTCGCGTCGGCCCTTTACGACGACCGGCTCAGGCTGTGGGGTTGGGTCGGGGACCTGGGGCGCGCGACCGTGCAGTTCGATTATCGAATCGAGCGCGTGGGCGACGAGCGGTTGATCGCGGTCGGCTACACGCGCCACTGTTTCCTCGATCGGGCCGGCCGACCCGTGCGCATCGAGGGCGCGCTGCACGGCCTGCTGGTGCAGGGACTGCCGGGCGCAATTCCAATACAGAGCTGATCCCGGGCGGGCGCCGGGCGCCCCGCAGCCGCGTTGCGAAACGCGATCCGGCATTTGCATTTTGTAGGACTCAGGCACGTATCGCCGCCACGAGGGCAGCCGGGCCGCTCCGCTTTGGGTCCATGAGCCTGCTCCCGCGCCCATCTCCACCGCACTCCGCGGCATGCGCTTACAGGTCATTTCCCGGCGCACGCGAATCCCCGTCCCGTGGGACCTGCGGTGGCACGCGGCCTGCAATGCCCTCCTTGTGATCGGCGCATCCTCCGCCCCGGAGGCCGCCCCGCAAGCCCCACCGCCAGGGAGGCCACCGCAGTGACTCCGAGCCGCACTCATGGATGGAAGATTGCCGCAGCCGCATTGCTGGCCGTCAGCGCGTTTGCCGGATCCGCCCAGGCGCATCCGGACGGCACGTTCCCGCGCACGATGAACCTCGATTGGTCGAACAACCCGAACGCGCTGCGCAACAGCAAGTACGACATCGTCTCGTTCTCCTCGCGCGCGACCACCGCCAAGTTCGACTCGGTGAAGGCGCTCAATCCGGCCTCCATTCGGCTCGTGTCACCGGCGTGGTACGAGTACTACTACGCGGGGCCGTCGGGCTTTGCGCAGACCTATGGCCCGTACAGCACGACGGACCCGATCTTCGGCTACGACCGGAAGGTCTGGGACCTGATGAACGACAACAACTGGTGGTGCTGGGCCGTGGATTCGGCCGGCACGCGCTGGCACGGCACGGCGTACTGGGGCATGTGGATGGGGAACCTCTCGGTGAAGTGCCCGCGCAACGCGCAGGGCAAGCGTATGTGCGACGTCTACGCCGACTTCATCGTGGACCAGCTCGTCTCCCCGAAGGGCGCCGACGGCGTGATGCTCGACCAGTTGTGGGACAGCCCGGGCTGGCTCAACGGGTTCATGGGCGGCTGCCAGCCCGGCACGAACTGCACGGTCGAGACGCCCGGGACGTACTGGAAGACCTGGTTCGACCTCGACGCGAACGGCGTCGCCGATCCGCCGGACTCGCTCAACGTGTGGTGGAAGCAGGGCGTCGAGGTGGTGTTCCACCGCCTCCGCCAGCGCATGGGCCCGAACTTCGTGATCATGGGCAACGGGCACCATCACTACCTCGAGGCGAACGGCGCGATGCACGAGCGGTTCCCGCGCATTTTCGGCCGCGTGGATCCCGCGCCGAACCCGTACAACTATCGCTGGCAGGATTCGATGTTCGGGCCGGACGGTTACCTCACGGTGTGGCCGACGCTCTACTCCGGTCCCGTGCGCAACCTGATCGACACCGAGCTCGCCGGCGGCGATCGCCTGACCTACCCGAGCGGCCCGGCGAACCAGCAACTGTTCCGCTTCAACCTCGGCAGCGCACTGCTGGGCGACGGCTACATGGCGCTCAACAGCGGCGACTATGCGTGCACCTACTGGCAGCCCGAGTACGACCTGAGGCTCGGCTGGCCGACCGGTCCCGCGTACGCGGTCACGCTCGCGGGCGTCGAGATCTGGCGCCGTGACTTCACGAACGGCAAGGTGTGGGTCAACGCCAGGGGCGTGAACGTGCCCTCCAGCCCCGACAATCCAGCGATCAACGGCTGGGACGCGGTGATCAGCCAGAGTTCCGTCACGATCGGCGTGGCGCCCGGCCCGGCTAACGGCATCTCTTTCGAGCGCGCGCGGCCGAACCCGATGTCGGACGGAGGGACGACGCTCAACTTCGCGCTCGCGGCGGGCGAGCAGGCGCGGCTCGAGGTGATCGACCTGCGCGGCCGCGTCGTGCGGCGCGTGTGGGGCGGCTTCGGCACCGGCGCCCTGCAGACCGCGCTCTGGGATGGCCGGACCGAGGAGGGATGGATCGCGCCGGCGGGCGTGTACTTCGCGCGCATCGAGGGCGAAGCGGGGCGCAGCGTGCAGCAGAAGCTGATCCGCGCTCGCTGATCGGGCGCGGGGCGAACCGCGGCAGGGCATCGAGGCGGGAGCACGGGGGCGGACCCCGCGCTTCCGCCTTCGTTGTTGTGGCCCGGGGGCGCGGCTTGTAACCTGCGGCATACTGCCCCTCCCGCGACGTCGAGATTTCGAGGAGATTCCCCATGAACGCGTCCGCCCCC
>JBKJJJ010000137.1:0-23819 GCA_046598045.1 Candidatus Eiseniibacteriota bacterium
CTGCAGGTGGAGGCGATTCTCCGCCTGCTCGACCACCGCGCTCTGCGGGCCGTCGATCACGGCGTCGGTCACTTCCTCGCCGCGGTGTGCGGGCAGGCAGTGCAGGAACAGCGCATCGGGCTTCGCCGACGCCATCAGCGCGTCGTTCACCTGGAAGCCCGCGAACGCGACGCGCCGCCACGCGGCCTCTTCCTCCTGGCCCATGCTCGTCCACGTGTCGGTGTAGACCGCGTCGGCGTCGCGCACGGCCTCGCGCGGGTCGCGCACACGACGGATCCCGCCCTTGGAGGCCTTTTCGGCCGCGAGGAACAGGCCGGCGTCGGGCTCGAACCCGTCGGGCACCGCGATCGTGAGCCGAAAGCCGAAGATCGTCGCCGCCTCGAGCCACGAGTGCAGCACGTTGTTGCCGTCGCCCACCCACGCCACGTGCATCGTGTCGAGGTCCTTGCCGCGCCGCTTGAGCGTGTACAGGTCCGAGAGGATCTGGCACGGGTGCGAAAAATCCGTGAGCGCGTTGATGACCGGGATCGTGGCGTGTTCGGCGAGCGTCTTGAGCAACTGGTGCGCGAACGTGCGCACGACGACGAGGTCGACCATGCCCGAGAGCACGTGCGCCACGTCCTTCAGGCTCTCGCGGCCCTCGAGGCTGACCTCGGCCTTGCCGAGGTCGATCGCGTCGCCGCCGAGCTGGTGCATCCCGACCGTGAACGACACACGTGTGCGCAGCGACGGCTTGTGGAACACCATCGCGGCGGTACGGCCGGCGAGCGGGCGCGGTGCGTTGCGCGCGTGGCGCAGCGAGCGCAGGTGCTCGGCCTGCTCGAACAGCGCGAGCGTCCACGAGCGGTCGAGGCCGGCAAGGTCGATCAGGTGGCGCGGGGCGACACGTTCCATGGGCGTGTGATCCTCCACAGGCGGGTTCACGAGGCGTCCGGTCCCTCGACCGGAATGCGCCACGCGGCGTTGTTGACCCGGGCGGCCGCGGCGGCGCCCTCGACCAGTTCGATTTCGACCGCGACCTCGTCGCAGGCATGGCGCTTCGGACAGCCGACGCAGTCGGTCCACACCTTGCGCGGGAGGTCGTCGCGCTCGACCACCGAGAATCCGACGCGCTCGAAGAACTGGACCTCCTTCGTGAGCGCGATCACGCGCGTCAGGCCGCGCGCGCGCGCGTCGTCGAGCGTCGCCCTGACCAGCGCGGCACCGAGGCCGAGACCCTGCGCCTCCGCGGTCACCGCCAGCGAGCGCACCTCGCCCAGGTCCATCCACAGGATGCGCAGCGCGGCGCAGGCGATCACCTTGCCCGCCTTGTCGAGCGCGACGTGGAACTCGGGAATCGCGCGATAGAGCTCGCCGATCGAGCGCGGCAGGAGCGTGCCCTCCTCGACGTAACGCGCCATCACGCCCGCGATGCCGGGCACGTCGGCGACCACGGCGCGGCGCAGCGATACGCCCGCCGCCTCGGCGCGGGTGGGCGCGGGCTTGCCATTGCTCGAAGGCGCCGGGGGAGTCACGGAGGTCTCAGCCACCGCTCGTCTCCCCCTTCATGGCGCCCTCGTGCACGGACGCGCCCGCCTGGAGCGCGGTCGCAATGGGTTGCCCGAAGATCCGAATGAAGCCCTCGGCGTGCCGCGGCTCGTAACCGGTCATGTCGAACGACGCGGCCGCGGCGTCGTAGAGCGAGCGCGGGCTCTTGCGCGCGATCGCGCGTGCCGCGCCCTGGAACAGCTCGACCGTGACCTCGCCGGTGACCGGCTCGAGCGCCTTGTCGACGAACGCCGCGAGCGCCTCGCGCACCGGCGCGAACCACTGCCCCTGGTAGACGAGGTCCGCGTAGCGCGGCGCGAGCTCGGCGCGCGCGCGCAGCACGTCGTGCGTGAGTGTCAGGCGGCACAGGTCCTCGAGCGCCTCGAACAGCACCGTGCCGCCCGGCGTCTCGTAGACGCCGCGCGACTTCATGCCCACGACGCGCGACTCGACGATGTCGATGCGGCCGATGCCGTGCCGGCCCGCGCGCGTGTTAAGCTCGGTGAGCAGATCGACCGGCGCACGCTGCTTGCCGTCGAGCGCCACGGGCCAGCCCTCGTCGAAGCCGATCGTCACCGTCTCGGGCGCGCCCGCCCGGTCCTTGGGCGCGGCGGTCAGGCGGTACATCGACTCGGGCGCGATCGTGTTCGGATCCTCGAGCGGCCCACCCTCGTGGCTCAGGTGCCAGAGGTTGCCGTCGCGCGAGAACAGGTCGCTCTTCTTCATGGGCACGGACAGGCCGTGCGCGGCCGCGTAGTCGAGCGCATCCTCGCGCGAGACGATGTTCCACTCGGGCGCACGCCACGGCGCGACCACCTCGAGGTCGGGCGCGAGCGCCATGTAGGTGAGCTCGAAGCGCACCTGGTCGTTGCCCTTGCCGGTGCAGCCGTGCGCCAACGCGTCCGCGCCGACGGCGCGCGCGCACGCGACCTGCCGCGCCGCGATCAGCGGCCGCGCGATCGACGTGCCGAGCAGGTAGCGGCTCTCGTAGAGCGCGCCGGCGCGCAGCGTCGGGAATGCGTAGTCGTGGACGAACGTGTGCCGCAGGTCCTCGACCACCACGCTCGTGGCGCCGAGCGCGAGCGCGCGCTCCTCCAATCCATCCAGCTCGCCGCCCTGGCCGACGTCGCAGCAGTAACACACCACTTCGCAGCCGTAGCGCTGCTTGAGCCAGTGCACGATCACGCTGGTGTCGAGACCGCCCGAGTACGCGAGGACGACGCGCTTCATGCCTGCTCCTTCGCCCCGGGGGCGGACTCGAGGTCGGTCAGCGCGCGGTCCGCGCGGGCGATCGCATCGGCGATCTCGGGTTCGGTGACGGTCAACGGCGGCAGGAAGCGCACGGCGCGCTCGCCGCCGCGCACGAGCAACAGGCCCTGCGCCCGCGCGGCGAGGACGAACGCCGGCGCGTCGAAGCCTGCGTTCTCCTTGATCTCGATCGCGGTCAGCAGGCCGAGGCCGCGCGCGCCCGCGACCGACTCCGGGTGGCGCAGCGCGAGATCGTCGAGACCCGCGCGCAGCGCCTTGCCCATGCGCCGCACGCGCCCGAGGAATGCCGGCTTCGACACGCGTTCCACGACCCACAGCCCGGCCGCCGCACAGGCCGGATTGCCGCCGAACGTCGTGCCGTGCATGCCCGGCGCGAGCGCCTCGGCGGCCGCGTCGTCGAGCAGCACCGCCGCGAGCGGCAGGCCGCCGCCGAGCGCCTTCGACAGCACCGTGATGTCCGCGCGCACACCGAAGTGCTCGGCGCCGAGGAAGCGCCCGGTCCGCCCGACGCCCGATTGCACCTCGTCGATCACGAGCAGCGCGCCCGTAGCGTCGCAGCGCGCGCGCAATGCGGTCAGGAACTTCTTGGTCGCGGGCACCGCGCCGCTCTCGCCCTGCACGACCTCGACGATCACGCCGCACGTGCCTACATTGATCGCGCCCTCGAGCGCGGCCACGTCGTTGAAAGGCGCGAACGTGACACCCGGGATCAGCGGTTCGAACGGCGCGCGATAGGGCGGGTTCCACGTGGTCGAGAGCGCGAAGCCCGTGCGCCCGTGGAAGCCGCCGGTGAACGCGACGATGCCCCGGCCTTCGCGCCCGAGTGCATGCGCGCGCGCGCGGCAGAACTTGAGCGCCGACTCGACGCCCTCGGCGCCCGAGTTCGCGAAGAACACGCGCTGGTAACCGGTCAGCGCGACGAGCTTCTGCGCGAGCTCGATGGCCGGGCGGTTGGCGTAGAGGTTCGAGACCTGGCCGAGCGTCTTGAGCTGCTTCGTGATCGCGCGCACCAGGCCTGCCGGAGCGTGCCCGAACGCGTTGACCGCGATCCCCGAGACGAAGTCGAGACGCTCCACGCCGTCCGCGCCCCACACGCGTGCGCCGCTCCCACGCGCCAGTTCGAGGCGCGGCAGGGGATAGGTGGGCGCGATCAGGCCGACCTCCTCGAGCGCGAGCGAGGGATCCGGCGTTGCGCTGACGACGGGGGCTTCAACCACGAACGGCCTCCTTTCCGGCCAGCGCGCGCGCGATGCGCGTGCCGCCAGCTTCGCCTGAGAGGACCCGCGCCAGCGTTCCGGCGCCCGTCCACGATCCGATCCACGCGCCGAGCGCGCCACCCGCGACCGCCGCCCCGGCAGCCTCGAGCTTGGGCCCCATCCCGCCCGTGACCTCGGGCGAGAGCAGCGCGCGCTCGAGCGCGGCGAGGTCGAGCGCCGGCGTGACCTCGCCCGCGAGCACGAGCCCCGGCGCGTCCGAGAGCAGCACCAGCACCGAGGCGCCGAGCGCCGGCGCGATCGCGGCGGCGAGGTCGTCGGCATTGACGTTGAGCAGGCGGCCATCGCACTGCCCGATGCTCGCGATCACCGGCGTGCGCCCGGCCGTGAGCAGGTCGCGCACGAGCGCGCCGTTGATCCCCGCCACCACGCCGACCTCGCCCAGCGTCTGAGCGTCCGCGTGCGGAACGATCGTCGCCAGGCCGCCGTCGAGCGCCGCCAGGCCGACCGCGTCCAGGCCGTGCGCGCGCAGCTGCGCGACCAGGCGCTTGTTGAGCAGGCCCGCGAGTACTGCGGTTGCGACCTCGAGCGCCTGGGCATCGGTCACGCGCCGGCCGCCCTCGAAGCGCGCGGCGATGCCGAGCCGCTCGCACCACGCGGTGACCTCGCCGCCGCCGCCGTGTACGACCACCGCGCGACCTGCGAGCGGCGCGAGATCCTTCGCCAGTTGCGCCACGGCGCCTTCGCCCTCGAGCGCGCGGCCCCCGAGCTTGATCACGACCGGGGCGCCGCTCACCACGGCCTCCCGTGGCGCGACAGGCCGGTGGTCTCGGGCCAGCCGAGCATCAGGTTCAGGTTCTGCAGTGCCTGCGATCCCGCGCCCTTCGCGAGGTTGTCGATCGCCGCGGTCGCGAGCAGCGTACCGTCGTCGAACAGCGTCGTGACCTGCAGGTCGACGCGATTCGAGCCCCGGACCGCGCTCGTCTGCGGCCAGGCGTCTTCGTCCAGGAGCCGCACGAACGGCTCGTCGGCGTAAGCCGCCGCGTACGCCGCGCGCGCCTCGGCGGGCGTGACGCGGCGCGCCAGTCGGCACTGCGCGGTGAGCAGGATGCCGCGCGCCATCGGCACGAGCTGCGGCACGAACGCGATCTCGGCCGCGCGCCCGTTCGCCAGGCGCGTGACCGTGCGCGCGATCTCGGCGACGTGCGGATGCACGGTGCCGACCTTGTAGAACGAGGCGCCGCCGTCGAGTTCGACGAACGAGGTCGCGGCGATCGCCCCGCGCCCGGCGCCGCTCGCGCCCGAGAGCGCGTTGACCGTGACCGGGCCGTCGATCCAGCCCGCCTCCGCCGCCGGCATGAGCGCGAGCGCAGCCGCCGTCGGGTAGCAGCCCGGGTTCGCAACGCGCTGCGCGGCGCGGATGTCCTCCCGGAACGCCTCGGGCAGGCCGTAAACATAGCCCGCTGAGCCGTCCCGGTGATCGGACGAAAGGTCGACCACGCGCAGCGCGTGCGCAGCGGCAAGGAGCCCGGGGCGCTCCGCGCACAGCGCGGTCCACGCGCCATGCGGCAGGGCGACCACGAGCGTATCGACTGCGCCCTGCGCGATACGCTCCTCGAGCGCGTCGAGCTGGATGCACGCCGGACCGTCGCCGGCAAGCGCGCCGGGATCGATCCCGGGCAGCGCCTGAAGGAGACCCTGATCGGCCGACCGCACGACGAGCGCCTCGACCGTGATGCCCGGGTGCGCGAGCGCGAGGCGCGCGAACTCTCCGCCCGCGTAGCCCGTCGCTCCGAGCACGGCCACGCGCGCGGTGCGTGCGCGCGACGCGGGCGCGGTGGCCCCGGCGATGCCGGCCGTGCCCTGGATCACTTGCCCGACCCCGACGTGCCGCGCGCGGTCCCCTCGGCGAGGGTGTCGAGATGGCGCTTGAGCTTGCGCGCCGCGGCCGTGGTGGTGAGCACCGCGAGCAGCGTGTCGTCGCCCGCAACCGAGCCGAGCATGCCCGGGAACGCGAGCAGGTCGATCGCCCGCCCCACGCCATTGGCGTGGCCGGGGGGCGTCTTGATGACCGCCAGGTTCTGCGCGACCGTCACCTCGTTGACGAAGGCGACGAGATCGAGCCGCTGGCGTTCGCGGTCGAAGATCTCCACCGCGGGCGCGGGCAGGACGTACTGGGGCTGGCCGTCCGGTCCCGGGCGCTTGCCGACGCCCAGGCTGCGGAGGTCCCGTGACAGCGTGGCCTGGGTCACCGGCAGTCCCTCGCGTGCGAGCGCGCGCGCCAGCTCCTCCTGGCTGGAGAAGCGGCGCTCCGACAGGAGCTGGGACAGGGCGGTGAGCCGGCGCGTGCGCGACATCGGGCCTCCAGGGACGGCTGGAAATGAGAAGGGCGACGGGCCGGAGGTCCCGCCTCCGGGCCGCGCCGCCTTGATGCATAAAAATGCATCCCTGTGAATATATAGTCCTGGTCGCCCGGGCGTCAATGGTTTTTTCGGGGTGACCGGCGCCCGGGTCGAGCCTGCGTCCCCGGCCAGGGGGCGGGCGCGGGCCGGGGCAAGCGGGCGCGGGTGTGCCGCGGGTGTGCCGCGGGCTTGCCGCTGGGCGGCGATGGGTTCTAGAATGTGCGACGTGGAAGCCCACGCCGTTCCTACATCCTCGCCGACCACGCCTCCCGGGGCGCGGATCCTCGTCGTCGACGACGACGAGCAGGTGCGCTACCTCCTGCGCTACCTGCTGACCCACGACGGCTACCAGGTGGAGGACGCCTCGAGCGGCGCCGAGGCGCTCGAGAAGGTCGAACACGCCTCGCCGGACGTCGTCCTGCTCGACCTCGACCTGTCCGGGCTCACCAGCCACGACGTGATCGAGACCCTGCGCGACGACCCGCGCACCCGGTTCGTGCCGATCGTGATGATCACCGGCGGTGCCACCCGCCGCGACAAGCTCGTCGCCATCAACGCGGGGATCACCGACTTCCTGACCAAGCCCTTCGATGGGGAGGAGCTGCTGGCGCGCATCCGCACGCTGGTGCGGCTCAAGCGCTTCACGGACGTGTTCGAGGAGGCGCGCGAGGTCATCATCGCGCTGGCCTCGACCATCGACCAGCGCGATCCGTACACCTCGGGTCACAGCGAACGCGTGTCCTATTACGCGGAGATGCTCGGCCGGGCGGCCGGCGTGAGCGTCGAGGAGCAGGAGATCCTGCGCTACGGCGGGCTGTTCCACGACATCGGCAAGATCGCGATCCGCGACGCGGTCCTGCTCAAGCCCGGCAAGCTCACGCCCGAGGAGCGGCTCGAGATCCAGCGCCACCCGGTCGCCGGGCGCGACCTGCTCAAGAACATGCGCACGCTCGAGACCGCAATGCCGATCGTGTACCACCACCACGAGCGCTTCGATGGCTCGGGCTACCCCGAAGGGCTGGTGGGCGAGGACATCCCGCTCCTGGCGCGGGTGGCGTCGATCGCCGACGTCTACGACGCGCTCACCACCAAGCGCCCGTATCGCGATGCGCTCACGCGCGCGGACGCGCTCGAGCTGATGGCCAGCGAGGTCGCCAAGGGCTGGCATGACCCGGTGCTGTTCGACCTCTACCTGGGCTTGATCGAAGCCCGCCCGGAAGGATTCCTCCCGGGCGGGGAAGAGGCCTGACCCGCTCCAGGCCAGCTCGAGCAGCAGGAACTCCGCGGGCTGGACGCCCTCGACCGCGCGCTTCGGTCTCCCCTCGATCGCGACGCCATCCCCTTCGACCAATTCGGGCCCTCGAGGCGCAGTTCAGCGCACCGTGGTTGGGATGCCCGGGTTGTGCGCTCGATTCAAAGTGGTGTCCGCGCCCTTGTCGGGGCCGGGCCGGCCCTCTACTCTCTGGGAGAGCCTATCGCACCGGCCCGGACCCGCCACCCTCAGGAGACCTTGATGCGCCAGCAACTGATTGTCGCCATGGGAGTTATCGTCACAGCCGGGGCTCTTGCCCTGGGCAGCCCGGCGCTCCCGGGAGGGGCTCAACTCTCCGCCCAACAGATTCTGGCGCGGACCGCCGAAAACTATCGCGGGGTCACGGGCTATCGCTTCGAGGGGAGCGTGGCGACTCACATGACGGTCCAGGAGCAGGTGCAGGACATCAACAACACGCTCCTGATCGCTTACGGGGGCCCCGGGCGGGCGCGCTTCGAGGCGGGCACGCCGTCCGACCGCACGGTGCTGATCAACGCGGGCGAGTCGACGTGGACCTACAGCAGCACCCTGGCGCAGTACTCGGTCCAGAAGACCGAGGTCAACCCGGCGGCGAACGGCGGGCTGCCCGGCATCGATCCCGCGGCGGCGCATCCGTTCGCGGGTTACGGGCGACTCGCCGAGCATGTCGCGAAGGCGAGCCTCGTGGGCAAGGACACCGCGACCGTGAACGGCGTGGTCGTCCCGACGTACGTGATCGAGGTGCAGTACGACACGACCGTTGCCCGCGGGGAGGGCGGCTCCGTCCAGGCGCCCAAGCGGCTGGCGATCGATGCCGAGCGCTTCCTGGTCGTGGGCGACGAGTCCTCGGTCGAGCGTTCCCACCCGGCGTTGCCGAAGCCGATCCACATCGAGCAGAAGGCGCGCTTCACGAACGTGGCATGGAACGTGGCGCCCGACCCGGCGCTGTTCGCGTTCGTCGCCCCGATCGGCACGACGCGGGTCCTCCGGGTGGGGGCGCAGGCCGCGGATCCGACCGAGGAGGTGAGCGCGTACACCGGCAAGCTGGCCGCCGCCTTCACGCTCTCCGACCTCAAGGGCGTCAAGCGCGCGCTGGCGGCGCACAAGGGCAAGGTCGTGCTGCTCGACTTCTGGGCGACGTGGTGTGGGCCCTGCCGGCGCGAGATGCCGATCATCGCGCGCATGCACGAGAAGTATGCGGCCAGGGGCCTCGTGGTCTACGGCGTCAACTGCAGCGAATCGGGCGCGAAGGCGAAGGCGTTCGTCGACAAGTACGGCTACCGGTTTCCGATCCTGCTCGACCGCGATGGCGCAGTGCAGAACCACTATGGCATCACCGCGATCCCGACGGTCTTCGTCATCGACCGGAAGGGCATCGTTCGCGCCCACATGATCGGGGGACGTTCGGAAGACGACCTCGTTGCGGCGCTGACGAAGGCGGGGCTCGACACCCGGCCCTGACATGATGTTCGGAGGATCCATGCAACCCCGCTCTCGCACCAGGATCGGATCCCTTGCCCTGCTGACGCTTTGCGCGCTCGCGGCGCCGTTGCACGCCGCGACGCCCATCACCGCCGAGCGCATGACCGCCGGGCTGACCAAGCCCCTGTTCGTCACCTCGCCTCCCGGGGACACGCGGCTGTTCATCGTCGAGCAGCGCGGAGCCGACGCGCGCGGGCGCATCCGGATCTTCAAGCCGGGCGGCGCGGGGCTCCTCGCGCGGTCGTTCTACGTCACCCAGCCGCTGTCGACGGGGAACGAGGAGGGCCTGCTCGGCCTCGCGTTCGCGCCCGATTACACGACCACCGGCCGGTTCTACATCCACTACACGGACGTCGGCCAGCGCGTGCACATCGAGCGTCGCTTCGTCTCGGCGACCGACCCAGACTCGGCGGACGTGACGCGGGCCGATTCGCTGCTCGTGATCTTTCACCCCTACAAAAACCACAACGGCGGGTGGATCGCGTTCGGACCGGACGGCTACCTCTACGACGGGATCGGCGATGGCGGCAGCGGCGGCGATCCGCAGAACCGCTCGCAGAACGCGGATTCGTTGCTCGGCAAGATCCTCCGCATCGACGTCAGCGGCGCGGGCTACACGAGCCCGCCGGATAATCCCTTTGCGGGGGCGACGCCGGGGCGCGACGAGATCTTCCTGCGTGGCGTGCGCAATCCGTTCCGCAACTCGTTCGATCGCGCGACCGGGGACTTGATCCTGGGCGACGTGGGGGAGCTCGACATCGAGGAGGTCGACTTTCTGCCGGCGGCAACGGGGCGCGGTCTCGGGGAGAACCTCGGCTGGCCTTGCTGGGAGGGCAACCAGGCTTTCGACTCCGCGCGTCCGACCCCGTGCGACTCGTGCAGGAACACGGCGTGCTTCCATTTCCCGGCGTACACGTACGACCACAGCGGATCCCGCTGCTCGGTCACGGGCGGATACGTCTATCGCGGCAGCGCGATCCCGGACCTGGTGGGCACCTACTTCTTCGCCGACTTCTGCCAGGCGAAGATCTACAGCGGGAAATTCGCGGGGGGCGTGCTGACGAACGTCCTCGATCGCACCGCCGAGCTCGCGCCGCTCGATGCCGGCGTCACCGTCGACGCGATCTCGAGCTTCGGCGAGGACAAGGACGGCGAACTCTACATCTGTGACCTGCTCGGCGAGCTGTTCAAGATCGTCCCGACGGCCGCCGTGGACTCGGGCCCGCCGGCGGTCGTGCGCGTGCCGACGCTCGCCATCGCGGGCGCGATGCCGTTCAAGGGCGCGCTTCGGCTCTCGCTCGCGCTCCCGGTCGCCGCGCGCACGCGCGTGACCGTGCTCGACCTCGCGGGGCGGCAGGTGCGCCTGTTGGCCGACGAGACGCTCCCGGCGGGCCCGCACGCGCTCACGTGGGACGGGCTCGACGACCGCGGGGGCGAGGCGCGGCCCGGCGTGTACCTGGTGCGCGCGGCCGTGCCGGGCGGCGAGACCTCGGTGCGCGCCGTGCGCGTGCGTTAGGCGCGGGCGTTAGGCCCGCGACAGCGGCCGCGCTCTCTGGTAGCCTGTCCGCCCATGGGACGAATCTTCGAGACTCGCAAGCACGTCATGTTCGCGCGCTGGGACAAGATGTCCAAGGTGTTCGAGCGCATCAACAAAGAGATCGCGATCGCCGTCAAGGCGGGCGGCCCGAACCCCGAGTACAACCCCTCGCTGCGCCGCGTCATCCAGAACTCGCGCGCGGTCAACATGCCGAAGGACAAAGTCGAGGCCGCGATCAAGCGCGCCTCCGGCGTGGACGCGTCGACCTACTCGGAGATCATCTACGAGGGCTATGGCCCGCACGGCGCCGCGATCCTGGTCGAGGCCGCGACCGACAACCCGACGCGCACCGTCGCGAACATCCGCTCGGGCTTCAACAAGGGCGGCGGCAACATGGGTGCGAGCGGGAGCGTGGCGTTCATGTTCAAGCGCATGGGCGTGTTCCGGCTCAAGCCCGAGGGCATCGACTCCGACACGATGGAACTCGAGCTGATCGACCACGGTCTCGAGGAGATGGGCGAGGGCACGAGCGAGAAAGGCGAGACCCAGCTCGTGATCCGCTGCGCGTTCAACGATTTCGGCACGCTGCAGAAGGCGCTCGAGGACCGCGGCATCACGCCGATCTCCGCCGAGTCCGAGTACATCCCGCAGACACCGGTCACGCTCGACGAAGCCGCCGCCGAGGAAGTGATGAAGCTCGTCGACCGGCTGGAGCAGGACGACGACGTGCAGAAGGTGTTTCACAACGTCGGGTGAAACTCGCTTGCGCGCGCGCAGCTCGGTGCGCCACCCCCTCGCGTTCGTTGTCGTTGCGGCGTTCGCGCTCATCGCCGTCATGGCGGCGGGCGCGTTTGCCTGCCAGTGCCTCGCTCCTGGATCACCCATCGAAGAGTTGGCCCAGGCGAGCGACGTATTCCTGGGCACCGTGACCAGGAAGCACGGTCCGTTCATGATTTCTGCCGGCCCAGATTCGTATCGGGAATCCGACGTCGTGTTCCAGTTCCGCGTGCTCGCGAGCTGGAAAGGCGCTCGTACCGATACCATCTCGCTCACGACAGGCAGCGGAGGCGGCGACTGCGGCTACAGGTTCACGCCCGGGGGCACGTATATCGTCTACGGAAACCGCGGGAAGGACGGGCGGCTTTATACCTCGCATTGCAGCCGTACGGCAGAGATCTTCATGGCTTGGGCGGACTCGATCCAGTTGGGGCCGCCGCCGGTCGATCGCCTCGGCGGGAGGTCATGGATCGCGTTCGCACCGCCCGCGAATTGCCCGCGTCACCCTGGGAGTCTGATTCGATCGAGCCATTCCTGGGTCGCGACCAACCTGACCCGGGATGCCGCGCTCGCCTACCCGATTCGGGCCGCAAGGCAATTTCCTTTCGCGGCCATGGATGTCGTACCCGAGGACGCGCCAAATGCGCCGAGGCGGTCAGGCAGCCTCTACGAGGCGCCCGTGTGCCCGCTCTGCCGGGAGGCTGCGATCGAGTGGTGCATGGACCATCGCGACCCGTCAACGACGCGCGAAATCGGGGGCGACCTGCCTGTCGTCCCTTCGCGCAAGGGGGATCGAAGCGCGGCGGCATACCGGACGGAGGTCCCGAACACGAACTTCGCACTCAGCTACTCGGATGGCCGGCAGGACCTCGACACCATTGATGGCCGATTCACCCGCGAGTTCGGTGGAGTGCGCGACACGAGCTTCAAACTTGCGGTGGCGGACAGTGCACTACGGCGGATCTACGAGGCGACGGTCGCGGCCCGGCTGTTCGACATCGCGGGACCGCATCCCCTCTACCCATTCGCGACCATGAATGACCGGGAGCGCGCGGATCGCGCGCTGACGTTGTACGTGCGGTGCGGGACGACCGTGCGCCAGTTTCGCTGGTACCCCGAACGCGCTCCGCGCAATCCCTCTCCCGGGTCCGAATGGGCACGGCTCATGGGCGTGATGCGCGAGGTGCAGCGAGTCATCGTCGAGCTGCCGGAGTTTCGGGCCCTGCCCGCGCTGCCGGAGGCGATCGACGATCCGCTGCGGAAGCTGGGTGCCCCCTTTTATAAGACCGTACATACGCCGATCGGGGGCGCAGTCCGGCGCAATTAACCTCCCGCCAGCTTCATCACCCGCGCGTACTCCGCCTCGCTCAGCGGCACCACTGAGAGCCGCCCGATCTTGACGAGATCGGTCTTCACCAGCAATGGATCCGCCTTGAATTGCGCGAGCGTCACGGGCTTCGGCAAGGGCTTGCCGGCGGCCACGTCGATCACGACGCGCTTCGGGTCGTCGAGTTGAGGGTCCGGGTAGGGGCCGCTCGCGGCGCGTGCGAGGCCGACGACCTGGCGCTCGGTACCCGTGTGATAGATCAGGAGCGTGTCGCCCTTCGCGACCTTGCGCAGGTGGATGAGCGCCGCCGCATTGGCAATTCCACTCCATACGGTCTTGCCATCCTTCACGAGAGCGGTGTAAGGATATTCGGAAGGTTCGGTCTTGAGCAGCCAAGTAGCCATGAACGAAGGCTCGGGGATCGCCCGCCTCGTGTCAACGGGCGAGGCGATGGCGCAGATAAACTCCCACCAATGGCCTTCCTGCGCCATGGTGGAGGGACACCCACTCGAAAGAGGTTCCGATGCGTACGACTTCAGGGAACAAGTTCACGGCGGCCGTCCTGGCCGCGGCCATGTTCTTCGGCGCGGCCGGTTGCGCGTCGCTCAACAACACCGAGAAGGGCGCGATCATCGGCGGCGCCGGCGGCGCGGCGGTTGGCGGCGTCATCGGCAACCAGACCGGCTCGACGGCGCGGGGCGCGATCATCGGCGCCGTCGTCGGCGGCGCCGCGGGCGCGATCATCGGCCACAAGATGGACCAGCGCGCGAAGGAGCTCGAGCAGATCCCCGGCGCGACCGTCCAGCGCGTCGGCGAGGGCATCGAGGTCACGTTCGACTCGGGCCTCCTGTTCGACTTCGACTCGTCGACGATCAAGGGCGATGCGCGCGCGAACCTGAACCAGCTCGCGACCAGCCTCGCGAACTACGACGACTCCGAGCTGATGATCATCGGCCACACCGACTCGAAGGGCACGGCCGAGTACAACCAGCAACTCTCGCAGGATCGCGCGGCCGCGGCACAGGGCTATCTCGCGTCGCGCGGCGTCAATCGTACGATCCGTACGCTGGGCCGCGGCGAGTCCGAGCCGGTGGCGTCGAACGACACCGAGGCCGGCCGCTCGCAGAACCGCCGGGTCGAGGTCGCGATCTACGCGGGTGACGCACTCAAGGCGCAGGCCAGGCGCGAGGCGAACGGCAGCTAGGCTCGCCCGGCAGCAGGACTAGCGCGCGACGATCGCCGTAAGCCGCGTCAGCGCGACAGCGAACACGGCGGGTGCGGGGAGGAGGCTCACCACGATCCTCCCCGGCTCGTCGAAGTCGTAGAAGTACCCCGGATGCACGACCACGTCGTGCTCGAGCAGCGCGAGCGCCCACTCCTCGTCGCTCCTCCCCGGCGGCAGCGCGATCACCGCGCTCCAACCCCCATCGGCCGGCAGCACCTGCGCCTCAGGCATCGTGGCGATCGCGGCCGCGAGCGCCGCGCGATTGCGCGCGACGCGCGCGCGCACGGAGTCCTGAAAGCGTGCACGGCCGGCGAGCAGCATGGGCAGCGCGTGCTGCACGGGACCGCCGACCGAGAGGAACGTGTCCGCAAGCCACTCGAGTCGCTCGAGCGCCTCGCGCGCGAGGTCAGGCGGGCCCTGCACGATAATCCACCCGAGCTTGAGCTGCGGGAGCCCGCAAACCTTCGACAGTCCCGAGAGCACGAGCGTGAGCGGCCCGCCCGCGGAGTCCTCCGGCGATTGCAGCAGCGTGTGCGCGAGCTCGCCGGGCGGCCGGCCCCACGACATGTCGTAGTCCGCGAACACCTCGTCCGCGATCAGCGCGGCGCTTGCGCCGGCGCAAGTCGCGCGCAAGGCGCTAGCCTCCCCGTGCGTGAGGAACGAGCCGGTCGGGTGGTTCGGGTTGACCGCGACCACCGCGCGGACTGCATGGGTCGACGGCATCCCCGCGATTTCGAGGTGCCAGGCGCCGTCGGAGATCCTCAGAGGATAGGTCTCGACGCGGCAGCCCTCCGCCTGCGCGAGCGCCTCGAACAGGGGATAGCTCGGCGCGGGTACGAGGAAGGCTTCGCCGGGATCGCACAGCAGGCGAAATGCCTGCGCGTACGCCTCGCTCGTGCTCGCCGTGAGGATGATGCTCGCGGGATCGACCTCGATGCCGCGTTCGAGATAGTAGAGCGCGATTGCAGCACGCGCCGCGGCGAGGCCGGCGGCCGAGGGCGCGTAGACGAGCCCCGCGGGGGCGCGCAGCGCGTCGAGCGAGTCGACCCCGGCGAGCCCGGCAGTGGTGGGATTGTGGTCCGAGAGATCGAGCAGCCTGCGGCCCTGCGCGCGCAGTTGTTCGAGGCGGCGCGCCCACGGCCCCGGCTCGAGCGAGTCGGGCACGCGGGAGGAGAAAGGGCCGCGGGGCATGCGGCTAGCGGGCGGGGGCCATCACATGGACGAAGCCGGTGGCCTCGTCGATCTTGAGCGAGGCGCGGCCCTCGAGGAAGGCGACCAGCTCGTCGCCGACCAGCCCGCGGCGCCAGCCGGAGAGCAGCAGCGGCTCGGCCTGGCGCTTCTTCGAGCGCACGCCCTTGTCGGGCCCGACCGTGACCTCGATCAGCTGCGCGATGTCGGCGCGGGTGCCGAGGTAGGAGGGCGCGATCTCGTTCTCGAGCGCGCGGGCGCGCAGCACGACCTCGAGCAGGTCGACGGTGATCGAAAAGCGCTCGTCCTCGGGCTTGACCGGGTCGAGGCGCGGCCACGTTTCCTCGGGTGCGGCGAGGCCCTTCTGCACGGCGACGACCAGCGCGGGGCCGGAGCGCGCGAGCTCGCGCGGATGCAGCGTGCGCAGGGGCTTGAGGTCCTCGGGCTTCTTGGGCGTGCGGCGCGCGATCTCGACCAAGGTCTCGTCGGCGACGATGCGGCCGCGCGGTTCGTCGCGGCGGGCGGCCTCTTCCTCGCGCCAGATCGCAAGCTCGCGCAGCACGGAGAGGCCGCGCGAATCGAGCGACCGCATGCGCGAGATGCGCGACCACAGCGTCAAGGGGTCGCGCTCGTAGGTGCCCTTCTCCTCGTAGTGCTCGACCTCCTCGCGCAGCCAGGTCTCGCGGCCCATGGTCGTGAGCTTGGCCCACAGCTTGTCGCGCACCTCGTGCAGGTAACGCACGTCGTCGAGCGCGTAATCGACCTGGGCGGCGGAGAGCGGGCGGATCGACCAGTCGGTGACGGTCTCGCCCTTCTTGAGACGGCGATGCAGCAGGCGCGAGATCAGGTTCGCGTAGCCGATCTGGTCGCCGAGGCCGAGCAGCGCGGCGGCGATCTGGGTGTCGAACACGTTGCGCGGGAGCAGGCCCGAGCGCGCGAACACGATCTCCATGTCCTGGGAACCGGCGTGCACGATCTTCTCGATCGACGGATCAGCGACGACGTCCCACAGCGCGTCGAGCTCGTCGAAGGCCAGCGGGTCGACGAGGACGCACTCCTCGGGCGTACTGACCTGGACCAGCTGGAGGCGGGGGCGGAACGTGCGCTCGCGCTGGAACTCCATGTCGAGACCGAACGAACCGTGGGCCCGAAGGCGATCCACGGTCCGCTCGAGGTCCGCTTTGGTTTCGATGAAGGACACTGGCGGCTACTCGTCCTCTTTCTGGCGTTCGCGGGCCTTGCGGAAGGCCTCGGCGAAGACGCTGTCCGAAGGAGTGCCGTCGGGGCGCTCTTCGCGCCGCGATTCCCAGCGCATCGGCTTCTCGCCGGCCCGGCCGCCACGCGTGTTGCTGAAGTCGCGCCCGCCGCCGCCGCCACCGCCGGCTCCACCGCCGCCGCCACCGAAGCCGCCGCCGCCATCGCGATCGCGTCCACGGCCGCCACCACCGCCGGCGCCGCCCCGGCCGCCACCAGCACCCCCGAAGCCGCCTCCGCCGCCGCGGGGGCCGCCCCGGCCACCACCACCACCACCGCCGCGCTCGGAGCGTTCGCCACGTTCGCCGCCACGCTCACCGCCGCGACCGCCGCCTTCGCGCTCGCCGCCTTCATAGCCGCCGCCAGTCATCATGTCGCTCATGTCGCCCGCGGACGGGGCCTCGAGCGCGGACATGCTGAGCGAGATGCGCTTGGCCGCGGGATCGATCTTGGTGACCCGGGCCTCGACCTCCTGGCCCACCGTCACGACGTCGCGCGGGTGCGCCACGCGCCGGCGCGCGAGCTGGGAGACGTGCACGAGGCCGTCGATGCCGGGGAACAGTTCGACGAACGCGCCGAAGTCCATCACGCGCAGGACCGGTCCCTTGACGACGTCGCCCTCCTTGATCTTGCCCTCGAGCGTGGTCCAGGGATCGGCATCGGCGGCCTTGATCGAGAGCGAGATACGCTCCTTCTTGCCCTCTCCGAGGTGCTCGAGCTTGAGCACCTTGACCGAGACCTTCTGCCCGACGGTCAGCGCCTCGGAGGGGTCGCCCACGCGCTTGTGCGAGATCTCCGAGACGTGCACGAGGCCCTGAACGCCGCCGATGTCGATGAATGCGCCGAACGGCAGGAGCCGCGTGACCGCGCCCTCGATCACCTGGCCGGGTTCGAGCTTGCCGCGCATCTCGCCCGCGTGGTGCACGCGCTCGTTCTTGAGCAGCGCCTTGCGCGAGAGCACGACGCGACGGCCCTTCTCGGACACGTCGAGCACCTTGAAGTGGAGCACCTGGCCGATGAATTGCTGGCCCTCGCCGACCGGGCCGAGGTCCATCTGCGAGAACGGGCAGAAGCCGCGAATCCCGCCGAGAATGACCTCGAAACCGCCCGAGTTCGTGCCCTTGACCTTGCCCTCGACCGGCGTGCCCTCGTCCTTCGCCTTGATCAGGACCGCCAGCCCGGCGTCCTGGCGGCGCACCGCGAGCTGGAGCGTGATCTGTCCTTCGAGGGTGGCGATCGTGGCTTCGATCGGGTCGCCTTCCTTGACCTTGAGATTGCCCTCGTCGTCCTTGAGCTGGCCGATCGGCAGAGCGCCCTCGGCGCGGCCTCCGAAGTCGACGAACACGGAGTCCTCGCCGATCGAGACGACCTTGCCCTTCACCTTGTCACCCACTTTGGCTTCGCGCGGCTCGCGGCCCGGGTTCGCCTTCAGGCTCGTTTCGAGCATGGCGGCGAACTCGGGGCTGGTCGGCGCGCCCTCGGCCTCGTCCACGACTGGAGGAGGAGGGGGCGGGGCGTCCGGCGGCTCGACGGGCGCGGCAAGAGTGGCAGGCGCGTCCGAGCCAACCTCGGACGAGGGCGTGGGATCGTTCGGCGTTTCTTCCATGGATTCTCCTGGGGGTACTGCGGTTCTCGCGGGGCCGATGACGGCGGCTAACCTCCCAAGGCTAGCAGGAATGGCCCCACGGCGAAAGCCCCGCGAACGCGGCCTTGTCGGACGCCCCCGCGGGTTCTAGGATTCGCCATCGCTGCCGCGCCGCCGGGCATCCTGCCCGCGCCTGGCCGCGCGGTCCGCCCGGCCCGTTTCGGCCCTTTTCTGGAGACTTCCATGCCTGTTTCGACCCGCACGCTCCGCGCGCTCCATCCGGCTGTCCGGCCGGTGGGACGCCCCCTGACGGCCGAGGACCTGTGGCGCATCCCCCGTGTCGGCGCTTCGGCACCCGCGCCGGATGGGACCTGGGCCGTCGTCCCCGTGACCTCGTACGACCTTGAGAAGAACGAGGGCAAGACCCGCCTGTGGATGGTTTCGGCGACCGGCGCGTTCGAGCCGCGGGTGCTCACCGCCCCGGATTCGAACAGCACGGCGCCGCGCGTGTCGCCCGACGGCACGCGCGTGGCGTTCGTGCGTCGGCGCGACAAGAGCGAGAAGGCGCAGCTCCACATCCTGCCGCTCGAGGGCGGCGAGGCCGAGAAGGTGACCGACCTGCCGCTCGGCGTCGCCGACCCGCGCTGGTTCGCCGACGGCAAGCGGATCGCGTTCCTCGCGCCGCTGATCGCGGGGCACCTCACCGCGGAGAAGACCAAGGCCCGGATCGAGGAGCGCGAGAAGGACCCGGTCAAGGCGCACGTCACCGAGAGCCGCGTCTTCCGTTACTGGGACACGTGGCTCGACGGCGGCGAGGTGCCGCACCTGTTCGTGCTCGACCTCGAGACGCGCGCGCTCAAGGACGTGACCCCGACCTCGACGCGCTGGTTCGAGCTCATGGATCCCGAGGGCCAGTACGACATCAGCCCCGACGGCATGGAGATCGCGTTCGCCGCGAACACCAGCGCGCCGCCGCACCAGCGCCTGCGCTGGGGGCTCTACACCGTGCCCGCGTCGGGCGGCGAACCGAAGTGCCTGACCGAGGGCAACACCGGTGAGGAGATGCGCCCGCGCTACAGCAAGGACGGCGCGGCGATCGTCTACGGCATGCAGAAGGATCCCGACTTCTACGCCGATCGCGTGCGGCTCGTGCGCTACGACCGGAAGGCGAACACGCACACCGTGCTCACGGAGGAGTGGGACCGCTCGGCGTCGGGCTGGGAGTTCGACGAGACGAACCGACTCGTGTTCCTCGCCGAGGACCGCGCGCGCGCGTCGGTGTTCGCGCTGCCGCTCACGGGCGGCACGCCCGCCGTGCTGCACGAAGGCGGCGCGGTGTCGGGGCTCGGCGTGTCGAAGGGCCGCTTGTGGTTCACGCGCCAGACGCTCACCGAGACCGCCGAGCTGTGGACCGCGGACCTCCTGGGCAAGGACGCGAAGGCGGCGACGCGCTTGACCGAGCCCGCGACCAGGGACATCGCGCTCGGCGAGGTGCAGGAGATCGACTTCGAGGGCGCGCGCGGGGAGACCGTGCAGGCGTTCGTCGTGCTGCCGCCGGGCTTCGACGCGACGAAGAAGTATCCGCTGGTCCACGTCATCCACGGCGGGCCGCACGGAATTTCGGGCGACCAGTTCCACCCGCGCTGGAACGGCCACCTGTTCGCGGCGCCGGGCTACGTCGTCGCGATGGTCAACTTTCATGGCTCGACGTCGTGGGGGCAGGAGTACACGCAGTGCATCCAGGGCCACTGGGGCGAGTACCCCATGGCCGACATCGAGGCCGCGACCGACGCGCTGCTTCAGGCCGGGTTCATCGACGAGAAGGCGATGGCGATCACGGGCGGCAGTTACGGCGGCTACCTCGTGTCCTGGATCAGCGCGCACACGAACCGCTATGCCTGCGTCGTGAATCACGCGGGCGTGTACAACACCCAGGCCCAGTACGCGAGCGACGTCACGCAGGGCCGCCATCGCGCGTTCGGCGGCGAGCCGTGGGACGGGATCGAGGCGATCGACCGCTGGAACCCCGCGCGCTTCGCGTCCGGCGTGAACACGCCGACGCTCGTCGTCCACGGCGAGTGCGACTTCCGTGTGCCGGTCGACCAGGGGCTCGAGTGCTACAACGTGCTCCAGGGGAAGGGCGTGCCCGCGCGGCTCGTCTACTTCCCCGACGAGAACCACTGGGTGCTCAAGCCGCGCAACTCGGTGTTCTGGTATCGCGAGGTTCACGAGTGGCTCGCGCGCTGGCTGAGGCCCGCGTGACGCCGCCGGTCGGGCGCCGCCGCTTCGTTTTCTGGCTCGGCGGGGCGGGGGCGCTGTCGCTCACGGGCGGGCTCACGACGCTGATCGGGCTGGGCTCGCGGAGTGCGGAGGCGAAGGGCAAGCCGGCGCCCGCGCCGCCTGCGCCCGCCATGCCCGCGCCGCCGGCCGCGCCGCCCGAGATCAGCGCCGAGGCGCGTGCGCTCCACGGCGTGCTGATCGCGCGCTACGGCAAGGCGCTCGACGCCGCGCAGTCGCAGTCGCTGCTCGAGTCGGTCGAGAACGGCGTGCAATCGGGGGCCGCCCTGCGCGCGAAGAAGCTCATGAACGGACAGGAGCCGCAGGCGATCTTCCACGTCACTTCGCCCGCGCCGCCTGCGGGGGCGCCGCGATGATCCCGAAGCGCTACTTTGGCATGACCGTGCGCGAGCTGGGCGCACGCCTGCGCACCGGCGAGGTCTCCTCGATCGAGCTCACGACCGGCTACCTGTCGCGGCTCGAGGCGCTCGGCCCCGCGTACAACGCGTACGTCACGCTGACGCGCGACCGCGCCCTCGACGAGGCGTCGAACGCCGACACCGAGATCGGCAAGAAGAACTTCCGCGGGCCGCTGCACGGCATTCCGTACGGCGTGAAGGACCTGCTCGCGGCGCGCGGCTACCCGACGACGTGGGGCGCCGCGCCCTACAAGACGCAGCAATTCAAGGACGACTCCGAGGTCGTGCGCCGCTTGAAGGAGGCCGGCGCGGTGCTGGTCGCGAAGCTCTCGATGGTCGAGCTCGCGGGCGGCATGGGCTACGACCGCGCCGACGCCGCGTTCAATGGGCCGGGCCTCAACCCGTGGAACCCGAAGTACTGGAGCGGTGGCAGCTCGAGCGGGCCTGGCGCCGCGGTCGCGGCGGGGCTGGTGCCGTTTGCGATCGGCTCGGAGACCTCGGGCTCGATCCTCACGCCGTCGTCGTTCTGCGGCGTGACCGGGCTGCGCCCGACCTACGGCTTGGTGTCGCGCCGCGGTGCGATGGCGCTGTCGTGGACGCTCGACAAGGTCGGCCCGATGGCGCGCACCGCCGATGACTGCGGGTTGATTCTCGCGGCGATCGCGGGGCAGGACCTCGCGGACCCGTCGTCGCTGGCCGACGGGTTCGAGTACGCCGGCCCGCCCGACCCGAAGCTGATTCGCCGCCGGCCGTGGCGCCTGGCGGTGCCGAAGGGCTCGATCGAGAAGGTCCAGCCCGCGGTGCGCGCGAACTTCGAGGCCGCGCTCGCGTCGTTCGGCGGCATGGCCGAGATCACGCGCGACGTCGATTGGCCCGACCTGCCGTGGGGGCCGTCGGTCGGCACGATCGTCGCCGCCGAGGGCGCGTCGGCGTTCCTCGACCTGATCGAGTCGGGCGGGCTCGCGCAATTGGCGTGCCCGCGCGGGCGCTTCAACGGTTATGCCGGCGCGGGCGTGACCGCGGTCGATTACCTGCAGGCGATGCGCTGGCGCGGCCCGATGAAGGACGCGCTCAACCAACTGTTCGAGAAGTTCGACGCGATCGTGACCCCGGGCCGCGCGACCGTCGCCTACCCGGCCGACGTCGAGTTCGGCAAGGCATGGCCGGGCGTCTCGGGCGGGCCGCCGGTGATCCCGGCCGGCAACCTGTGCGGGCTGCCGGCGATCTGCGTGCCGAGCGGGTTCGGCGAGATGGGGCTGCCCACGAGCATCGCATTCATGGGGCCGGCGCTGTCGGAGACCTCGCTCGTATTGATGGCGAACGACGTCCAGTCGAAGCTCAAGCTCGCCGCGAAGCTCCCGCCCGGAGTCGACAAGTGAGCGACGCCGCGCGCGCGCAGCTCGCCGCGCTCGCGACCGGGTACTGGGAGAGGGCGCTGGCGTGGAACCCGCTGACCGCGACGCTGGTCGGGGACCGGCGCTACGACGACCGCATGCCCGACCCATCCCCGGAGACGCTCGAGACGCAGCGAGGCGACCTCGCGCAGATCGCCGCGCAGGCGCAGGCGATCCCTGCCGACGAGCTGCAAGCGGACGACCGCGTGACGCGGCTGCAGCTGATCGCGGTCGCGCGGGACGGCGTCGACGAGCGCTCGACCGGCTTCGAGAGCTGGCTGCTCGATCCCCTGGAGGGCCCGCAGGTGGCGCTGCTCAGCCTGCCCGCGTGGCACACCGTGCGCACGCCCGAGGAGGCCGACGCGTTCGTCCAGCGCGTCGAAGCGATGGGCCCGTACCTCGCGCAACACGTCGCGAACCTCTCGCGTGGTCACGCCGAGGGGCGGTCGTCCGCGCTCGACGCGGTGCGCAAGGTCGAGCAGCAGTTGGGCGAATTGCTGGCGAAGCCCTCGAGCGCGTGGTCGCTGGTCACCGAGCCCGTCGCGGGCCTGCCGCCCGCTTTCGACGACGAGGCACGTCGCGGGCTGGAAGGCGAACTTGCGGCAGCGGTCGAGCGCTCGGTAAGGCCCGGGTTCGAGCGGCTCGCGCGCTTCGTGCGCGAGGTCGCTCTCCCCAAGGCCCGGCCCGCCGATCGCGCCGGGCTGTGCGCCCTGCCCGGGGGGCGGGAGATCTACGACAAGACCCTGCGCATCCACACCTCGCTGCCGCTGACCGCGCAGGCGATCCACGACACCGGCCTCGCCGAGGTCCTTCGCATCAACGAGGAGACGCGCGACATGGGTGCGCGCGTGCTCGGCACCGGCGACCTCACGACGATCCAGACGCGCCTGCGCTCGGACCCGGCGCTGCACTTCGCGACGCGCGAGCAGGTCGAGGCCAAGGCGACCCAAGCGCTGCGCCGCGCCGAGGCGGCGGTGCCGCGCTGGTTCGGTCGGCTGCCGAAGACACCGTGCATCGTGCGCCGCATCGAGGAGCATGAGGAGAAGTTCTCGACCATCGCCTACTACCGCCAGCCGGCCGCCGACGGCTCGCGCCCGGGCACGTATTTCATCAACACCTATGCGCCCGACACGCGCCCGCGCTACGACGCCGAGGCGCTCGCGTTCCACGAGGCCGTTCCCGGGCACCATACGCAGATCGCGATCGCGCAGGAGCTGACGGGCATCCCCGAGTTCCGCAAGCACACCGGCCCGACCGCGTACATCGAGGGCTGGGCGCTCTACACCGAGCGGCTGTGCGACGAGATGGGGCTCTACTCGGGCGACCTCGACCGCATCGGCATGCTGTCGTTCGACTCGTGGCGCGCGTGCCGCCTGGTCGTCGACACGGGGCTGCACGCGATGGGCTGGTCGCGCGGGCGCGCGATCGAGTTCATGCTGGCGAACAGCGTGCTCGCGGCGAACAACATCGAGAACGAGGTCGACCGCTACATCACCTGGCCCGGCCAGGCCACGGCGTACAAGACCGGGCAGCTCGAGATCCTGCGCCTGCGGGCCGCCTGCAAGGCGCGGCTCGGGGCGGCGTTCGACATCAAGCAGTTCCACGACGCGGTGCTCGCGTCGGGCGCGGTCGGGCTCGAGACGCTCGGGGA
>JBKJJJ010000150.1:0-7611 GCA_046598045.1 Candidatus Eiseniibacteriota bacterium
CCGCGCGTCCTCGGGCACGTCGCGCAGGATGTTCGTGCGCTGGAGCGCAACGCCGAGCGCGGCGGCGAACGCGCGCGCGTCCGGCCGCCCGAACACCGGCAGCGCGGCGTTGCGCTCCAGCGCACAAACATCCTGCGCGACGTGCCCGAGGACGCGCGGGTGGGCCGCGTCTACCTGCCGGCCGAGGATCTCGCGCGCGCCGGGATCCGCGCGGCGGACCTGGCGGGCGCCCTGGCGCCGCCCGGCTACCGCCGCCTCGCCGCGCCGCTGATCGCGCGCGCCCGCGCCGCGTTCGATCGCGCGCGCGCCGCGATCCCGGCAGGCGGCGCGCGCGCGCTCGCCCCCGCGCTCGGCATGGGCAAGGTGTACGAGGGCGTGCTCGACCGGCTCGCCGCCGACCCGACGCGCCCCTGGCGCGAGCGCGTGCGCGCGGGCACGCTCGAGCGCGCGCTGCGCGTCGCGATCGCGCCCTGGGCGCCGCCCGGCCGCGCCCTCCCCCGGCCCCCGAGGGAGGCATGAGCGCCCAGGCGCGGGCGCTCGTGGTCGGCGGCGGCTACGCGGGCGTCGCGGCCGCCGTCCTGTTGTCGGACGCGGGCCAGGATGTCACGCTGCTCGAGGCCCGGCGACACTGGGGCGGCCGCGCGACCTCGTGGCCCGACCCGCGCATGGGCGACGAGGTCGACAACGGCCAGCATGTGTGGATGGGCTGTTACGACCGGGCGCGCGCGCTGCTCGCCCGGCTCGGAACCGATCGCCACGTTCCGTTCCCGGGCGGACTCGATCTCACGTATCGCGAACCCGGCGGGCGCGTGCATCGCCTTACGGCCCCGGCCGCACTCGGGCGCGCGGGCCTGTTGCTGGCGCTCGCGCGCTTCGGCGCAATGTCCCTCGGTGAGCGCGCGGGACTGGCGAGTGCGCTTGCGGGCGCCGCGGCCCCGCTCCCCGGCGACACCGTCTCCGGCTGGCTCGATCGACTCGGGCAGGCCCCCGCCGCACGCCGCGCGTTCTGGACTCCGCTCACCGAGGCGACGCTCAACCTCCCGCCCGGGGAGGCCGACGCCGGCCTGCTGCACGCGGTGGTCGCGCGCGCGTTCCGCGGCCCCGCCGGAGGCGCCGCCATCGGCGTGCCGCGCGCGGGCCTCGCGGGCCTGCTCGCGCCGATCGCCGACCTGCTGGCCGCGCACGGCAGCCGGGCGCGGCTCGGCGCCACGGCGCGCGCGGTCACCGCGCTCGGCCCGGGTTTGGGCTATGCGGTCGAGCTCGAGGGCGGCGAGTCGCTGCCGGCCGAGCGCATCGTGCTCGCGGTCCCCGCGTCCGAGACCCATGCGCTCCTGCTGCGCGCGCTGCCCGGTGCGGCCCGTCGCGTCGAGGACGAGGCCGGGGCGCCGCCCTCGCCGATCGTCACCGTGACCCTGTGGTTCGAGCAGCGCATCCTGGACGCGCCGCTGATCGGGCTGATCGCGCCCCGGGCCGGCGGCGGGCCCGGGTTCCACTGGTTGTTTGATCGCGGAGCCCTGCTCGGGCGGGCGCGCGCGGCGTGGCCGGTGACCATGGTGGCCAGCGCCGCGCACGAGTTGTGCGCCCAGCCGACGGCGCAGATCGTCGAGCGCGCACGCGCCGCGCTCGAGCTCTACGGCGTGACGCGCCTTGTCCCCGTCGCGAGCCGCGTGGTCAAGGAACCGCGCGCCACGCCGGCGTACACCCCCGCCCGGGCGGCGCTGCGACCGGGCCCCGACTCGGGGCAAGCCGGGCTCGCGTTCGCCGGGGATTGGACCGCGACCGGCCTGCCCGCGACGATTGAGGGCGCAGTCGTCAGCGGCGAGGCGGCCGCGCGCCACGTGCTCGGGTCTGCTATCCTGCGGCCCACGAACCCGCCGCTTACGCCCGCTCCGGAGGGACCCGCATGAACTTCGCCCGACGCCCGTATCGCGCCCGTATCCTGACCGTCCTGCTGGCGCTCGCCCTCGCCGGCCTCGCCTGCGCGCACGCGCCGTGCGCCGACGCCGCGAAGGACTCGGACTCGAGCGGCCCGGTCCTCGGCGACGTGTTCGCCCGCGTCGCCGCGATGCGCGCCGCCGGGAAGACCCCGATTGCGATCTTCGACATCGACGGCACGGTGACCGACCCGGCCGGCCGCAATCGCGAGATCTTCGCGCTCGCGTTCGACGGCCCGGACCCGGTGGTCCACCCGCCGCGCCCCGACCTCGCGGCCGCGATCCGGGCGCTCCCGCTGTCCGCGCACGAGTACGATCCCGAGTCCACTCTTGCGAAGATCGGTGTCGTCGACACGGCGTTCGTGCGCGCGCTCAAGACGCGCTGGAGCCAGGACTTCTTCTCCAATCGTTTCCTGTCGCGCGACGAGGCGGTGCCGTCCGCGGTCTCCTACCTCGACTCGCTGTACGCGCACGGTTGCACGGTCGCCTACTTCACCGGGCGCGACGTGCCGCGCATGTTCGGCGGAACCGCGCAGGCGCTGGTCGAGCGCGGGTTTCCGGTCGGCGTCCCGGGCACGATGCTGGTGCTCAAGCCGAACAAGGCGGTCGCCGACTTCGACTACAAGAAGGGGGCGCTCGACACGTTCGCGGGCTACGGCACGGTGGTCGCGGTGTTCGAGAACGAGCCGCGCAACATCAACCTGCTGCACGAGCGCTTCCCCGAGGCGCTCGCGTTCTACCTCGACACCAAGCATTCGACCGGCGCGCCCGCGGTCGCGCCCGGCATCACGTGGGTCAAGGACTTCGCGGGGTTCCGCGTCCCGTGAGCCAACGGCCGCGCACGATCGTCGCGATCGGGGGCGGGAGCTTCCGCACCTGGCCGGGTAACGCGCTCGACACCTGGCTGCTCGCCCGCACCGGTGTGCCGCGCCCGAAGGTCGCGTTCCTGCCCACGGCGTCCGGGGACAACGAGGGCGCGATCGAGGCGTTCACCAGGTCGTTCCTCGAGCGCGGCGCCCTGCCGACCGTGGTGCGCTTGTTCCAGCGCGACATTGTCGACCTCGCCGCCACGTTGCTCGCGCAGGACCTCGTGCTCGTCAGCGGCGGCAACACCGCGAACCTGATGGCGGTCTGGAAGGTGCACGGCGTGGATACGATCCTGCGCGAGGCCTACGCGCGCGGGATCGTGCTCGCGGGCTGGTCCGCCGGCGGGTTGTGCTGGTTCGAGAGCGGCGTGACCGACTCGTTCCACGTCATCGAACTCGCTCCCATGGCAACGACGCTCGGCGTGCTCCCGGGCAGCTTCTGCCCTCACTACAACACCGAGGCGAACCGCCGCCCCATCTACCGCGGGCTCGTGGCTTCGGGCGCGCTGCCCAAGGGCCTCGCGGCCGATGACGGCGTCGCACTCGTCCACGAGGACGGCACATTCACCGAGGCGCTCGCGTTCCTGCCGGGCGGCTCGGCGTGGCGCGTCGAGCCCGACGGCCAGGGCGGCGCCCGCGAGACCCCGCTCCCGACGCGCACCCTGATCGGGGCCTGACGTGCTGTTCGTCGCCTTCCTCCTGATCGCCGCGAACGGGTTCTTCGTCGCCACCGAGTTCGCGCTCGTCAAGGTCCGCGCCACGCGCATCCGCCAGCTCGCCGAGCAGGGCAACGTGGCCGCGGCCCGCGTCGAGGGCATGCTCGACCAGCTCGACGCCTACCTCTCGGCCTGCCAGGTCGGCATCACGCTCGCCTCCCTCGCGCTCGGCTGGATCGGCGAGCCCGCGTTCGCGGCCCTGCTCAAGCCGTGGTTGGTCGCGCTCGGCCCGTGGGCCCAGGCCGCGTCGCACGTGGTCGCGATCGGCGTCGCGTTTCTCATGATCACGGTGCTCCACATCGTGGTCGGCGAGCAGGCGCCGAAGATCGTCGCAATCGCGCGCCCGGAAGCGATCGCGCTCATGGTCGCGCTGCCGATGCGCGGGTTTTATCGTGTGTTCTACCCGTTCGTCCAGATCCTCAATCGCGCGACCCAGCTGCTGCTCGCGCCGCTCGGCATCACGTCCGACGGGCGCGAGGGCGTGCACACCGAGGAGGAGGCGCGCATGATCCTCGCCGAGTCGCTCGCGGGCGGCCGTGACTCGGACGTGCGGCGCCGGCTGGTCGAGCGCGCGCTCGAATTCGCGCGCAAGCGCGCGCGGCAATTCATGGTGCCGCGCGCCGACATCGTGTTCCTCGATGCGCTGCGCTCGCTGCCCGACAACCTGGAGACCGCGCGCCGCCTCGGCTACACGCGCTATCCCCTGGTGATGGGGTCGATCGACGACGTGATCGGGATCGTGCACATCCGGGACCTCGCCGCGGCGGAGGGCCGCCTCACCCAGTCCTCGGAGCTGCGCCAATTCGCGCGCGAGCCGCTGTTCGTACCCGAGGCCAGCCCGGCGGACGTGCTGCTGCGGCAGTTCCAGTCGCGGCGGCTGCACCAGGCGATCGTGGTCGACGAATACGGCGGCACGAGCGGGCTGGTCACGCTCGAGGACCTGCTGGAGGAGTTGATCGGTTCGGAGATCCAGGACGAGTTCGACGCCGGCGAGTCGGCGCCCCTGCTCGCACTCGGGGACGGGGCGTACAGCGTCTCCGGCGGATTCGCGCTGGTCGACCTGCTGGCGCTGCTCGAGATCGAACTCGAAGAGGACGAGACCGAGGACTCGGTCACCGTCGGCGGCTACGTACAGAACCGGCTCGGGCGCATCGGGCGCGTCGGCGACGTGGCCCCGCTCGGGCCGGAGCACGCGGTGCGCGTGCAGGAGACCCGCCAACGCCGCGTGCTGCGCGTGCTGGCGGGCCCCCGGGAGCGCGTGCGGCTCACCGAGCCGGCGAGCCCTCCGCCGTCGCCTGCTCGCTCGAGCGCGCCTTGAACGAGCGTCCGACGACGATCGCGATGCCGAGCCAGAGCAGCACAAGACCCGCGTTGACCATCGCGAAGTGCCGCGGCGAGAACGCGAGCCAGGTCGTGCCCGCGAAGACCAGCCCCGCCGACGCGACGTCGCCGAAGCGCACGAAGAACGTGTCGATGGCCTGCTTCGCCTTGTACTTCGCCTCGCGGCTGGTGGGCAGGAACAGCGACTGCCGCGCGGTGTTGCTGAGCGAGTAGTCGAGCGAGTTCTCGGCGATCTTCGCGCCCCGGATGATCGGCAGCAGCGGCAGGAACGCGAGCGTCGCGTACGCGCCGAGCGAGACCAGCGGCAGCACCAGCAACGCCCCCGCCACGCCCAGCCACTTGATGGTGCGCGACACCACGAACGCCTGGAACAGCGCGGACACCACGTTGACCCACGTGAAGTACCCGCTGTAGAAGCCGCCGATCCACTTCCCGATGTCGGCGTCCGCGAGTTGCCCGTGCGCGACCATGCCCTTCGCGATGCCGGTCAGGGTCTCGCCGAGGATGTATTCCCCGGTGGTGTTGACCAGGTTGAGGAGCAGCATCATGCCGGCGATCAGGAGCAGGTAGCGATCCGTGAGCACGAGCGCGAAGCCGCTCTTCCCCGTGATCGGCGCGTCGGCATCCCCGGCCGCCTCGTCCTTCGCTGCGCCCTGGGGCACGGGCCGGGCGGGCGCACCCCCACGGGCGCGCTCGCGCACGTGGATGAGGTTCGTCAGCACCATGCACAGCACCAGGATGGCGGCCGCGAGCCCCATGAGCGGATAGAGCCCGAACGCCTTGATCAGCCCCTTGGTCGAGAGCGATCCGGCGATCGCCCCGAGCGAGCCGCCGAGCGCGACCAGCGCGAACAGGCGCTTGCCCTGCTCGAGGCTGTAGACGTCGTTCGCGAACGCCCAGAACTGGGCGATGATCATCAGGTTGAAGATCCCGACCCAGATGAAGAACGCGACCCCGAGCCAGAGCTGCCCCGCCCCGGGAGCGACCGCCGGCGCGCCCTCCACCGGCAGCCCCGGGATGCCGACGGCCCGCGCCCACAGGAAGAACCCCACAAGGCAGACGATGAAAAACATCGTCACGCCGTTGATCAACTTCACGCGCGAGACCCGGGAGGCGATCGCGCCGTAGAGCGGCACGAGCGCGAGCAGCAGGACCGCGATCGCGGCCGAGGCGTAGCTCTTGACCTCGGCGCCGCCGCCCTGCGCCGCGAGCACGAGCGGCTCGCGGATGGTCTTGAGCAGGTAGTAGCTCGAGAGCAGCAGGAAGACGTTCGCGAACAGCATCAGGGCGGTCAGCCCCTCGCCGCCGTGCACCTTGGTGAACACGTTGAGGAAGCGGTCGAGCAGCCCCATGGGGCGCCCGCTGGTATCCGGCGTGGCAGTCGCGTCGTTCACGGCCATAGGATCCTCCTTCCGCGCTTCAGGGAGTCTTGGCGCTGTCCGGCTTCGTCGGCGGCAACGTGGCCTGCGGCGCATTCTTCGTCGGCGCCGGCGCCTTCTGCTTGGGCCGCACCGTGGTCCGCTTCGAGGACGGCTTGACCACCGGCTTGACACCCTTCGTGGTGTCCGGGGCCGCGGCCGAGACCGGCTTCGTCGGCACCTCCGCGGCGCCCTTCGGCCCGCTCTGCGCGGGGATCGGAATCTTGTCCTGGTCGATCTTGGGCGTGCCGAAGCGCTTGAGGTCGATCTCGACGTGGTCGATCAGCTTGTCCTTCCCGGCCGCGTCCACGGCGTAGGTGAACAGCTCGCCACCGCCGTACCAGAGCCGCATGTGGGTGTAGTTGAAGACCACCGCGCTCACGACATTCTCCGGCTTGAACTCGGCGCCGGGCACCTGGTAGAGCGAGAAGATCCGCCCGGCCTCCGGGCCGGTCGCGATCTGGTGGAGCGGGCTGCCCGCCCCGCCCGAGACGAGGCACACGAGCACCGCGCCCCCGGAGGTCAGCAGGGCGCGCTGGTACGCGTGTTCGTGACCGGCCACCAGGATGGCCAGCCCGGCCTCGCGCAGGGCCTTGACCATGGTCTCGCGCCGGTTGTAGAGCACGCTGTCCGCCTGCCACTCCATGCGGTGGAACCCGACCGAGAACGGCGGGTGGTGCATCAGGACGATCGCCGGGCCGTTGTGCTCCTTGAGCCGCGCGGTCAGCCAGTCGAACTGCTCGTTCGTGGCGGCGACCTCGTCCTCACGCGACCACAGGTGCCTCTCGTCGGTCATCGGGTTCGAGTCGAGCGCGATGAAACGCACCCAGCCGTCGGCGGAATCGAAGCAGTAATGCAGCAGGTTGCCGGTGACGGGCAGGCCGAGCGCGGTGCGCCAGTTCGCGATGCCGAGCGAATCGTCGGTCCGCTCGTGGTTGCCCGCGATCGCGAAGTACGGCAGCTTTTCGTAGAGCGGCCGCGAGATATGCATGAAGCGCGTCCAGTCCTTCGGGATGCGCCCGTCCTTCACGAGGTCGCCGGAGTTGAGCAGCAGCGACATCTCGTGCCCCGTCGCATGCAGCGAGTCCGCGCGCGCGAGCACGGCCTTGACGACCTGGGTCTCGCGACCGAACGTCGGATAGTGCCGCAACAGCGCGGGAATGTCGCGCCAGATCGCGAAGTCCGGAATCGTGCCCTTGATCAGGAACAGCGGAATGTTGACCAGGCCCTTGACCCACTTGACCGGGTTGAGCGAGAGCATGCCCTTGATCGCCTTGAGCTCGGGGCGCAGGCGCGTCGTGCGGTACGCCGGGCGGTTGTCGCCCATCAGGATGAA
>JBKJJJ010000173.1:0-8493 GCA_046598045.1 Candidatus Eiseniibacteriota bacterium
CTCTCGGGGCTCCGGTCCTGGTCGACGAGCACGAACGGGATGTTCTTCACGTCCGTCGTCGCGGCGTAGCCGAACGCCAGCATCTGCAGGAACGGCGCGATGAACAGGATGCGCAGCGCGTCCGGATTGCGCTTAAGTTGCGCAAACTCCTTGAGGAACACGTGGCGGACCTGCCTCCAGAACATCACGCCCTCCGGCTCGACAGGCGCGACGACGCGAGCGTGAGCATGACCGCCGCGTAGATCACGAGCGCGACCAGGTCCCACGGGTAGGCCGTCGCCGGCGCGCCCTTCAAGATGATCCCGCGCAGGATCCGCATGTAGTAACGCGCCGGCACGACGTGCGAGAGCACCTGGAGCGGGATCGGCATCGAGCGGATCGGGAAGATGAAGCCCGAGAGCAGCACCGTGGGCAGCATCGAGGTCAGCCCGGCGATCTGGAACGCGTCCTGCTGGCGCGCGACCAGGGACGAGATCAGGAGCCCGAACGAGAGCGCCCCGACGAGGAACAGCAGGCTCACGAGGTAGACCTGGAGCAGGCTGCCCTCGATGGTGAGGCCGAACAGGAAGTGCGCGGCCGTAAGGACGATCGTCATCGCCAGCAGCGAAACCACGAGGTAGGGGATCGTCTTGCCGACCAGCAGCTCGGTGGTGCTCATGGGCGTGATCCGGAGTTGCTCGAGCGTGCCGCGCTCCTTCTCGCGAACGACCGAGAGCGAGGTCGAGACCACGGCCGTGAGCATCATGATGAACGCGATCAGCCCGGGCAGCAGGAAGAACGTCGAGCGCAGGTCCGGGTTGAACCACACCTGCGCGGCGACGTCGATTCCCGGCATCTCGCGGCCGGTCTTGAGCGCAAAGCGCGTGACGATGCGCGCGTCGTAGTCGGCGACCAGCCCCTGCACGTAGTTCGGGATCGTGGTCGCCGTGTTCGCGTCGGCGCCGTCGAGGATCGCCTGCACCGTGGCATCGCGGCCCGCGGCCAACTCGTCGACCATGCCGGCCGGAATCACGAGCGCGAGGCGGGCGCGGTTGCGCTCAAACTCCTGCTCGACCACCGCGTCCGTGCCCGCCTCCTCGACGATCCGGAAATACTTCGACCCGGTCATCGCCCGCACGAGCGCGCGGCTCTCGGTGCTCCGGTCGCGGTCGACGATGATCGTGCGCACGTCGCGCACATCCCAGTTGAGCGCATAGCCGTAGAGCAGGAGCATCATCGTCGGCACGCCGAGCAGGATCCCGAGCGACAGCGGATCGCGCAGGATCTGTCGCGACTCCTTGCGCATGACCGCGAGGATGCGCTTCATGCCCGGACGTCCCCGCGCGCGTCCTCGGCGTTCTCGATCGCGTGGATGAACACGTCCTCGAGCGAGGGCACGATCGTGCGCTGCTCCGCCGGGCCGAGGCCGGCGGCGACGAGCGCGGCCACCAGGGCGGGACCGTCCCGGTCCGCGTCCTCGACCAGCACGTGAAGCGCGGTGCCGAACGCCGAGACCTCGAGCGCCGTCGGGTGCTGCTCGAGCACCCCGAGCGCGGCCAGCAGGTCGGCCGCCCGCACCTCGAGCAGCGCGCGCGTGCCGAGCAGGGCCCGCAGTTCGTCCGGTGTGCCGACCGCGATCACGCGCCCGGCGTGCATGAGCGAGAGCCGGTTGCAGTACTCGGCCTCGTCGAGGTAGTGCGTGGTCACGAGTACGGTCACGCCCGAGTGCGCGAGGTCGTCGATCAGCGCCCAGAAGCGCCGGCGCGACAGCGGATCGACACCCCCGGTCGGCTCGTCGAGGAACACGACGCGCGGCTCGTGCAGCACCGCGCAGCCGAGCGCGAGGCGCTGCTTCCGGCCCCCCGGCAGCGCGCCGGTGAGCAGGCCCTGCTTGTCCTCGAGCCCGGCCATGCGGAGCGCGTAGTCGCGCCGCTCCCTGAGCCGCGTGCCCTCGAGCCCGTAGATCCCCGCGAAAAAGTCGAGGTTCTCGCGCACCGTCAGGTCGTCGTAGAGCGAGAAGCGCTGGCTCATGTAGCCGATGCGTTTCTTGACCTCCTCGGGGTGGCGCGCCACGTCGAAGCCGAGCACCTCGCCCGTGCCCGACGTCGGCGTGAGCAGGCCGCACAGCATGCGGATCGCGGTCGACTTGCCCGCGCCGTTCGAGCCGAGGAAGCCGAAGATCTCGCCCTCGCCGACCGACAGGGTCACGTGGTCGACGGCGAGGAAAGGGCCGAAGCGGCGGGTCAGGTCCCTGAGCTCGATCGCGGCCATGTCAGCGCGGCCCCCCGGCCAGCGCGTCGGCCGACTCCTCGGAGGCGCGCACGCGCGCGAGGAACACGTCCTCGAGCGACGCGCGCACCGGGCGCAGCTCGCGTACCTCGATCCCCGCGCCGGCGAGCGCCGCGGCGATGCCGTCCGCGCTGGCCTCGGTGGCGAGCCGAAAATGCAGCCGCTCGCCGAACGCCTCGAGGTCGAGGAGGCCCGGCATCCCAGAGAGCAGGCGCTCGGCGTCCCGGCGGGGGCGGGCGATCAGCTCGTGCCAACCCTGCCCGCCGGCGGCGCGCATGGCGTCGGGCGTGTCGATGCCGAGCACCCGTCCGCGCGAGAACAACGCGATGCGCGAACAGCGCTCGGCCTCGTCGAGGTAGGGGGTCGAGATCACGATCGTGATGCCGAGGCGGCGGATCTCGGCGAGCAGGCGCCAGAAGTCGCGCCGCGACACCGGGTCCACGCCGGTCGTCGGCTCGTCGAGGATGATCAGCGCGGGCGTGTGGATGAGCGTGCAGGCGAGTGCGAGCTTCTGCTTCATGCCGCCCGAGAGCCGGTCCGCGAGCCGCCGGCGAAATGGCGTGAGCCGCACGAGGTCGAGCATTTCGTCGCGCCGGGCGGCGAGGTTCGGCACGTCCTGGACCTCGCCAAAGAACGTGAGGTTCTCGTCCACCGTGAGGTCGCCGTAGAGCGAAAAGCGCTGCGCCAGGTAGCCGACCTTGCGCGCGAGCTTGGGGCGCTCTGCGCGCGGCTCGAGCCCGCACGTGGTCACTTTGCCGGCGATGGGGGCGAGCAGGCCGACGATCATGCGCAACGTCGTGGTCTTGCCGGCGCCGTCGGGGCCGATCAGCCCGAACATCTCGCCGCGCTTGACCTCGAAGTCCACGCCGCGCACCGCCTTGACGTCGCCGAACGAGTGCGCGAGCCCCGTGAGCACCACGATGGGATCGGGCGCGTCCTCCAGCGAGCTCATTGCCCGCCCGCGAGGATCGTCGCGTCCGCGGGCATGCCGGCCTTGAAGGCGCCGTCCTTGTTGTCGAGCAGGATCTTGACGCGGTAGACCAGCTTCGCGCGCTCGTCGCGCGTCTGCACGTTGCGCGGCGTGAACTCGGCGGTGGGGGAGACGTAGCTGACCTTGCCTTCGCGGCCCGTGTCGCCGTGCGCATCGGTCGTGACACGCGCAGTCTGTCCGACATGGACGCGCGGCAGGTCGGCGCCGCCGACGAACACCGTGAGCCACGGGCGCGCCAGGTCGCTCACCACCACGATGCCCGTGCCGGCGGTGACGTACTCGCCCGACTCGACGAGCTTCGAGGTCACAACCCCCGCGAGCGGCGAGTGGATCACGCAGTCGTCGAGCTGCTGCTGCGCCGCGTCGAGCCGCGCCTGCGTCCGCGCGAGCGCCGCGCGCGTGGCCGCGATCTCCTCGGGGCGGGCGCCGTGCACCAGCCGCGCGAGCGCCCCATCCGCAGACCCGATCGCGGCCTGCGCCATGTCGCGGCGCACCCGCGCGTCGTCGAGCGCCTGCTGCGAGCCGAGCCCGCGATCGAGCAGCGCCTGCGCGCGCTCGAAGCTCTTGCCCGCGCCGTCGAGGTCGGCCTTCCGCCGCGCCACCTCGGCGCGGGCGGACTTCACGTCCTCCGCGCGGCTGCCCGCGGTCAGCAGCGCGAGGTTCGCCTGCGCCTGGTCCCTGTCCGCGCGCGCCTGGCTCTTCGCGAGCGCGAGGTCGACCGTGTCGAGCACCGCCAGGGTCGAGCCTTGCGCCACCACTTCGCCCTCTTCGACCAGCACGCGCGTGACCGTCCCGGCGACCTTCGTGGCGACGCGCACCTCGGTCGCCTCGACCTGGCCGGACGCATGGATCCCGGAGCGATCGCCCGCACGACAGCCGGCGAGGACGAGCAATCCGGCGCCGAGCAGGAGTGCGGAGCGCGCGGAACGGTGCGGTGGAGGCGGGTGGTGCGCGAGGGCGGTCATCCGGGTTCTCCTTGCGGGGCCGGCGGCGCGGGCGGCGCCGCAAGGCCGCGGGTGACGAGGTCGACGACGAAACGCGCGAAGTCCTCGGGCGAAGGGTCGATCATCGGGTTGCCGACGAGGCGCGCGCCGCGCGCCCGCGCCGTGCGCGAGATCATGAAGAAGTTCAGGCTCGCCATGACCAGGAGGTGGACGAACAGCGGCGGGACGTCTCGGAACTGGCCGCCGCGAACCCCGCGCGCCACCGCGCCCGAGATCGGCTGGGCCGCGCGGTACACCGTCGCGAAGTCCTCGTCCTCGAGGTGGCCCCAGCCGTTGAGCACCTCGCGCATGACGAAGTCCGAGATCTGCGGCCGCGCGCTCAGGATGCGGAACAGCGCGAGCACCATGCGCTCGATGCTCTCGGCCGGCGGCTCGTGTTCGTCGCTCGCCTGCTCGAGTGCGGTCGCGGCGGCGGCGAGGTGCTGGAGCACGAGGCGGCGGTAGAGCTCGGTCTTGTTCGGGAAGTAGTAGTACAGCAGCGCCTTGTTGACGCCCGCGCGCCGGGCGATCGCGTCGATGCGCGCGCCGTCGTACCCGTACTCGGCGAACTCGGTCGTCGCGGCGTCGAGAATGCGTTCGCGCGCCGGGTTCCCGAGCGGCTCCCGCTCGGGGGCGGTCGGGGAGGTCGGCGGGGCCGGCATGCGGGTTCGGGGAGCCATGGGCCGCATCCTGCCGGGCGTCTCCGGGGCACGCAAGAAAATAATTAAACGGTTAGTTAAGTGAGTTCACTCCGCTCGGGCGGCTTTTCCGAGTCACCGCGACCCTAACTTCCATCATTGCAAGGGCTGAGTGTCTGCAATTTGAGGGGCAGGACCCTTGTGCTTGCGGCCTTTCAACGGTAGTCTGCCCCCGTATCCGGGACGCCACGCAGGTCCCCAACGCGGAGGCGTCCATCGCCTTCGCCGCGGGACGCCCCGCGCACGAGGCGCGGGCTTCCCCCACACGCCTTGGCACCCAATCCCAGGTCGGGACCATCCAGAAGGAGAGCTGTGTGATGACGAAGTCGCTTGCCTTGGGCAGGCTCCTGTCGCGTTTCCTCGCCACGGCCCAGAGCCGTTCGGCGGCAGTCCTTGCTCTCGCCGTGACCGGCCTCGCCGCCCTGAGCGGCGTCGCGTCGGCGAGCGAGCTCGACATCCAGATCCCGGCGATCAACACCACCTACAACATCTTCGGCTCCCAGGTCTCGGGGCTCCTGCTGCTGCAGGGCGGCTTCGTGGTGTGCGCGATCGGCGCCCTGTTCGGCTGGGCCCAGTACATGGCGGTCAAGAAGCTCCCGGTCCACTCCTCGATGGCCGAGGTCTCGAACATCATCTACGAGACCTGCAAGACCTACCTGATCCAGCAGGGTCGCCTGCTGATCGCGCTCGAGGTGCTGATCGGCGGGTGCATCGCGATCTACTTCGGATTCGTGCAGAAGGTCGGCCCGGACGTGGTCGCGCTCATCCTCCTGTGGTCGGTCCTCGGCATCCTCGGCTCCTACGGCGTGGCCTGGTTCGGCGTCCGCATCAACACCTACGCCAACAGCCGCACCGCGTTCGCCTCGCTCGCGGGCAAGCCGACGCCGGTGTACGAGATCCCGCTGCAGTCCGGCATGTCGATCGGTGTGCTCCTGATCTGCGTCGAGCTCGCGGTCATGCTGACGATCCTCTTGTTCATGCCCGGCAAGTACGCCGGCGCGTGCTTCCTCGGATTCGCGATCGGCGAGTCGCTCGGCGCCTCGGCGCTGCGCATCGCGGGCGGCATCTTCACGAAGATCGCCGACATCGGGTCGGACCTGATGAAGATCGCGTTCAAGATCAAGGAAGACGATCCGCGCAACCCGGGCGTCATCGCCGACTGCACCGGGGACAACGCCGGCGACTCGGTGGGCCCCACGGCGGACGGCTTCGAGACCTATGGCGTGACGGGCGTGGCCCTGATCTCGTTCATCGCGCTCGCGGTGTTCCCGGATTTCAAGGCCGACTTCCTGGTGTGGATCTTCGTCATGCGCGTGCTCATGATCCTGACCTCGATCGTGAGCTACCAGATCAACCACGCGATCGCGCACTCGGCGAACGCCGGCAAGGACAAGATCGACTTCGAGGCTCCGCTGACGAGCCTGGTGTGGATCACCTCGCTGCTCTCGATCGTCGTGACGTTCGGCGTCTCGTACCTGATCCTCGGCCACCTCGACCAGGTCGCCGCGGGGCTGTGGTGGAAGCTCTCGATCATCATTTCGTGCGGCACGCTCGCCGCGGCGGTGATCCCGGAGCTGACCAAGGTGTTCACCAGCGCGCACTCGCGCCACGTCGCCGAGGTGGTCAACGCCTCGCGCGAGGGCGGCGCCTCGCTCACGATCCTCTCGGGCCTGGTGGCGGGCAATTTCTCCTGCTTCTGGAAGGGCCTCGCGATCGGCATCTTGATGCTGATCGGCTACCTGACGAGCCTCCATGGGCTCGCCAGCTTCATGAGCCACGAGGCGGTGTTCGCGTTCGGCCTGATCGCGTTCGGCCTGCTGGGCATGGGCCCGGTCACGATCGCGGTCGACTCCTACGGCCCGGTGACGGACAACGCGCAGTCGGTGTTCGAGCTCTCGCAGATCGAGAGCAAGCCCGGGATCGAGCAGGAGATCGAGAAGCAGTTCGGCTTCAAGCCCGACTTCAAGAAGGGCAAGCACTACCTCGAGGACAACGACGGCGCGGGCAACACGTTCAAGGCCACGGCCAAGCCGGTGCTCATCGGCACCGCCGTGATCGGCTCGACGACGATGATCTTCTCGATCATCCTGCTGCTCCAGAAGCACATGGCGAACTTCTCGCTCGACCTGCTCGAGCCGCGCGTGCTGCTCGGCCTGCTCATGGGCGGCGCGACGATCTACTGGTTCTGCGGCGCTTCGATCCAGGCCGTGACCACGGGCGCCTACCGCGCGGTCGAGTTCATCAAGAAGAACATCCGGCTGGATCGCGATTCGGCATCGATCGAGGACTCCAAGACCGTGGTCCGGATCTGCACGCAGTACGCCCAGGCGGGCATGATCAACATCTTCATCGTGATCTTCTGCCTGACGCTGGCGTACGCGTTCTTCGATCCGATCTTCTTCGTCGCCTACCTGATCTCGATCGCCGTGTTCGGGCTCTACCAGGCGATGTTCATGGCGAACGCCGGCGGCGCGTGGGACAACGCGAAGAAGGTGGTCGAGGTCGAGCTCAACGAGCGCAACACGCCGCTCCACGACGCGACCGTCATCGGCGACACCGTGGGCGATCCGTTCAAGGACACGTCGTCGGTGGCGCTCAACCCGATCATCAAGTTCACCACGCTGTTCGGCGTGCTCGCGGTCGAGCTCTCGCTCGCGAACCCGGCGGTGACGCGTCCGATCGGCGTCGGGCTGCTGCTGGTGGCGATGGTGTTCGTCTATCGCTCCTTCTACGGCATGCGCATCAGCAACAGCGGCGCGATCCGCGCCGGCGAGCACAAGGCCGCCTAGCCGCGCCCGCCGAGTTCGCAGCAGGTTTCGCGGGGACCGGGCGCACGTCCGGTCCCCGCTTGTTTTGGAGGCACGATGACACTCGAGCAACAGCTCACCGAGGACATGAAGGACGCGATGCGGGCGAAGGACGAGCTCAAGCTCTCCGTGATCCGCATGCTGCGCGGGCAGATCCTGCTCGAGAAGAAGAAGGGCACCGGCGTCACCGACGTGCCCGACGACGTCGTGATCGCGCTCGTGCGTGGCCACGTCAAGCGGCTCAAGGAGACGATCGAGGCGACCGCGAAGGTCGGCCGCGAGGATCTCGCCGACGCGGCGCGCAAGGAGCTGGTGATCGCGCAGGCCTACGTGCCCGCGGAGATCGGCGACGCCGACCTCGAGGCGATCGTCAAGGACGCGCTCGCCGCCACCGGCGTGACCGATGCGAAGGGCATGGGCCAGGTCATGAAGGTCGTGATGGAGAAGGTCAAGGGCCAGACCGACGGGCGCCGCGTGCAGGAGTTCATCAAGCGCGCGCTGGGGAGCTGACGTGGCCTCCGCCCGCATCGAGGAGTTCCTCGAGGTCTCGCCCGTGCCGCTCGGCCTGCCCACGGGCGAGGTGGAGCGCCGGCTCGGCAAGGCCGAGCGCGTGCTCGAGAAGAACGGCGCGGCGATCGGCTTCCAGTATCCGGCGCTCGGCGTGTGGCTCGCGGCGGAGGACGGCGTCGTGTCCTCGGTCTCGTTCCTGACCGGCACGGCCGACGAGGGCGGCGTGCAGTTCCCGG
>JBKJJJ010000116.1:0-3671 GCA_046598045.1 Candidatus Eiseniibacteriota bacterium
TCGTCAGACCAGCGGACGGTCGATGTGGCTTTCGGCGTGGTAGGACGAGCGGACCAGCGGGCCCGACTCGCAATGCTCGAAGCCCTTCGCGTACGCCAGCTGCTTGAGCTCCGCGAACTCGTCGGGGTGCACGTAGCGCTCGACCTCGATGCGGTTCTCGCGCGGCTTGAGGTACTGCCCGAGCGTGAGGATCTGGACGCCGTGGGCGCGCAGGTCGTCGAGCGTCGCGACCACCTCGTCCTTGGTCTCCCCCAGCCCGAGCATGAGCCCCGACTTGGTCTTCGCGGTCCCGTACGCGCGCGCGCGCTCGAGCAGCTCGAGCGACTGGCGGTAGATCGCGTGCGGGCGGACGCGCTTGTAGAGGCGCGGCACGGTCTCGATGTTATGGTTCAGCACCTCGGGGCGCGCCTGCATCACGATGTCGAGCGCCGGCCAGTTGCCCTGGAAGTCGGGAATCAGCACCTCGATCGTGCACGACGGCGACTTCGCGCGCACCTCCTCGATGCACAGCTTGAACTGGGTCGCGCCCTGGTCGGGCAGGTCGTCGCGCGTGACCGACGTGATCACGGTGTGGGCCAAGCCGAGCTGGACGACCGCGTCGGCGAGGCGCCCCGGCTCGGCCGGATCCGCCGGGCCCGCGTCGCCCTGCGGCACCGCGCAGAACGAGCACTTGCGGGTGCACACGTCCCCCAAAATCATGAACGTCGCCGTCCCGCGCCCCCAGCACTCGCCGATGTTCGGGCAGCGCGCACTCTCGCACACGGTGTGGAGCCCCTCGAGCACGGGCTTCATGCGCGAGATCGTGTCCGCGCTCTTGAGGCGAACCTTGAGCCACTCGGGGCGACGCAGGGGGATGGCGGTGACCGTCTCGGACACGGGATTTCCTTTCGGATCGCTGGGGCTTTGGTGCGGTCGCGGCGGGCCGCGCGTCTGCCGGATCATAGCCTCAAACCCGCCCCGCCGCCACCCCCGGGCGGGTGCGCCATGGCTCACCACCACTCAGCACCGGCGCGGCAACGCTGCTGGCCACAAGGAGTTGACGGGGACATGCCTTGACTCCCCGCGCCCGCCCGCCTAGGTTCGGCTGAACATGGTCCGCCGCATGGTTGCCGACTACCTCACCACCACCCGCCAGTTCTCGGCCAACGCGCGGCGCTTCCTGGGCGCCACGCTGCTGGCGTGGGTCGGCCTGTCGGTCAGCCAGGTCGTGTTCAACCTCTACCTGCTGTCCGGCGGCTATGCCGAGGACTTCATCGGCGGCGTGGTCTCGATGCAGGGCATCGGCATGGCCCTGCTCGCGCTGCCCGCGGGCTGGGCAGCGGACCGCTTCGGCCGCCCCGTCGTCCTGCGCGCGGGCGCGTTCACGATCGCGCTCGCGCTCTTCCTGCGCGCGCTCTCGCTCGCCCCGCCCGCGCTCTACGGTGCGTCGCTCCTCCTGGGCGCGGGGCAGGCCATGATCACCATCGCGGCCTCGCCGTTCATGAGCGAGAACTCCGCCGAGTACGAGAGAACCCACCTGTTCAGCATGCACTTCGTGGTCGTGCTGCTGGGATCGATCGCGGGCAACCTCCTGGGCGGCGAGTTGCCCGGCCTGCTCGAGCGCTTCGCCCCCGCGTTCGCCCCGTCGCCGCTCCTCTCGTTTCGCTACACGCTGATCGCGGGCGCGCTCGTGTCCTTCCTGGCGCTGGTGCCGCTCGCCTCGGTGCACGGGGGCCATGCGGCGGCCAAGGCCGCCGGTCCCCCCGCGCGGGCGCGCGACCACGTCGGCCTGTTGCTGCGCCTGGCGATGACGTTCGCGCTGCTCGGCCTGGGCGCCGGGCTGATCATGCCGTTCTTCAACCTCTACTTCGCGCGACGCTACGGGGCGTCGCCGAGCCAGATCGGCATCTATTTCTCGGTCGCGCAGGTGATCACGCTCGTGGCCACGCTCGCCGGGCCGCTGGTCGCTCGCCGCCTGGGCAAGCTGCGGGCGATCACGCTGCTCCAGGGCGCCTCGCTGCCGTTCCTCGTCACGCTCGGGTTCGAGACCACGTTGCCGATCTCGGTGCTCGCGTTCTGGGGGCGCTCAGCGTTCATGCAGATGAGCTCGCCGCTGATCAACTCGTACGCCATGGACTCGCTCGAGCCGGAGCTCAGGGCGCGCGCGCACGGGCTCAACAACATGGTGTGGTATCTCGGCTGGTCGGCGAGCTCGGCGCTGGCGGGGCTGGTGATCGCGCGGCTGGGCTATGCGTACCCGTACTACCTGACCGCGCTCTGTTACGGGACGGCGACGATCGCGTTCTGGTTCAATTTTCGCAGGCAGGCGCCGGATACGTCCAGGATCAGAGCAGTGTCCCTCGAAGAATGAAGTGCGCGGTCGTGAAGTAGATCACGAGTCCGGTCACGTCCACGAGCGTGGCCACGAACGGCGCGGACGCGCTCGCCGGGTCGAAGTTCAGCCGCCTGAGCAGGAACGGCAGCATCGATCCGACGAGCGTCCCCCACATCACGACCCCGACCAGCGCCACGCCGACCGTGATCGCGAGCACGCCGGCGTGCATGCCGTAGGTGTGGAAGATCGTCTCCCAGGTCAGGATGCGGATCACGCCGATGGTCGCCAGCAGCACGCCGAGCGTCAAGCCGGCGAGAAACTCGCGCCGCACCACGCGCCACCAGTCGCGCAGACGCACCTCGCCCAGCGCCATCGCGCGGATGACCAACGTCGTGGCCTGGCTCCCCGAGTTGCCGCCGCTCGAGATCACGAGCGGCACGAACAGCGCGAGCACGACCGCGCGCGCGATCTCCGCCTGGTAGTAGCCCATCGCGCTCGCGGTCAGCATCTCGCCGACGAACAGCGCCATCAGCCAGCCGCCGCGCTTCTTGATCATCGTGAAGAACCCGATGTCGAGGTACGGCGCATCGAGGGCCTCGGTGCCGCCCATCTTCTGGATGTCCTCGGTCGCCTCCTCGCGCACGACATCGACGATGTCGTCCGCGGTGACGATGCCCTTCATCACGCCCTGGTCGTCGACCACCGGCAGCGCGACCAGGTGGAGGCGGTCGAACAGCTTGGCGACCTCCTCCTGGTCCATGTCCTCGTGCACGGTCTGGAGCCGGGTGCGCATGATGTCGGCGACCTTCGTGTCCGGCAGCGCGGCGAACAGCTCGCGGAAGGAGACGACGCCGAGCAGCTTCTGCTCCTGGTCGAGCACGTAGGCGTAATAGAGCGACTCGGGTTTCTCGCGCGCCTGGCGGCGCAGGTAGGCGATGGCCTCGTCGATCGTCATCTCGGGCCGGGTGCGCGCGTAGCGCGGGCTCATCAGGCCGCCGGCATCGTCCTCGGCATAGGCCAGGAGCGCGGAGACTTCGCGCCGGGTCGGCTCGTCGAGCAGCGCCAGCAGGTGCGGCCACTCCTCGCGCGGGGCCTCCTGGATCACGTCGGCGGCGTCGTCGGGCGCGAGCAGCCTGAGCCACGAGCGGCGCTCGGGCTGGGGCAACTCGAGCAGGAGCTCGGACTGGTCGCGCGAGCTCAGCCCGAGGAAGAATGTCTCCGCCTCGGTGCGCTCGAGCGCGCGGAAGCCCGAGCCCGCCGAGATTCTGTCGCTCGACGACCTGCGCGAGGCGTGGGGCCTGCTCGTCACCGAGGAGCGGCTCTCGGGCTTCCGCGCGCTCGAGCGCACCGAGGCGGA